>CAJQNK010000250.1 GCA_905479655.1 uncultured bacterium | reverse complement strand
GGGCAACAACACGTACTCGTTCGGACGCTACTTCGAGTGCCAGCAGCAGGCCGTCCTGATGTCGGGCTATCTGGGCTCGATCGGCTTCTCGCTGCCCGCCGCCATGGGCGCCTGGGCCGCCACACAAGAAGCGGAGACCCCCTTCGCGGGCCGCAAGGTGGTCTCGATCTCCGGCGACGGCGGGCTCGGCCAGTACCTGGCCGAGCTGACCACGCTCGTCAAGTACGGCATGAACATCACGCATGTCGTGCTTCACAACCGGGAGCTCGGCAAGATCAGCAAGGAGCAGCGCGCTGGAGAGTGGGATGTCTGGGAGACCTCGCTCTGCAACCCGAGCTTCGCGGCCTACGCCGAGCTGTGCGGAGCCCTGGGCATCCGGGTGACGCGGGCCTCGGAGCTCGACGGGGCCCTGGAGCGCGCCCTGGCGCACGGCGGGCCGGCGCTGGTGCACGTGATCACCGACCCGGAGCTGCTGTGATGGGAACCGGCCTCGCGACGGTGCTCGTGACCGCTGTCGGGATCTACGTCGGTCTCGGTCTCCTCTTCGCGATCCCGTTCGTGATCTTCGGGGCGCAGCGGGTCGACCCCGCGGCGCGCGGCGGCACCCGGGGCTTCCGTCTCCTGATCCTGCCGGGGGTCGCCGCCCTCTGGCCGGTGCTCCTGCGGCGCTGGATTCGGGGCGCGGCGCCGCCGGAAGAGCGCAACGACCACCGCCTCGCGGCGCGGGAGGAACGCCGATGATCCGGCCGCTGCGCACCCGACACCGTCGCACCGTGGCGGCCCTGTGGATCGTCGTGCCGGCACTGCTCGCCTGGGCTCTCCTCTCCCGGCCGCCTCAGCCTCGGATGGACGATCTGCCGGCGTGGCGCGGGGAGGCGACCCCCGCCGGCCACCCGCGCCGGGTGGCCGGCACCCCCTTCGAGCTAGACGGCGTGCGGGCGGAGGCCGCCGTCTTCTCGCGGGGGGTCGAGCGCCACCTGCGACTGCGCCTGCTGGAGCGCTCGGTGGCGCCGGACCTGCTCGCCTACTGGACCGCCGGGGCCGGGAAGGACGGGGGCGACGGACTGCCCGCCGACGCGACCCTGCTCGGCCGGGTGCCGGGTACCCGGGAGATCGTCTGGCGACTCCCCGCCGACGGCGGGTCGATCGTCCTCTACAGCCTGGCCCACCAGCGGCGGGTGGCGAGCGGCGCTCTTCCCACGGGCTCGGCCGGGGAGTCTCGAGGCGGGGAGCCTCGGGGCGGGGAGGAGAGCTGATGGCCGTCTCCTACAAGGCGGTCGGCTGGAACCGTCAGAAGCGCATCTACGACGGCGTGGTGCTCGCGGGCGTCCTGTCGTACCTCGGGCTCTTCGTTGGGTCGGGAATCGTCCTGGACGCCCAGGCCACGCTCGAGACGCTGCTCATCCGCGGCCTCGGGACCTGCGCCTTCCTGCTGTTGACGATCATCCTCTCCATTGGTCCGTTGGCCCGCCTCGACGACCGTTTTCTGCCGCTTCTCTACAACCGGCGGCACCTCGGGGTCACGATGTCCGTGGTGGCCCTGGCCCACGGCGTGCTGTCGCTGGTCCAGTTCCACGCCTTCGGCGACCTGAATCCCCTGGTGAGCGTGCTGGTCTCGCCCGGGCGCTGGGAGGGCGTCGCCGGGTTCCCCTTCCAACCCCTGGGGCTCGCCGCCCTCGTCATCCTCCTGCTCATGGCCGCGACCAGCCACGACTTCTGGCTCGCCAACCTGACGGCACCGACATGGAAGAGGCTCCACATGCTGGTGTACGTCGCCTGGGCGCTCCTCGTGCTGCACGTCGCCCTCGGCGCGCTCTACGGCGAGCGTCATCCGGCGCTGGTGGCCGTGCTCGCCGTGGCCGTCGCCTGGGTGCTCCTGGTACACGGCGCCGGAGCGCTGCGCGAGCGGCGGCTGGACCCCGACTCCGTCCCCGGCGCCCGCGACTTCGTGCGCGTCTGCCCGGTCGACGCCATCCCGGAGAACCGGGCGCGGATCGTCTCGCTCTCGGGCGAGCGGGTCGCGCTCTTCCGTTACGACGGCAAGGTCTCCGCGATCTCCAACGTCTGCCAGCACCAGAACGGTCCTCTGGGTGAGGGCTGCGTGCTGGACGGCCTCGTCACCTGCCCGTGGCACGGCTACCAGTACCGGCCCCACGACGGCACGTCGCCGCCACCCTACGCGGAGAAGGTCCCCACCTTCCGGGTCCGGATCGTCGACGGGGTCGTGGAGGTCCATCCGCGGCCACTGCCGGCCGGGACCCCGGTCGAGCCCGCGCGAATCCCGGGGCACCCGCCGACGGAGGCGACGCCATGAGCGACCGGACGGACGACAGGGAGTTCTACGTCGGCTACCGGGGTCGTGCCCCCCGGGGTATCGCCGCCTTCGTGCGCGGCCGGGTCGTGGGGCTGCTGATCTTCGCCGCCGTGCTGGGAGTGGGTCTCGCGAGCCTGCAACGACCCGCGGATCTCGGCGTGTTCGAGTTCGGAGAGCCGCGGGAGCTGACGGGCATCGTCCGGGAGCGGCCGTGGCCCCGCCTCGAGCTCGAGCAGCCCGCGGGCGACGGCACGGCGCGCTCCCGCTACCCCCTCGTGTCGCAGGGCAAACACGGAGCCCAGCAGCTCGTGGCGGGTCTCGACGGAGCCCGGGTGCGGCTCCGGGGAACGCTCGTCTGGAACGACCTGGCGACCCTCGTCGAGGTGGTGCCGGGGACCCTCGAACGCCTCGAGGAGTCGACCCTGCCGGTGGTCGAGATGGAGGGGCTGGGCGAGGTGACCCTCCGCG
Source organism: uncultured bacterium (assembly GCA_905479655.1). Lineage (GTDB taxonomy): Bacteria > Acidobacteriota > Thermoanaerobaculia > Multivoradales > JAHEKO01 > CAJQNK01. Next base: position 8,957 of record CAJQNK010000250.1, on the reverse strand, counting down.
GCGAGATCGTCGACTCCAAGTGCTTCCTGGGGGTCATGAAACCCGGCCGCACCAAGCCCCACCGCGCCTGCGCCGCCAACTGCCTGCGCGGCGGCATCCCGCCCATGCTCCTAGTGGAGACGACGAGCGGCCAGCGTCAGCTCTGGCTGCTGGTGGACGAGGACGGCGGTCCGGTGGGCGAGAAGGTGATCGAGCTGGCCGCCCGGCCCGTCGAGGTGACGGGGAGGGCGCGGCGGGAGGGGGACCTGCTGATCCTGGCGGCGGACCCGACGCGGTACCGGCCGCTGGGGTGAGCCGGGTGGGATGAGTCGGCGGGTCGTGCGTCGGCCGACCCGGGAAGGGTCCGTTGTCGAACCTTATCAACCGGCTTCGCGCCGAGCGGGGTAGAGAGTCTCGTCCGCCAGGGCCTCCGCGGCGTAGGCGAAGACCGCCTGGATCGCCTCGGGCGTCAGCCCCGGGTAGTTCTCCTGGACCTGCCCCTCGGTCCACCCGGCCCCGAAGAGGCCGAGGACGAAGTCCACCGCCAGTCGCGTGCCCTCGTTCAGTCGTCGTTCCGCAACAACAGAACCCGATCCGCGTTCTCGTCGATGCCTGTGATGTCCAGGTCGCCGTCGCCGTCGCGGTCGTGGAGGACGGCGCAGGAGCCGGAGGCGATGGCCGGCAGCTCGCGGCGGTCGCCGAAGTTGCCGGCTCCGTCGTTGAGGTAGATCGTCCAGGTGCCGCCGGTGAAGTTCGACGTGACCAGATCGAGGTCGCCGTCGCCGTCCAGGTCGCCCAGGTCGATGGCGATGGGGAAGCCGTCCGTCGGGTAGGTCACGGCGTCGGCCAGCACGCCGGGGGCCGTAGCCAGGAGGACGCCGGCCGTGTTGGCGGAGGAGTTGGCCGTGACCACGTCGACCAGCCCGTCGCCATTCAGGTCGCCGACGGCCATCTGCCAGACCTGGCCGCCCGACGCCGCCTGGCCCGTGGCCTCGAAGCGGCCGTCGGCGGTGCGGGCGAAGATCCGGACCTCGGTGGAGCCGTAGTAGCCGACGATCAGGTCCTCGCGGCCGTCGCCGGTGGCGTCGGTCCCGACCACGGCCGTCTCGCGGCTCCCCGGAGTGTCGACGCGCCGCTCCGGGTCGAAGCTGCCGTCGCCGCGGCTGTGGTAGACCGAGAGGTCGCCGCTGTCCCGGTTGCTCGACAGCACCTCGAGGTCACCGTCTCCGTCCAGGTCGATGAACCCGACGCCCCGTGGGCCGCCGCCGGCGGGGTACCGGACCTCGGGCTCGAAGGTGCCGTCGCCCACGCCGAGGAAGACCGAGAGGTCGTCGGAGAACAGGTTGGCCACCACGAGATCCACGATCCGGTCGCCGTTCAGGTCCCAGGCCTCGATCGGGCTCGGGGTGTTGCCCGCGGGGTAGGAGACCGGGCCGGCGAAGACGCCGGAGCCGTCGTTCAGGTAAACCGCCATGTCGTCGGTGCCCTCGTTGGGCACGGCGAGGTCCAGGTCGCCATCGTCGTCCAGGTCGCCGCCGTGGGCGCCGTACGGGACGTTGCCGGGCTCGAGCTGGGCGGTCTCGGTGAAGACGAGGCCGGCCGGGGCGCTGGCCGTCCAGTAGTTCCAGACCCAGGTGCGACCGAGGGCCACGCCGTCCGTCCCGGCGAGCGACGCCTGGAGGCGCACCGTCATCTGGTCGCCGGCCGCGAGCGGCGCCACCGGCACGAAGCGCATCCGGGCGCCGGCCACCTGGTAGGTGCCCTCCACCGGGCCGGTGAAACGGCCGAAGACGGCGAAGCTGGTCTCGTCCACCGTCGCCGGATCGATCTCTCCGTCGAACAGGACCAGGACGGCCGCGTCGCGGGCCACCGCCAGCGAGTGGTTGACGGGCCGGACGGTGACCACCTCCAGCGCCCGCGCGGAGGGGGCCGCGGCGAGGGCGGTGAGCAGCAGGACGGCGAGGGCGACGCGGCGGACGCGGACGGACATGGCGGACCTCCTTCGGATGAGCGGCGGCGGTTGCGGTCCCGATGCTCTCACATCCCGGGAGCCGGGTCGGTCCCACCGTCCTGCGACTCGTCCCTCCGACCCGCGAGGGCTCGCAGCACCGAGGCCACCGTGGCCGGCTCGACCCCGCGTCGCCGGTTCCGGCTCCCGATCTCGAAGGCGAGCTCCCACTGCCGGAAGAGCACGCGCCAGGCGTCGACGACGGAGTGGGTCGGGTCGTAGATGTGGGTCGCCTCCGAGGTCACCCCGTTCAGCTCCAGGATCCGGAAGCGACCGGCCGCGAACGACTCGACGCTGTCGCTGCGCAGGTCATAGCGACCGAACCAGAAGCCCTCGAAGCTCCGGGAGACGGCCTCCACCGCCCTCTCGAGAGCCGGCGTGACGAGTCTCCGGCCGTCGACGAAGACGGCCCCCCGGCAGTGGGTTCCCAGGTCGGTCAGACGGAGCCTCTCGCCCGGCTCGGGCACCTCGTCCAGCCGGTCGGCGAGGTTGTCCAGGTAGGTCGAGGCCATGGCCACGGCCCGCGGGTCGGCGAGGATCAGCCGCTCCACGGTGGAGACGCCGTCTCCCACCACCTCGGGCAACCGCTTCTCGGTGACGGAGAAGATCCGCCCGGTCTCCTCGCCCGGCAGACACAGCCAGAAGACGCCGAGCTCGGGGCCGGCGACGTACTCCTGGACGAGGTGAGGACCCTCCATCTCCCGCGTGCGCGCCGCGGCCTCGTCCCAGGTGCGCACGACGGTCACCCCCTTGCCCCTCTCGCCCGCGTCGGGCTTCAGAACCAGCGGCAGGCCGAGGCCCTCCTCGCGGGCGAAGCTCCTCACGGAGTCCAGACGGGCCTGCGCCGTCGCCCCGCTCATCCTCCGGTAGCGGGCCACGGACTCTCGCGGCAGGCAGTCCAGGATCGCCGACTTCGACTCGCCCACGAAGCCGCCCAGGGGGATCCCCGGGTTCGCGGCAGTGAACAGGGTGGGCGAACGGTGACGAAGACCGAGCGCCAGCACCTTGGCCACGACGGGCGGGTAGAGCACCCAGGGCGGCCAGAACTCCCAGCGCGTGAGGCGGATCCAGCGTCCCAGGAGACGGCGTCGCCCGCGCCAGGTGGCCACCCCCTCGACCAGCCGGAAGAGGAGCCAGAGCAGCAGCGCGACCGCCGCGAAACCGGGCAGGGCCCACCGCTCGAGGCTCTCGAGCCAGACGAGCGCGCGCGTCCCGACGGCAGCGGACAGGCCGACGAGAATCGGCGCCCAGATCCCCACGGCGAGCATGAACCAGCCCAGGAAGCGCAGAAACGAGGTGCGCAGCAACCCGGCCGCGAAGTAGGTGGGCAGCCGCATTCCCGGCAGGAAGCGACTCGCCAGGATCACCTGCGGTCCGCGCTGGCTGAACCAGCGTGAGCTCCGCTCGACCCGCTCCGGAGTGAGGAACCAGCGCAGAGGCCGGCGCACCAGCCAGGGCCGACCCAGCCACCGGCCGGCCCAGAACAGCAGCAGGTCCCCGACGAGGATGCCGACGAAGCACGCCAGGACGCCGGCGAACAGGCCGAGCCTCCCCTCCGCGACCAGGATTCCGGTGGCGATGCAGGCGAGGTCCTCGCTCACCAGGGTCGCCGCAGCCAGCAGGGCCATGACGACCAGCAGGGTCATCCCCTCGGGCGGCGGCACGACCGACGGGTCGAAGGGGGCCGTCGCCCGGGCCACCCGCTCGGCGACGGCCGCCGCCCGGTCGCGGGCCTCCCCGGCGTCCACGCGCTCCAGGAAATCCGCGATCGGCTGCGCGAGCTCGGCGCCGCGACGGAAGACCAGGAAGTGGTTGCCCTCGAGCAACACCTCCTCGCTCTGGGGAACGATCCGGTGGTGCTCCTCGGCGGCGGCGAGCGGCACGAGGACGTCTCCCCGGCCGTGCACGATCAGGGTCGGGGCCTCGAGCCGCTCCAGCACCCCGCGCAGCGGTCGCTGATCCGTGTCGTAGAAGTTGCGGGCGTAGGCCACGGAGAGCATGGCGTCGTCGAGCGCTCCGAAGTGCGGCACCAGCTCGTGGATCGCCCACAGGCCCGCGAGCTGGAGACCGTGGAGGGCGTGGTTGAGACGGTAGTCCCCCAGCAGCTCGAGCTCCTGCACCCCGATGGCCGACAGCAGCGTCACCGACCGGACCCGCGAGGGGGCCTGACGGACCATCTCGAGGGCGACGCCGCCCCCCATGGAGAAACCGACCAAGTGCGCCTGCTCCGCGCCGAGGCGGTCGAGCAGGTCGAGCGCGTAGGCGGCGTGGGCGCGAACGGAGTAGTCGGGCACGTCGTGCGACGACGCGCCGAACCCCGGCAGGTCCGGCGCCACGACCTCGAACCCCCGGTCGGCCAACGCCCGCGCCAGCGAGCCGAAGTCGTCGTGGCTACCCGGGCTCCCGTGGAGCACGAGCACCGGCGCCCCGGCCGACACCGCCGGCGTCCCGGGTTGCCACCGGTGCCACGCGAGGCGCACCCGCCGCTCGAGCCTCCGTTCTCCGTCGACCGCGGCCACGGACGCGCTCTCGAGCCCTTGGGGCGCGGGCTCCTCGGGCACGGGCTCCTCGGGGGTCCACCACCTCGCGAGGTGGGAGGCCGCCAGGAGAAGCAGGTAGACGGCCACGGCCCAGCGCAGCCGCCGGGAGGTCACCGCCGGCTCACCGACTGGGAGAGAGCTTCCCCTCGCGATAGGCGAGGGTCGAGGGCGCCATGCCGAACTCCGTACCGGGCTCGACCCCGTGCCGGCGCAGGCCCGCCGAGATCAGGGCGTAGTGGTGCACGGTGTGGCTCACCAGGAAACGCAGCTCCCGCCCCAGCGAGGAGTGGCTCCACCACGACGCCGGCGGCTCGTCGGGGGCCGTGTCGGTCTTGACCTCGAGGCGATGGTGCGCGTCCATCTCGACCACTCCGGCGAGGCGGCTCTGGATCTCCTCGAGGCACTCGAGGGCGGCGGCGGGCTCGGTCTCGAGGCGGGGCTGACGCTGCCGGGCGTCGTAGTCGATACGACCCTCGGGGAGGTCTCTCAGGAAGCAGAGATAGAAGTCCAGACAGTGCCGGAACTGCGGGCCGACACCTCCGGGACCGGCGTACAGCGCCGGGTCCAGATCGCGCAGCAGGGCGGCGCCCTGGCGCAGCAGGTGGAAGTTCTGTTGCAATGCGGCTAGAGCCATCCCTCCTCCAGATCCACGGCCGGGACGAACCGGCCGGTCACTTTCCGATGCAGCCTATCAGCCAACCTCTTGCGGTCGACATCGGTCACGGGCTCCGAACCGAAGGCCAGACGCGCCTCGATTCGGGGCAGGGCGAGGAGCCCGAGGAGGTGCCCGGGAAGCTCCATCTCACCCCACCAGCACACGGAGAGATGCGCCGGCGGCGAGCCCGCGGGCGTGTCGTAGCCGAGGACCGCCCAGTGGACCGGGAGCTCCCCCTCGGCGGCCGGAGCCAGCAGCGACGGCCGGAAGGGCGCCACCCCGTCGCCCCGGGTGCTGGTGCCCTCCGGGAAGAGCACGACGCCCCGGCCCTCCTCCATCACCTTCCTCATGGCCGCCGCCACCCGCGGGATCGCCCGCCGGGAGCCGCGGTCCACGAACAGCGTGCCCCCGGCTCGCGCGAGGGCGCCGAACACCGGCCAGCCGGCGATCTCCGCCTTCGCCACGAACGCCGTCGGTACGGCCGACGCCAGGACGAGGATGTCCAGGTAGCCGAGGTGGTTCGCGACGAGGAGGAACGGAGGCCTCGGCGGGCTGCCGTCGACCTCGAGACGCACACCGAGGACGACCAGGAGCGCCCGCGCCCACCAGCGGGTCACCCAGGACCGCCAGGCCCCGAGGCGGCCGGCCGCGACGGCGAACGGAGCACCGAGCCAGACCGCCAGGAACGCGACCAGGAGGACGGCCACCACGGCCGGCACCCGACAGGCGGCCCGCAGCACCCTCATCCGCCGAAGAAGGTCCGCACCATGCGACGATCCATCGCCTCGACGTCGAAGATCACCAGGTAGTCGATGGTGCCGAACTCCCGGTCGATGGCCGGAGGACCGCAGATCCTCGCCCCGTGACGCAGGTAGGTGCGAAAGAGGGTCGGCAGCTTCGGGCGCACCCCCGGGGGGGCCTCGAAGCCCGGCCCGAAGCACTCGTAGCCGCTCCGTGGCGGCACGACCACCTCCGGATGGCGGTGACCGCCCGCGACCAGGCGATCGAACAGGGCCTTGCCCTCCGCCGGGTCCTGGCTGGTCAGCGAGGCGCATCCGAAGAGGAACCGCTTGCGGTTGGCCGTGACGTAGATCGCGAGGCCCTTCCAGAGCAGGAACAGCACCTGGGTGCTGCGGTGGGTCTTCGCCACGCAGGCGCGCCCGATCTCGAACGAGGCCGCGCGCACGTCGTCGGAGAGCGCCGACAGGTCGAAGAGCTGGTCGGAGTAGAAACCGAGGTGCCTCGCCGCCATCTCGGAGGTCTGCATGCGATAGCTGCCCACGATCGTTCCCGTCTCGACCTCGACGACGATCAGATGGTGGCAGACGGCGTCGAACTCGTCCTCGTCGCGACCGGTCCGGTAGGAGCTCTCGAAGCCCTCGCCCAGCTCCACGTTGAAGATCTCGAAGCGCAGGCGGAGCACCGCGTCGAGCTCCTCCGGCGTCCGCGCGAAGCGCACCTCGTAGCGGCCCTCGCGGAGGGTCTCCGAGGGCAGGAGCTCCGGCTCGGGCGGGTAGGCGCCCGCCGCTGCCGACGGCCTTTCGGTGTCGCTCTTCATCGACATGGATGCGAGGGTCCGTGCCCCGCGAGAGGCGGTCGCGGCCGCGGACGCGGGAGCCGGAATCCACCGAGAGTAGCACTCGCAGGGCCGGCGCGGAGCGCTGTCGCGCCAACTTCACCGCACCCCGTCCACCCGGCGTCGGGGACCCGTGCGGACGGCAGTCGCAGGTCGCCCGCGAACCGTTCCGGGGACGCTCTCGCGACGCTCCGTCTGCGTCCCCCGTGGAGGACGCACGGCGGACCCCCGCCCGCCACAGTTCGCTGCCGAGCCCCCTGGATACGGCCCTTTCGCGACCTGGCCCGATCCTTGCGGCACAGAGATGTACAGACGGCGGCCTCGGCCGCCGAACCATCAGCGTCCCGAACCACCAGGGCCCCGAGCCACCAACGCTCCGGGCCACCCGCCCCCGGAGGCGGCACCAACCGAAGGAGGAACCCCCGATGATCCGAGAACGAACCCCACGACTCCCTGCCCTGACCCTCGGCGCGCTGGTCCTGTGCGGCGCGGCGACGGCCCGATCGGCTCCGCTCCCCGCCACCCTCGGCGAGATCATCGACGTCCGCGTCGTCAACGTCGAGGTCGTCGTCACCGACCAGGACGGAGCGCGGGTGACCGGCCTGGGTCCGGACGACCTCCGACTGACGGTCGACGGCGAGCCGGTCCCGGTCGAGTACTTCTCCGAGATCCGGGGCGGCCTGGCCGTTTCCGGCTCGGGCGGCTCGACGACCCCCCCCGCCGTCGCGGGAGACGAGGCCCCCGGAACCTCCTACCTCCTGTTTCTCGACGAGACCTTCTCCCTGGAGACCGATCGGCGGCGGGTCCTGACCGGCCTCGCGCGCGACCTCTCGTTCCTGCGCCCCGAGGACCGGCTGGCCATTGTCGCCTGGGACGGCCGGAACCTCGACATGCTCTCGTCCTGGAGCACCTCGCAGCGCGGCCTGACGGAGGCGCTGGAGGTCGCGGCCCAACGGCCGGCCCGGGGCATCGAGCGCCGCGTCGAGCAGCGCCGCTTCGACCTGGCCCGCAACCCGAGCGGCCGCCTGGCCTTCGCCTCCTCGTTCGATCGCCTGAGCCTCGACGAGCGTTTCTACGCCGAGCTCCTCGCCGATCAGCTCACCCGCGGCGCCCGCGCGGCGGCCGCCACCCTGCGCGGTTTCGGCGCCCCTCCGGGCCGCCGCGTCCTGCTCCTCGCCTCCGGAGGCTGGCCCTGGTCGCCGGCCCAGTTCGTGGCCGGCAACGGGCGCTTCCCCGTGGTCGAGAGCGCCCTGCCCGAGGGGGAGGAGATCTTCGGCCCGATCGTCGACACGGCCAACCGCCTCGGCTACACCGTCTACCCCGTGGACGTCGCCGGCCTGCAGACCACCTCCGGCGTCGACCTGGGCGCCTCGACCTCGGCGGCCGCGAGTCTGGGCGGCAATCTCGACTTCTTCCGCGAGACGGAGATCCACCGCACCTTCGAATGGCTCGCCGACGAGACCGGCGGCCGGGCCATCCTCAACGCCGGCCGCGAGCGAGCCCTCGGCGCGGTCGCCGAGGACACCCGCTCCTTCTACTGGCTGGGCTTCACCCCGACGTGGGTGGGCGACGGCGGCAGTCACGAGATCCGCGTCGAAGCGCTGCGGCCCGGCCTCGTGGCCCGCGCGCGCAGCGGCTTCTCCGACCTGTCCAGACAGAGCCAGGTCGCGATGGCCGTGGAGAGCTCCGTGATCTTCGGCAGCCCCTCGTTCCAGGACCCGGTGGATCTCGAGATCGGCCGACCCGAGAGGGCGGGCTGGGGAAAGGTCGAGGTCCCGGTCACCCTCCGCATCCCAGCCGGCGCCGTCCCCCTCGTACCGACCGACGCAGGCCTGGAGGCGAGGCTGGAGCTCTACCTCGCCGTGCTCGACTCCGCGGGCAACACCGCCGACGTGCCCATGATCCCCCTCACCCTCGTCCGAGGACCCGGAGCGGAAGAGAGCGAGGAGCTCGTCTGGCACTCCCGCCTGAAGATGCGCACCGGGGCCCACGACCTGGTGGTCGGGGTCTACGACCCGGCGACGGGCGACATGCTCTCCGCCGCGGCTCGCCTCGCCCTCTAGCAGCCCGTGGTGAAAGGCGAGACACGCTACGAGCGGCCCTCTTCTCCGGACTCTTCGTTGGGAATCCTCCCCGATTCACCGAATCGAGTGCGGATTCCCGCCTTGATTCCGAAGAAGATTGCGCGCTCTCGCTCGC
>CAJQNK010000249.1 GCA_905479655.1 uncultured bacterium | reverse complement strand
CCCGTGGGCGACGAGGAGACCCTGCGCGGCGCCCTGCAACGCGCCCGGGAGGCTGCCCGGCGGCACCCCGGCGCCGAGTTCGTCGTCGGCATCGAGGGCGGGGTCGCGGCGATCGACGGCGCGCTCCTGGCCTTCGCCTGGGTCGTCGCCGGCGACGGCGAACGGTGGGGCCGGAGCCGCTCGGCCAGCTTCCTCCTACCACCCCCGGTCGCCGACCTCGTGCGCCAGGGGGTGGAGCTGGGCGAGGCCAACGACCGGGTGTTCGGGGTCGAGGACTCGAAGTCCGCCTCCGGCGCCGTCGGCCTGCTCACGGGCGACGTGATCGACCGGACGACCCTGTACGAGCCGGCGGTCGTCCTGGCGCTGGCACCCTGGCGACGACCGGAGCTGTGGGCTTGAAGGGTGCGGGCGGCGAACCTCCCGAGTCGGGCCGCGGACGCGGAACTCGATGACAGGGTCGGCGAACGGCTATCCTCGGACCACCCCACCGGAGTCCATCCGCTCATGCTTCGCCCAGCCGCCATCCGCGCCCTCCTGGAAGACGTCGCCGGTCTGCGGCGCGACGCCGAGCGCGACCTCGACGAACGGCTCGACCGGGCGGCTCGACGGGCCCGGGGAGTCGTGGCGCTCTCCTGGTCCGCCCTGGCTGGGTTGGTCCTCATGCGCCAGATCGACGGCAGGGTGTTCGACTTCACGGGCGAGCAGGCCGTCGTGTCGTTCGCCCTCCTGGCCGTGGCCGTGTACTCGGGATTCCGCCTGGGTCAGGCGGAGAAGCTGAGGGCCGTCCGGCGGGCCCTGGAGGAGGTCGAGCGCTGGGACGGCGAGTGACCGGACCCGCGACCCGGGACTACTCGTACACCATCCACAGCGGTCCGGGGAACAGGTAGCTCAGACCCTCGCGCAGCCGGTCGCGCCAGTTCTCCCAGTTGTGACCGTCGCGGGCCTCCGTGTAGCGGACCTCCATGCCGGTGGACTGGAGGAGCGGGACCATCGACCGGTTTTCGTAGATCAGGGACTCGTAGGTCCCGCAGCTCACGAAGAGCCGGTCGGAGAACGCGACGGGGCCGTCCCGGTAGGCGTTGACGAAGCGCACCACCGGATCGAACACCGGCCCACGGCGACTCGGGCCGATGTCGGTGAAGGCAAAGGACCCCGACTGGAGCAACAGCCGGCCGAAGTGGCCGGGGCGGCTCCAGGCTCCGTGGAGCGAGGCCACCGCGCCGAAGCTCGCCCCCATGAGCCCGCGGGCGGCGGGCCGGGGGTCGAGCGGCAGCTCCTCCTCCAGGGCCGGCAGCAGCTCGTCGGCCAGGAACCGGGCGTGGCGTTCGTCGGCGCCGTACTCCCGCAGGCGGTCGTCGGAGGTGGTCAGGGCGAGAATCAGCGGCGCCACCTCCTGGCGGTAGATCAGGTTGTCGACGACGGTCTTGAGCGCCGAGTAGCGGATGTAGTCGGCGCCGTCGTGGACCACCAGGAGCGGGTATCGGCTCGTCTCGCGCAGCCGCGGCGGGAGGTAGAGCTGCAGGCGGCGCTTCCCCCCCAACGCCTCGGACTTCACCGCGAACGGTCGCATCTCCCCCTTCCGCACGTGGGGATCGGGCCGCGTCCACTCCGGGGTGCGGTACCCGTGGCCCTGGCAGACGGAGTTCGAACCGAACGGGTCACGCGCCCGGAGGGGGTTCAGCGGATCCCTCACCCACCGGTGCTTGCCGTCCTGGACGACGTCGATCTTGTACTCGACCCGGGACCCCGCGGGCAGCTCCAGGACGAGATACCAGAGGTCGGTCTCGCCGAGGCGCTGGAACCGCTGCTTGGAGGGCAGGCCGTAGATGAAGTGACGCAGGAAGACGCGATCGGCCTCGCCGCGGTAGACGAAGGTGGTGCTGGTTCCCTCGCGCAGCGGGAACTCGTGGAGCTCCAGGAAGTCCTCCACCACCTCGTCGTCGAGGACCTGGGACGACTCCAGCCGGCGGATCGCCAACGTCACGCTGCACCTCCCGCGAGGCTCTGGCCGGGACCCGCGACCACCTTGCCCCGCACCGTGAGCCGCCTCACTCGGGAGACGTCGAGACCGCTCCGGCGAGCTCCCTCCGACGCCGGCAGGACCGCCCCGTCGTCGAGCACGAGACACTTCCGGGGCGCCAGACGTCGGGCGAGCAACGAGACCCGGACGCCGTCCTCGAGACGGAGGCGCCAGCGGGCGTGGGGCAGGGCCACGAGACCGTCCACCACTCCGAGCCCCGACTCCAGGACCTCCGCGTTGCCCGGTCCCTGCGGCGGGTTGTCGTGGAAGAGGACCACCTGGTCGGTCAGCACCATGGCGCCGGCGGACCAGGCGACCACCGGCAGGTCGCCGGCCAGCTCGGGCAATCCGAAGAGCCGGAGTCGGTTGAGCAGCACCGCGACGTGCCCGCCGGCCACCACCAGGGCGACGGCTCCCGAAAGGATCTCCCGCAGCTCGTCGCGCTGCCGCGCAACCGCCTCCCTCTCGGCGAGCGGCCAGCTCTCGTTCCACTCGCGGTGCAGGACCCTTATCCGCTCGAGGTGGGACCGGTCCAGCCGACGAACGTCGTCGATCGCCTCCCGGCGCTCGGCCTTCAGCAGCTCACCCGAGCCCTTCCGCGCCTGCAGGGCGCGAGCGGCATCGAGGGCGTGGGCGAGCCGGACCCGGTAGAGCTCTTGCAACGTCCGCAATCGGTCCTGGCGCTCGCGGTGAGCCTCGAACAGCTCCGGGTCCTCGCTGAACAGCTCGTCCGCCCGCCGATAGAGCTCGAGATTGTCGAGGGGGGCGGCGACGTGCTCTCGCAGCTCCGCGTCCTCCGCCTCCCGATGCTGCCAACCGGCCGTGACCACCGCCGGTCGGCCACCCTCCAACCCGAGCTCCCTCAGCACCGAGGCCAGTGTGGGGCGGAGGCGCTGGGGCCCCAGGAGGACCAGGATCCTCTCCGTTCTCGCCCGCTGCTCTACGCTCACAACCACCCCCTGGCCGGGACCGGGAACGCGGCCCGCCGCTCATCGACAGGCCCGGACCCTCCCCGCAAGGCTATAATCCCGGCTCGCCCGAGACTAGTGTCCCATTCGACTAGCTCCGCGCCCTCTCCTCCACTTCGGCCCGCTTCCGAGACCCGCCATGCATGTTCTCTTCGTCGAACCCGGATTTCCGAGAAACCAGGGACGCTTCGTCCAGGCGCTGGCCGCGGTCGGCGCACGGGTCACCGGGATCGGCGAGGCGCCGATCGAAGGCCTTTCCAGACCGATCCGCGACGCGCTCTACGGCTACGAGCGGGTGAGGTCCGTGGTCGACGACGGGGAGCTCTTCGGAGCGGTCCGCCGGGTGCAGGAGCGGGAGTGGGTGGACCGGATGGAGGCCACCGTCGAGGCCCATATCCTCCCGGCGGCCCGTGTCCGGGAGGCGACCTCGATCCCGGGCATCAGCGTCAGGACGGCCCACCTGTGCCGCGACAAGCCGGCCATGAAGGAAGAGCTGCGAGCCGCCGGGATCCCCTGCGCCGCCTCGGCGGGCGTCTCGTCGGCGGCCGAGGCCCACGCCTTCGCCGAGCGCGTGGGCTTCCCCCTGATCATCAAGCCGCGCGACGCCGCGGGCGCCGCCGGAACGGAACGTCTCGACGGCCCGGACGACCTGCGCCGGGCGATCGTGAGCCACGGCCTCGAGAGTGGGGCGTCGGCGGCCCTCGAGGAGTTCGTCGAGGGCCACGAGGCCTTCTACGACACGCTCACCATCGGCGGCCGGATCGCCGTCGACTTCGTCTCGCACTACTACCCCGGTGTGCTGGACGCCATGCAGCACCGCTGGATCTCGCCCATCGTCATCACCACGAACCGTCTGGGCGAGCCCGGGTACGACGAGGTTCGCGAGATGGGGCGGCGGGTGATCGAACGGTTCGGCATCGGCACCGCCGCGACCCACATGGAGTGGTTCTTCGGTCCCCGGGGCCTGCGCTTCTCCGAGATCGGCTGCCGCCCGCCGGGCGTCGGTATCTGGGACCTCTACTGCACGGCCAACGAGTTCGATCTCTACCGCGAGTGGGCCTCGGCGGTCGTCCACGGACGATCCGAGCAGCCGCCGTCGAGACGTTACGCCGCCGGCATGGTGGCGCTCCGGCCCGACCGCGACGGCCGGATCGCCGGCTACGAGGGCGTCGACGAGATCCAGGGCGCCTTCGACGAGTGGATCCTCGACGCCCATCTGCCCGAGCCCGGCTCGCCCACCCAACCGGTGAGCGCCGGGTACATGGCCAACGCGTGGGTCCGGATGCGTCACCCCGACTACGACGAGCTCCGCGGAATGCTCGAGGCGGTCGGGCGCACCCTCAAGGTGCGGGCGGTCTGACGACCCACGAATCGAAGCTCTTGCGCGGCCCCCCGGGCCGCGGGAGGAGTCATGAGCGACAAGTTCTCGAAGATCCGCACCCTCGACATCTGCGACATCGACCTGCCCAAGCCGGTCGAACGACTCTACGACATGGCCCACAACCTCTGGTGGTCGTGGAGCCCGTCGGCCGCCCAGCTCTTCCACCAGATCGATCCCGACGCCTGGTCGCGCTACCGCAATCCGGTCCAGCTGCTGATCAACACCGATCGGGCACGATGGGAGCCGCTCCTCCAGAGTGACGAGTTCCTGAGCCAGTACGACGCCTTGATCCGCTCGTTCGACACCTACATGGAGGAGGCGGACACCTGGTTCGCCCGCGAGTGCCCGGAAGGCCTGCCCGGTCCCGTCGCCTACTTCTCCATGGAGTTCGGTCTCCACCAGTCGATGCCCATCTACTCCGGTGGCCTGGGCATCCTCTCCGGCGACCACTGCAAGAGCGCCAGCGACCTGGGGTTGCCCTTCGTCGCGGTCGGCCTGCTCTACCAGCGGGGCTACTTCCGTCAGACGATCGACATCGACGGCTTCCAGCAGCACTACTACCCCGAGCACGACTTCTCGCGTCTGGGCGCCCGTCCCGCGGCCACGCACACCGGCAGGGAGGTCATGATCGAGGTGCCGTTCCCGGAGCGGCCCGTCTACGCCCGCGTCTGGGTCGTCCAGATCGGCTGGGCTCCGCTTCTGCTCCTCGACACCGACGTGCCCCACAACCACCCCGCGGACCAACCGATCAGCAACGTCCTGTACACCCAGGGCAGGGAGATGCGTCTCGCCCAGGAGCTGCTGCTGGGCGTCGGCGGCGTCCGGGCGCTCGACGCGCTGGGCATCGAGCCAAGCGTCTGGCACATCAACGAGGGGCACTCGGCGCTCATGCAGTTCGAGCGCGCCCACCGCCGGGTCGAGGCGGGCGCGAGCTGGCCCGAGGCGTTTCGCGCGATTCGGCACCGCACGCTGTTCACCACCCACACGCCCGTGCCCGCCGGGAACGAGCAGTTCGACTCGGGCCTCCTCCTCCGCTACCTGGCGCCCTGGACGGGGAACGGCCTCGATCCGGAGGAGCTCCTGGCGATGGGCAACGCGGACGGCGAGAACCCTTCGGAACAGTTCAACCTGACCGCCCTGGGCATCCGCACGGCCTCGTTCGTCAACGGTGTCTCGAAGCTCAACGGCAAGGTCCTGAACTCCATGTGGTCGCAGCTCTTCACGGACCACTCCGAGGGCCAGCCCGGCCCGGAGGGCGAAGACGACGGGCCGATCGTGAGCATCACGAACGGCGTCCACCTGCCGACCTGGATGGGGCCGGAGATGGGCCGCGTCCTCGACCGCCATCTCGGCGACTGGCGACCCTCGCTGCTCGACGCCGAGGAGTGGTCCAAGGCCGAGGGGATCGCGGACACCGAGGTCTGGAACGCCCACCAGGCCCAGAAGGCGCGTCTCGGACGGTTCATGCGATCCCGCCTGCGAGAGCAGTTCGCCCGCCACGGCAAGGCCCCCGGCGATCTGCGCCAGGTCGATCACCTCTTCCGCCCCGAGATTCTCACCATCGGTTTCGCCCGCCGGTTCGCGACCTACAAGCGGGCGGCGCTCCTGTTCCGCGACATGGAGCGTCTGCGCCACCTGTTCGACAACTCGCACCAACGACTCCAGGTCATCTTCGCCGGCAAGGCCCACCCCGCGGACCGGGATGGGCAGAACCTGATCCGCGACATCTTCCGGCTCAGCCAGTCCGACACCCTGCGCGGCCGGGTCTTTTTCATCGAGGACTACGACATGCGGGTGGCCCGCATGATGCTCCAGGGCGTCGACATCTGGCTCAACACCCCGCGCCGGCCCCTAGAGGCGAGCGGGACGAGCGGCATGAAGGCCGCGATCAACGGCGCCCTGAACCTCTCCATCCCCGACGGTTGGTGGCCGGAGGCAGCCGACGGCGAGAACGGCTGGACCATCGGCGACGGCGGCCACGCGCACTCGGACGACGAACAGGACCGGATGGACGCGGAGGCCCTCTACCACCTCCTGGAGAGCGAGATCCTGCCCGCCTACTACGACCTCGACGAGCACGGCATGCCGACCGCGTGGCTCCGGCGCATGAGGCACTCCATCGCCACCGTCGCCGCCGCGTTCTCGAGCGGCCGGATGGTGAGGGACTACGCGCTCGAGTACCTGAGGATGGGCGCCGGCGACTAGCCCCGACGTTCTCACCGGGTGTCGTTGCGAGATGCCGTAGGTGCCTGGAGATGCAAGCGCCTGGAGATGCAAGGCTTGCGACCCCGGGCGACGCAGTCGTACTGTCTGTACGTCGAGGAGCCCGAGCGGAGCGTAACGCCGCAGATTCAGGTACATACGGTTTCGTAGTAAACAATTGGTGAGAACGTCAGGCTAGAGACCCACACGCCAGCCCACCGACAGAGAGTGGTCCGGAGCCGACTCAGTCAAACCAGCCGAGAGCGTCAGGCTGTAGCTCCGGCCGGATCCGACGAGGCGGCTGGCCGTGATCCCGATCTGCAGTGGTCCGTCGACGCCGTCCACCGTCTCGGTCGAGCCCCAAACGGACGCTCCCACCAAGAGACGACCGCCCGACAGGGAGTGGCTCAGCCCCAAGCTGAAGGTCAGCGGGTCCTTCAGCTCCAGGTCCGGAAGGTCTCCGTAGACCCAGTAGCCTAGGTCGGCCAGAAACAGGATCGAGCCGGCCTGCCTCGAAATCGTGATCCCGGCCCCGTAGTCCCACTCGCCGGTGCCGAATCCGCTGTCCTCATCGGCGAGCGGCGGCTTGGCAACGGCGTAGACACCGAACCCCGGTCCCTCGGCGCGGCTCTCGGAGACCGCGAAGTCGGCGCGAAAGAGAGGGTCTCCAACTCCGCTCTTGTCGAAGTCCAATGTGTCGGGGCTTGGTACGTCAACGGTGCCTCCTTTTCCGGATCCCTCACCGTGTATGCCTCCCGTACCGCCATCCGTGCCGTCCTGAGTCTCCATTCCCTGCCGCCGGCCCGCAGGCACCGGTGAGCCACCAGCGTAACTGACGAAGGGCGAATCCTGGTAGATCAGCGGAATGCTGGCGGAAAAACTCCACCTCCCCTTGCGATACGAAAGGCCGTTGAACAGCAAAGAGCTCCTCGTCGTTTCACTCAGCGTGTATTCCCCAGAAGCGTGCTGGAAAGAACCGAAGTAGTTGATCGCGGATTCCTGCCCCGCGGCCGCCCCGGCCACGGCGGCGAGAGCCGCCGCGGTCAGGGCGCGAAGGGCCGTGTGCAGTGTGGTCATGGCAGGCCCCTTCTACCGTCAATTGCCGGTCCCTGGTTGGTGCAGCCGATCCTGGATCCGGTTCATGGTCGTCAAGGCATCCTCCAGCGGAGCCGCCATGTCCTCGACGTGCAGACGCAGCCGATCCATGTCCTTCTGCATTTCGCGATCCTGAAGCAGAGCCGGATCCCGAAGATTCTGGTGGATGCGGTCCATCGTCTGGGTCATGTCGCCGGCGAGGGTCGCCACCGAGTCGCACAGCCGCGACATCGACTGGTCGCGCGCGCCGAGCTCGCCGGCACCCGCCTGACCTGCCCGCTGGGCCATGCTCCGGGAGAGCTCGCCGGCTTGCTGTTCCAGCCGATGGAGGCGCTGCATCGTCTGGTCCATCTGCGCCACCTGTTGCTGTTGCAACATCTGCTGCTGGGACGCCTGCTGGGCCATCTGCTGCTGGTGGACGCCCTGCTGGCCGGCTGTCTGTCCGCCGCTCTGAGCGACTGCCGGGGCGGCCGCTGCCAGAGTTGCCACTACGAGTGCTGCCGGGAGGGTCCTGAGGGTCATCTGGTTCTCCTTTTCGAGTTTCTTGCCGGGTCGACCGGACTTCGCCACTCGGGAAGTGCCGGCGCCACCCCGGCGTTCGCCTGCACCTACTGAGAGGCAGGAGGAGACGCGGAGGTTCCGGCTCCCAGGTGAGAGTTCCGGGCAGGAGCAGCAGGATCGGCGCCTGCTCTTGGCCCGACGGGCGAGCGGGCTCGAGCCGGGCGCAGCATGGAGTCCGCTGGAGCCGCCCAAGCCACCTCCGAGTTCGAGCGATCAGCCGCTTGAGGGTCGGCGCTCCTCTCTTCTCGAGAGTATACTGGCTCGGGTGCTCCGCGACGGTTCGAACGGGAACCTTCTCTCACTCTCGAGTCTCTCAAAGACACAGGCGCGAGAACCGTCTTCCGAACGGCTTCCGGACGACGAGAACGAACCGGCGGACAGAGGGATCCCGGCGAGGTCCCTTGGGAGAGCCACTATGCGCAATCGAATCCAACGTCTCACCTTCGCTCGAGGCTCACGATGACGCCGGCCATGAACCGGCGCCTGCTTGCCGCAAGCGCGGTCGCCCTGGCCGTGCTCGCCGCCGTCGCGTGGCGGGTCCGGGTGCTCTCCGCCACGCCGGTCGACGTGATCATGGTGCGCGTCGAGGAAGTGGTCGAGGAGGTGCGCGGGCCGGGTGTCGTCGACGCGCGGATCGTCGCCAGCGTGGGCGCTCGCATCACCGGGTTGGTCTCTGAAGTCCTCGTCGATGTGGGCGACCGGATCGAGGCGGGTGCGCTCCTGGCCCGGCTCGAGGACTCGGCGCTGCGCGCCCGCCTGGCCTCGACGCGCTCTGCGTCGGCGGCGGCTTCGCACGCGCTCGCCGCCGCCGACGCGGAGGCCGCGCGGACCGGCGCGTCGCTCGAGCTGGCTCGCCGGACTGCGGCCCGTCAGCGTTCGCTGGCGCATCAGGGGATCACGGCGGAGGCCTTCGCCGACGAGGCGGATACCGCGCTCGCCGCCGCCGCGGCCGGCGACGATGCCGCTCGCGCGGGGCGGCTGGCGAAACGCGCCGAGCTCGAACGAGCGCGCGAGGAGCTGACGGTCGCCGAGATCGAAGTCTCCTACGCGCGCATCCTGGCTCCCTTCAGCGGCCTGGTGACCGCGCGTCGAACGAACCCCGGCGAGACCGTGCTCCCCGGCGCCACCATGGTCGAGTTGCTCGATTCCAAGAGCGTCTGGGTCGCGGCCCAGATCGACGGGAGCCTCATCGGCCGCATCGCCGTTGGGCAACCGGCGCGGCTCCGGCTGCGTTCCGGTTGGGTAGGTGTCGGGACGGTGGCCCGTCTCTCGCGGCGCGCCGATCCGGTGGCGCGCGAGCTCGAGGTCGACATCTCCTTTGCCCCCGATCTCGAGCGGCTGACGCTCGACGAGGAGGCCGAGGTGGCGATCGAGGTGGGCCGCGTCATCAGCCTGGCGGTGCCCGTATCCGCGCTCGCGGGTACCGGGAGCGAACGCGGCGTCTTCGTCGTCCGCGGCGGCCGCGCGATCTTCGTCGCCGTCCGCGTCGGCGCGCGCGGCGCGGAGCGGGTCGTGATCGAGGCGGGCCTCGACGCGGACGAGCTTGTCGTTCGCGACCCGCGAAGGCTCGTTTCCGGGGCCAGAGTCCGCGTGACGGCGGCGGAACCCTGACGTGGATCTCGCCTTCAAGGACTTCCAGCGGCACCCCGGAAAGTTCGCCGCGACCACCGTCGGCGTCGGCCTGCTGATCGCGATCGTGCTGACCATGAACGGCATCTATCGCGGCAACATCCACGATGGGGTCTGGCTGATCGACCATACCGACTGCGACCTCTGGGTGGTCGAGCGTGGCCGCGGCGGACCGTTCAACGAGCCGTCGCGCATCCCGCAGGAAACCTGGAAGCGAATCGCCGCGGTCCCCGGCGTGCTGCGCGCGAGCCCCTACATCGTCTACACCGTGCAGCGCGAGCTCGGCGGGCGCAGTCAACAGTTCACCGTGGTCGGCTACGATCTCTTCGGCGGCCTGGGCGGTCCCGGCCAGCTCGAAGCCGGGCGGGCGCTCGAGAGTCCCCGCTTCGAGATGGTCGCCGACCGCAAGCTCGGGCTCGCCGTGGGCGACCTCGTGCGACTGGCGGTCCACGACTTCACGGTCGTCGGCGTGACCCGCGGTGCGGTCGACTCCGGCGGCAATCCTCTGGTCTACCTCTCCCTCCCCGATGCCCAGGAGGTCCTCTACCAGGAGGACAACCGTGCGCTGGAGCTCAAACGCTCCGCGAGCCTGCGCGCGCTCGAAGCTGCCAGCCTTCCCTCCACCGATACCGAGCGCCTTCTACCACTCCTCGACAGCGGCGCGGTCACGGTGAGCGCGGTGCTCGCTCGCGTCGAGCCCGGCGCCGACCTCGCGGAGGTCCAGCGCCATGTCACCCGCTGGCTCTACCTCGACTCCTACACGACAGAACAGGAGCGCGATCTGATGCTGCGCGGCCGTCTGCTGCGGATGAGCGCGATTCTCGGGCTTTTCCGGGCGCTGCTCCTGGTCGTCTCGATCGTCGTCATCTCGCTCCTCGTCTACATCCTCACCATGGAGAAGATCCGTTCGATCGCCACGCTCAAGCTCATTGGTGCCCCGAATCGAATCATCGTCCGTCTCATCCTGGAGCAGTCCCTCTTTCTCACCGTGGCGAGCTTCGTGGCCGGCTACGCCCTGATCTCGGTCACCCAGGAACGCTTTCCGCGCACCCTCGTCTTGCTGTCGAGCGACACGGGCACCACGTTCCTCGTTCTGCTCGCCGGGGGCATCGTCGCCAGCCTGGCGGGCATCGTGCACTCGCTGCGGACGCCGCCGTCGGTCGCGCTCGGAGGTTGACGTGACGGAGGCCTTGCGTGTCTCCGGTCTCTCCAAGGTTTACGGCGAAGGCGCGCTCGCGGTGCACGCGCTCGCGGACGTCGACCTCTCCGTGGCGGCGGGGGAGCTGGTGGCGCTCCTCGGCCCGAGCGGATCGGGCAAGTCGACGCTCCTCTTCTGCATCAGCCTGATCCTCGAACCCACCGCAGGCAAGATCGCGATGTTCGGTGAGCCGATCCACGGCGGCGGCCGGACTGTTGTTGACGTGCGCCGCTTCCGCCGCGAGAACATCGGCTTCGTCTTTCAACACCAGAACCTGATCCCGTTCCTCTCGGCGCGGGACAACGTCGCCATCGTCCTCGAGCTCGCCGGCGGCCGCGCGCGCGCCGCGCGCCACCGCGCTCTCGATCTGCTCGAAGAGTTGGGGGTCGGCCATCGCGCGCACGACCTGCCCGCCAACCTCTCCGGCGGCGAGCAGCAGCGCGTCGCGATCGCGCGCGCGCTCGCCAACTCGCCGCGCCTCGTCCTCGCCGACGAGCCCACCGCGGCGCTCGACACCGAGCGCGGTCAGGTGGCGATGGAGATGTTGCGGCGAATCTCCCGCGAGCGCGGCGCGGCGGTCGTGACCGTGACCCATGACGAGCGGATGATCTCCGGCTTCGACAGCGTCTATCGCCTCCACGACGGCCGCCTTCGGTCGGGGGCCTGACCGAGGTGTCCCCGGGCGCGGTCGGTTGGTAACGGTCGGTCTGCGCCGAGATTATTGTGCTAGCCTGCCCTTCTCACCGGGAATCGTCGCGAGAGGTCGTAGGTGCCTGAAGATGCAAGGCTTGCGACCGAGGCCGACGCAGGCGTACTGTCGGTACGTCGAGGAGGCCGACGGGAGC
>CAJQNK010000248.1 GCA_905479655.1 uncultured bacterium | reverse complement strand
CAAGCCACGCTACGAGCGGCCCTCTTCTCCGGACTCTTCGTTGGGAATCCTCCTCGATTCACCGAATCGAGTGCGGATTCCTGCCTTGATTCCGAAGAAGATTGCGCGCTCTCGCTCGTGCCTGACTTCCACCACGGGCTGCTAAGGTCCCGTTGGGAACTCCTCGACGCACATCCCGCTACGCCGAGGGGAGCTCCTGCTCCTCCCTGTCGGCCGGGCTGTGGAACTGCTGCTCGAGCAGCGTGGAGAGGCGCCCGCCGGGGAGGGGCAGCAGGTCGTCGTCGGTCCATTCGTCGCCGTCGACGATCTCGACGACCGGCACCTTGCCCAGGCCCTTGAAGGCCGCGAGCCCCAGCTTGCGCAGGCCGACCCGCAGGCTCAGGCCGTCCTCCCGGAGCTGGAGCACCACGTAGGCCCGGCCGCCCAGCACGCCGCGCGACAGCTCACCCACGGGCCCGGCGCGCTCGAGCTGCACGATGAAGTCCTGGGTCGCGACGATGCCCTCGTTGATCAGGTTGCCGTAGCGGTTGATGTAGGCGAAGAAGCGCCGAGCGAGCTGGTCCCGATCGACGAGCTCCACCTTGTGCTGCACCAGCGGGGCGAAGAACCGATCCACCGTGCCCTCGGGGTAGCCGCGTCGCACCAGGAGGTTCTTGATCTCCTCGATCTCGCGGGTGGCCTTGCCCGTCACGAGACGCGACAGCTCGACGATGCCATGCCCCAGGAACTCGTAGCGGTGCGCCTCGGTGATATCCGAGCCGCCGATCGGCAGCAGCCGGTACGTGCCGAAGTTGAGGGCGACCCGCATCCCCCGGTTGAACGGGAAGCCCTCGTCGACGATCTGCCGGTAGCGGCGCTGGATGAGGACCGAGACGAGCAGGAGCCGCTTGGGGTGACGACCGGAGTAGAGGGCGCCGTCCCCCAGGTACTTCTCGAGGCGCAGCCGATGTCCGCGCGCGTGTCGATCGATCCAGCGCTGCAGGTCGAACGCGCTCCGGAAGGCGCGGTCCTGGACCTCCTTGCCCTGGCGACGGAGCTGGGAGACGACCTCGGTGAAGCTCGTGAGGTCGTAGATCATGCCGAAGCGCTCGACCACCGGCTCGACGACCCACTCGTGGAAGAAGTCGAGGGGTCGGGTGGCGGTCGACAGGACCAGGTCCGTCCACCCCGGGCCGCTCCAGGCGAGCCCCGGGTCGCGACAGCTCGGCCGGCCCTCGATCTCGGTCACGGGGAGGATCCTCCGGCGCAGGCCCAGGTAGATCTCGAACTCCTGGAGCTTCTCGAGGAGCTGATCCCAGAGGTCCACGGCCTGCGGGTCCAGGAGCCGCCGAGCGTCGTACCCGGGACGCTTGGCGAGGTAGTGGAGGTAGCCCGGGATCCGCAGGAGATCCTCGGGCGCCGGCGGATCGCCGACCCCCAGGATATGGGTTCCCAGGGCCCGCAGATCGGCGTGACGCTCCAGCTCGATCCCGTGCCACTCGCGCAGAGCCTCGAGTCGGCGCCGGAGGTCGCGGCCGTCGATCTGGAGGTGCCCCTTCAGGTAGCCGGCGATCTCCTGCAGGTCCTGGCTGATGTGCTCCTGGGTGAAGATCAGCACGTTGTCGGCCATGCGCCGCAGAAGGGGCGGGAACTGATCGTTCTCCGACCCCTCGATCTGATCGGCCGCGCGCCGGGCGACCTCGTACGCAACCTGGAGGGTCCGGTCGAGCCAGCGATCGAACACCCGGTACTTGATCAACTCTCCCTGGGACCGGCCGATCTCCAGGTCGATCCGGAGGATGCGGCGGTTCGAGCCCTTGAAGACCCTGGCCGTCGACTGGGAGTGGAGCAGCCAGAAGATCTCCGGGAACTGGCGGCCGTGGCTGGCCCTGGTGGCCTTGCCGAGGGCGTGGGCCAGCGACTGGCTGTAGTCGCGCCACAGGGAGGACAGGCCGCGGGCATCGAACGGCGCCCGCCTCGTCCGCTCCACCTCCGCCACCTCTTCCGCTTCGACGTACCTCTCGAGCGCGCCGGCGAGGCCGCTCAGGGTGGCGCTCTGCAGGATGGGGTAGCCCTCGAGCGGGGTGGCGGTCTCGTCGTCCAGGAAGACCTTCTGCGGAGCCGGCAGGATCCGCTCGGCGTCGGGTATCAGCCGCTCGATCTCGGGGCCCCGGGGACGGAGGAAGTTGAACGGTCCGCGAAGCTTCCTGCTGAGGCGGTGGAGGCTCACTCGAGAGAGTGTGCCACAAGACGGCCCGGGTTCGGTTGCGCCGTCCGAGGCGCGCCGGGGCGCGGCGTGCGGCTGCTATCATCGCCGGGTTCGGCGGGCGCTCGGGCGCCATCGTCGCGCGGTCCGCCCGGTGGCGGGCTTCGACCCGCCGGAACGGGAGGCTCATGAAGCACCGGATCGAGGTGAGAGAGGCGACTGGGGAGGGTCTCCAGGTGGAGGCCCTGGCCGTGCCCGCGTTCGAGAACGAGGGGCCGGCCACCGCCACGTTGGGCGGTGAGCTGCTCGCCGCTGTGGAGCGGCTGGCCGCGGCCGACG
This sequence comes from uncultured bacterium, assembly GCA_905479655.1. GTDB lineage: Bacteria > Acidobacteriota > Thermoanaerobaculia > Multivoradales > JAHEKO01 > CAJQNK01. The sequence goes on along the minus strand of CAJQNK010000248.1, from coordinate 16,404 downwards.
GCTGGCGCGGAGCGGCCGAGCAGGTGCGCTACGGCCCCGGCGTCGGAGGCATCGGCGGCCTCTCGTTGTGGGGTTTGGGGAGCGCCGGCGATCTGGATCGTCGTGGCGTCGCGTCGTTCCTCGAGAGGGTGGTCTCCGCGGCGCGCAACGCCGGCGTGGCGCGCCTCGCGGTGGCGCTGCCGGACCATCCGGCGGCGCGGGGAGAGGCCGGCGCGGAGCTGGTCGCCCGGTCGCTGCACCGGGCGGCCTACCGTTTCGACCGGTTCAAGAGCAAGAGCCGCCCCGCGCCGCGTCTGGAGTCCGTCGAGGTGCTGGTGCCCGGGGAGGGCATCCGCGAGGGTCTCGAGCGCGGCGGCGCCGTCGAGCGCGGCGCGACCCTCACGCGGGATCTCGCCAACACCCCGCCCAACGAGGCCACGCCCGAGTGGATGGCCGAGAGGGCGCGGGAGCTTGCCGCGGACCACGGCTTCGACATCCAGGTGCTGGGGCTCGCGGAGCTGACGGAGCGGGGCATGGGAGGGGTGATGGCGGTGGGCGGTGGCTCCGTCCATCCGCCCAGGATGGTGCGGTTGGAGTGGGGAGAGGGGGATCGCACGGTGGCCCTGGTGGGCAAGGGGGTGACCTTCGACACCGGAGGCATCTCGATCAAGCCGTCTGCGGCCATGGACGAGATGAAGTACGACAAGTGTGGCGCCTGTACGGTGCTCGGAGTGGCCCGCGCGCTGGCCGAGCTGGAGGTCCCGGGGCGTTTCCGGGCCTACCTTCCGCTGGCCGAGAACATGCCCGACGGTTCCGCCTACCGGCCCGGCGACATCGTGCGCTGCTACGACGGCCAGACCGTCGAGATCCTCAACACCGACGCCGAGGGGCGCATGATTCTGGCCGACGCGCTGGCCTGGGCGGCCGAGGAGGAGCCGGACGTCCTGGTCGAGTACTCGACACTGACCGGCGCCTGCGTCGTGGCGCTGGGCCTGACGGGCGCCGGTCTCTACTCGCCCGACGACGAGCTCGCGGCCGCGCTGCTGGCCTCCGCGGAGCGCACCGGCGAGCGTCTGTGGCGGCTGCCCCTGTGGCGGGAGTTCCGAGAGAGTCTCAAGGGGACCCACGGCGACCTGCGCAACCTCGGCGGTCGGTGGGGTGGAGCCAATCACGCGGCAGCGTTCCTGTCCGCGTTCATGGGCGGGCTGTCGCGTTGGGCGCACCTGGACATCGCCGGGCCGGCGGCCGTCGGCGCCGACGGGGACGGCGCCAAGGGTGCCACGGGCTACGGCGTGGCCCTGACGGTGGACTGGCTGCGCGGCTCCGGCGCGCGGGCCTGAGCGGACCCCGGATGGCGGAGAGGCTGCTCGAGATCGAGGACCTGTCCGTGGGCTTCCCAGCCGCGGACGGGGGCTGGACGCTCGTGGTCCGGGAGGCCTCCTTCCACGTCGATCGGGGCGAGATGGTGGGTCTGGTGGGCGAGTCCGGGTCGGGCAAGAGCCTGACCGCGCTGGCCGTCCTGCGTCTCGTGCCGCCGCCGGGCAGGATCCTCGGCGGCAGCGTGCGGCTCGCGGGCACCGAGCTCCTCGACCTGCCCGAGCGGGCCATGCGTCGTGTGCGAGGCGCCCGCGTGGGGCTCGTCTTCCAGGAGCCCATGACAGCCCTCAACCCCGTCTTCACCGTGGGCTTCCAGATCGTCGAGGCCGTGCGCGTCCACCGGTCGGTCGGTCGTCGGGAGGCGCGGGAGGAGGCCGCCCACCTGCTGGAGCGGGTCGCCATCCCGGACGCGCGGAGCCGGCTCGACGACTATCCGCACCAGCTCTCGGGGGGTCAGAGGCAGCGCGTGATGATCGCCATGGCCCTGGCGGCCCGCCCCGAGCTCCTGATCGCCGACGAGCCGACCACCGCCCTCGACGTCACGATCCAGGCCCAGATCCTGGAGCTCCTGGACTCGCTGCGCTCGGAGCTGGGCCTGACAATTCTGCTCATCACCCACGACCTGGCGGTGGTTGCGGAGACCTGCGACCGCGTCGCGGTCATGTACGCCGGAGAGGTCGTGGAGACGGCGGCCTCCCGGGACCTGTTCCGACGTCCCGACCATCCCTACACCCGGGGCCTTCTCGCGGCCTTGCCGCGTCTCGGGCACCGGGCGGCCGATCGCCGGCTGGCGACCATCCCCGGGCAGGTGCCCGAGCCCGGCGACCTGCCCTCCGGTTGCCCCTTCCACCCCCGGTGTCCGCAGGCCCTCGGGGAGTGCTCGGAGCTGCGGCCGGTGCCCCGCGAGACCGGAGCGGGTCGCTCGGTCCGTTGCTTCCTGCACGGTGGCCTCGAGGAGGCTGCCGCGCTGCGTCGTGCCCGCGCGGTGGCCGAGGAGACGACCTCGTGAGCGCGGCGACCCCCTCGACGGCCGCGGCCCCTGCAGCCGTCGAGCCTCTCCTGGAGGTGCGCGGCCTGGTCAAGCACTTTCCGATCCGCCGAGGGTTGCTCCAGCGGACGGTCGGGGCCGTGAAGGCCGTGGACGGTGTGGATCTGGTCCTGTGGCCCGGAGAGTGCCTGGCGCTGGTCGGGGAGTCGGGCAGCGGCAAGACGACCCTCGGGCGTTGCCTCCTCCGTCTGGAGGAGCCCACCTCCGGCAGCGTCCGGTTCCGCGGCGAAGACCTCCTGGCTCTCTCCCCCGAGGCGCTGCGCCGTCTTCGCCGTCGCTTCCAGATGATCTTCCAGGACCCGTACGGCTCTCTCAACCCACGGATGCGAGTGCGTTCCATCCTCTCGGAGCCTCTGGAGGTCCACGGCCTCGCGCCCGGCTCGGCACGTCCGCGCCGGGTGCACGAGCTCCTGCGCCTGGTGGGTCTTCCGGACGGGGCGGAGCGCAGGTACCCCCACGAGTTCTCTGGCGGCCAGCGCCAGCGCGTGGGGATCGCCCGGGCGCTGGCGACGGAGCCGGACCTCCTGGTGGCCGACGAGCCGGTCTCGGCACTGGACGTCTCGGTGCGCGCCCAGATCGTCAACCTCCTGGTCGAGCTGCAGGAGCGGTTGGACCTGGCCCTCCTGTTCATCGCCCACGACCTGGCCCTGGTGGAGCAGATCGCGGATCGGGTGGTGGTGCTGTACCTGGGCAGGGTGGTCGAGGAGGCGCCGGCGGCCGAGCTGTTCGCCCAGCCACGCCATCCGTACACCGTGAGCCTGCTCTCCGCCGTCCCCGTTCCGGACCCCGAGGGGGGCCGAGAGAGGATCGTCCTGCCCGGGGAGCTGCCGAGCCCGGCATCGCCTCCCGCGGGGTGTCCGTTCCATCCGCGTTGTCCCATCGCCCGCGAGCGTTGCTCCGGGGAGGTGCCGGCTCTGCGGCCGGCCGCGGATGGGGGTTCGGAGGGGCGTACGGGCCACCGCGTCGCCTGTCACTACCCGGGCGAGTTGGAGGCGACTGTCGACGCCTGATGGAACTTTCAGCGAGTAGCGTCGTAAGTTAGGCAGACGGCCCGACCGAGTCGCTGATGTGACAATGTCGGGCTTTCCCGAATCGAGCGAATCCGACCGAGTACGAGGGAGTTGGAGATGATGAGTCATTGGAAGCGAACCGCCGTTCGCGCATCCGGAAACACGAGCCGGTGGGGAGCCGCGGTCGCGATCGCCGCGCTCTGCCTGAGCCTCTTGCCGGCCGCCGCGCCGGCCCAGGAGAACCCTGGCGGCATGGTCGTACGGTCGACGGTCGTCGACCTGAGCCGCGGCTTTCAGCTGCGGCAGGAGGGGGATCAGGTCTTCCTGACCCTCGACGAGGTCATTGCGCTCACCCTGGAGCGCAACCTCGGCCTGCAGGTCGAGCGCTACAACCTGGAGGAGTCGAGGTTCCAGGTCCTGTTCAACCAGGGGATCTTCGACACCACGGTCACCGGTCGGCTCGGCACCTCGGAGGAGAACTCGCCGGCGGCCTCGAACCTGGCGGGCGCCGACGTGACGTCGACGACGAGCGATGACCTGAACTTCGGGGTCAGTCAGCTCACGAAGTACGGCGGTACGCTGCGTGGCGCCTGGAACAACAACCGGTTCGAGACCAACTCGAACTTCGCGACCCTCAACCCGGCCTTCCGCATCGATCTCGACGTCCAGTACTCGCAGCCCCTGCTGCGGGACCGCGGCCAGAGCGTGACGAAGCGGGGGATCCGCATCGCTCGCACCAACGAGCAGATCCGGAACGAGGACTTCGAGCTCCAGGTCGACGCGGCGGTGCAGACGGCCGAGGACGCCTACTGGCTGCTGGTCGAGGCCCGCGAGCAGGCGCAGGTGGCGGAGGAGAGCCTGCGCCTCGCCAAGGAGCTGCACGAGCAGAACCGCATCAAGGTGGAGGTCGGAACCCTCGCGCCGCTGGAGTTGGTGCAGAGCGAGGCCGGCGTGGCCACCCGCGAGGAGGAGCTGATCCGCGCGCGGGCCCTCATCGGCGACCGGGAGGACCTCATCCGCCAGGTCATGAACGTGCCTCCGGGCCCGCTGTGGGCGGTCCAGATCACCCCGGGCACGGTCCCGGAGATGGAGCCGGTCCAGATCGACCTCCAGCGCTCGATGGCGATCGCCCTCACGAATCGCTCGGACCTGACCGCGGCTCGCCTCCAGCTCGAGAATCTCGAGGTGGACCAGATGTACCGGAAGAACCAGCTGTTGCCCCGTCTCGACCTCGATCTGACCTACGGCTACAACGGCCTGGGCGGCGACGTGACCCAGCGCGACTTCCTCTCCGGCGAGATCCTGTTCGAGGCGAACGGCGGCTACACCGACGCCCTGGACCAGATCAAGAACCTGGATTTCGAGGGCTGGGCCATCGCGGCCAACTTCTCGTACCCGATCCAGAACCGGCAGGCCAAAGCCAACAAGGCGATCGCCGACGTGGCCCTCGACCGGGCCCTCGTGGACCTGCGCAACCAGGAGCTCCAGGTCACCACCGACGTGCGGCGTCTCGCCCGCGGCGTAGATACGGCGCGACAGGTCATCGAGTCGGCGACGGTTTCGCAGCGCCTCGAGGAGCGGAACCTCGACGCGGAGCAGAAGCGATACGAGAACGGCATGTCCACCAGCTTCCAGGTCCTGCAGATCCAGGAGGACCTGACCGAGGCCCGGAGCCGGCTGGTCAGCGCCAAGACGAACTACCGGCGAGCGCTGGCCCAGCTCTATCAGTCCATGGGCACCCTGGCCGACGAGTCGGGTATCGAGATCTCCGCTCCGGCGGAGGCGGTCGGCGAGTAGGCGACATCACCTCAGCGGAGAGCCGAGAGCGCCCGGGGGGAGACTCCGGGCGTTTCTCTTTGTCGGCTCTCTCCCGTAGCCACCGCTCCATCCGCCCCGCCGGCGGGGCGGTCGGGATCGACCGGGCCTGGAATCAGCACCGCCCTGACACGTAGACTGGTCCGAGGAGGCTCTTTCATGCCCGACAACGGCTTCACGCGCATCCTCGGCGTCCTGATCTCGCCCGAGGCGACGTTTCGACAGATTGGCGAGCGGCCCACCTGGGCCGTGATCCTCGTGGTCCTGGTGTTGGCGGGCCTCGGGGCCAACCTGGTCGCGATTCCGAAGGTCGACTTCGAAGCGGAGACGATCGAGGCGGTCCAGCGCAGCGGTCGGACGCTCAGCGACGACGAGATGGCCCAGGCTGTCGAGGTGCAGAAGAAGTTCGGTCCGACCTTCGCGCTCGTCAGCAGCGTCGTTCTGGCGCCATTGGCCTACCTCCTGACCGCCCTGATGTTCTGGGTGGCCCTGAAGATGCTCGGGTCGGACCTGGCGTTTCGCGAGGGCTTCTCGGTGACCCTCCACGGCCTGGTGCCGGGGGCGCTGATCTCGACCCTCCTCACCGTTGTGGTCGCCCTCGGCCGCGACACGCTGCGCAGTGTGGAGCTGCGCCAGGGCATCGTCGCGACTCACGCCGGGTTCTTCGCGCCCGACGACGCGAGTCAGCGGCTCCTGACCTTCCTGTCGAGTCTCGACCTCCTCACCTTCTGGAGCCTGGGTCTGCTGGCGCTGGGTTTTGCGATCGTCGGTCGGATCGATCGGGTCCGAGCCGCGTCGGCCGTCCTGGGCGTCTGGGTCGTCTACGTGGCCGCGAAGGTCGGAATCGCCGGGGTCTTCGGCTAGGTTGCCGCCGGTCGCCGCCCGCCGCCGGACGACCCGAACTCGGAGCTCTCGTGAAGAAGACGATCATCGCCCTGTTGGTGCTCGCGGCGCTCGGCGCCATCGCCTGGGTCAGTATCCGCAGCGGCGGCCGGGGAGAGACGGCGAAGGTCTACCAGGAGCCCGTCGAGCGTCGGGAGGTGCGCCGCGTCGTCAAGGCGTCCGGGGAGATCGACCCCCGCGTCAAGGTGGAGATCTCCGCCCACGTCATCGCCCGCATCGAGCACCTGTACGTGAAGGAGGGCGACCGAGTGGAGAAGGGCGCCCCGTTCCTGGAACTGGAGAGGGCGGCTTTCGTCGCGGCCCGGGATCAGGCGACGGCGGCGCTGGAGATCGCCCGCTCGCGCCAGCGCCAGGCGGAGATCGACCTGGAGGACGCCCGCGTCAAGCTGCGGCGGGCGGAGCGGTTGCGCCGGGACGGCGTGACGACCGAGGAGTCCCTGGAGTCGGCCCAGCTCGCCGAGACCTCGGCGCGGCTGCGGTTGGAGCAGGCTCGGGAGGGGGTGCTGCAGGCCCGCGCGAGCCTGGCGAAGGCGGAGGACGACCTGGGCAAGACGACGATCGACGCGCCCCTGGCCGGTCGCGTCATCGCGCTCAACGCGGAGGAGGGCGAGGTGGTGGTCTCCGGCACCATGAACAACCCGGCCTCCGTGATCGGCACCATCGCCGACCTGTCGGAGATCCTGGCGCGGGTGGAGGTCGACGAGACGGAGATCGTCCACGTCGCGGAGGGCCAGAAGGCGGAGCTCGAGGTCGACGCCCTGCCCGATCGGACCTGGCTCGGCACGGTGACGGAGATCGGGAGCTCGGGCTTCAGCCGTCCTCAGCAGCCGGATGTGACCTTCTTCGAGGTCGAGATCCTGCTCGCGGCGGCCGAGCCGTCCCTGCGGCCGGGAATGTCCGTCCGGGCGGAGATCGACACGGAGGTTCACCCCGACGCCCTGGTCGTGCCGATCCAGGCCGTGGTGGAGCGCGCGGCCGTCGAGGAGGAGCCGACGGACCCGGAGTCGGACGGGGACTCGGAGGCGAAGGGCTCCGAGGTCCAGGTGGTCTTCGTCGAGGCCGATGGTCTGGCTCGGCAGCGACCCGTGACCACCGGACTGGCGGACGAGACCCACGTGGAGATCGTGGATGGGCTGGAGGAGGGGGAGTCCGTCGTGACGGGCCCCTACCGGCAGCTCGAAGACCTGCAGGACGGGGACGCCATCGAGCGGCGCGACGACGAGGAGAAGGAGTGATGGCGCTCATCGAGCTCCGCGAGCTGCGCAAGGAGTACGAGATGGGCTCCGAGACGGTCTACGCGCTGGCCGGCGTAGACCTCGACATCGAGCGCGGCGAGTACGTGGCGATCATGGGACCTTCGGGCAGTGGCAAGTCCACGCTCATGAATCTCGTCGGCTGCCTGGACACGCCGACCTCCGGCGGCTACGTCCTCAACGGCCAGACCGTTCAGGGCCTCGAGGACGAGGAGCTGGCACGGATCCGGAACCGGGAGATCGGGTTCGTGTTCCAGACCTTCAACCTGCTGCCGCGGACGGACGCCCTGCGCAATGTGGAGCTGCCGCTCGTCTACTCCGGCACGCCGGCGAAGGAGCGCCGTCGGAGGGCGCTCGAGGCGCTCGAGCGGGTGGGGCTCGGGGACCGCGTGCGCCACCAACCGAGCGAGCTCTCCGGTGGCCAGCGCCAGCGGGTCGCGGTGGCTCGAGCCCTCGTGAACTCGCCCTCGATCCTCCTGGCCGACGAGCCCACCGGCAACCTGGACACGGCGACCTCGCTCGAGATCCTGGCCCTCTTCGACGCCCTGCACGAGGCCGGCAACACGATCCTCCTCGTGACCCACGAGGACGAGGTGGCGGCCTACGCCCAGCGCCGCATTCACCTGCGGGACGGACGGGTGGAGAGCGACGACACCAGTGGACGGACCGTGGGCCGAGCCGTGGGATGAGACCCGGCGGATGATCTTCACCGAGAACTTCCGCGTCGCGCTCCACGCCCTGTGGGCCAACAAGATGCGTTCGGTCCTCACGACCCTGGGGATCATCATCGGGGTTGCCGCGGTCATCGCGGTCGTCTCGATCGTTCAGGGGCTCCAGTACCTCATCACCTCGCAGCTGCAGGGCGTCGGCGCCACCTACGTCATCGTGATGGCCGACACGGGGCAGCAGGGCCCGGGGGTCGTGGCCCGCCAGGTCAAGCTCACCTGGGAGGACGGGCAGGCGATCCGCGACCAGGTTCCCGGCGTCTCCCTCATCACCCCGGTGCTGGTGGGCCCCGCGCAGGTCAAGGTGCGGGAGCGGCAGCACGACACCCTCGTCCTGGGGGTCAACGACGACTGGCCGCGGGTCAACAACCACGTGGTGGACCGGGGGCGCTTCTTCTCCTCCGTGGATCTGCGGCAGAGGCGCAAGGTCGCCGTCCTGGGCCGCGAGGTGGTCGAGCAGCTGCGGCTGGGGCCGGACCCGGTGGGGGAGGAGATCTACGTCGGCAGTCTGCCCGTGACCGTCGTCGGCGTCATGGAGGAGCGCGGCCAGTCGCTGGGTCAGGACATCGACGACCTGGTGTTCGTGCCCTTCGAGACCTCGCTCCAGCTGTTCGGCCGTCGCGCCGGCGACCAGGTGCAGCTGCGGTTGCAGGCCGAGAGCGCCGAGGCGGTGCCGGCGGTCCAGGATGGCATCAGCGCCCTGCTGCGTCGGCGCCACGCCATCCCCGAGGGGCAACCCGACGACTTCACTGTGCTGCTGCAGGACGAGATCTTGCGCTCGGTGAATCAGATCCTGGGCAGCGTCACGGCGGTGGTGGGCGCCGTCGTGGGTGTCGCCCTGGTGGTGGGGGGGATCGGCATCATGAACATCATGCTGGTCTCGGTCACGGAGCGGACGCGGGAGATCGGTATCCGCAAGTCCGTGGGCGCGCGCCGTCAGGACATCCTCCTGCAGTTCCTGATCGAGTCCGTGACGCTGGCGCTGGTGGGGGGCGCCATCGGCGTTGGCCTGGGCTACGGGGTCGGCGCCCTGGTCGTGAGCCTCCTGCCGGGGGATTGGCCCGCCGCCTACGTCCCATTGTGGGCCGTGGCCCTGGCCTTCGGCTTCTCGGCCCTGGTCGGCATCTTCTTCGGCATCTACCCGGCCGCCAAGGCGTCCCGCCTGGATCCCATCGACGCGTTGCGGTACGAATAGGCGCCGGCCGGGTCCTCGGCCACGGCGGCCACCCGAGTCGGCTTTTCCCATTCTCGGGATCACGATAACCAGCCAGCCCTTCCCCGGCCCCTCCGGATCTGCTACAAACGCACCATGCGGAAGAGGCAAGGAGGCGTTGCCCTGGTCGGTCTGGGCCTCATCCTGGCGGTCGTCGCGGTCATGGCGGATCCCATCGGCCTGGGCGACGGCTTCGGCGTCGGCTACCAGCAGCTGGGGCTTCTCGTAGTGGCGGTCGCCCTCGCGGCGTTCGGCGCCTACGTGGCTCGCGGGGCCTGAGTCCGCGCCGCCCGGACGGGTGGGGCTGGGGTGCCGGGGCTGGGGTGCCCGGGGTTACGGCGGGTGCACAGCGAATTGTGCAACAATGCCCCCAACGACCCAACGGAGGAGCCCCATGCCGTCGATCCGCTACCGAGTTCCAGCCCTCACCGTCGTCACCCTGGCGATCGCGCTGGTCGCGCCTCTCCCGGCGGCCGCTGTCGTCGATCTCGAGCTGCGCTACTGGTTCCCCACCGTCGACGGCAGCATCGCCGTGGAGGGGACGGACTTCGATCTCGGGCTGGACTTCGTGGATCTGGGCCTCGAGGCGGACGACTCCGTCGAGGGGCGCGTCACGCTGCGACCCGGTCTCGGCTTCTACATCCGTGGCGCCTACACGAACCTCTCCACGAACGGGGCCTCCAGCACCCAGGTCGACCTGCCCGGCGACCTCATCCCGCCGATCAACGTCGGCCAGGAGTCGAAGCTGGACTTCGACTACGCCCGGCTGGCCCTGGGCTGGGGACCGCCTCTGCCCGGCTCCCTCGTCTCCTTCGCCCTCTTCGTCGAGGCCGCCGGCGTGCGCGGCGACGTCTCCGCGACCGCCACCGGCCTCGGCCTCACCGAGACCGTGAGCGAGAGCTTCGAGGGCGGCTTCGTCGCTGTCGGGGGTTGGGTCCAGGTCGAGGTCGGCAAGCTCCAGGTCTTCGGAGAGGCCGCTTTCGGCGTCAACTACGACGTCTTCCAGGACGCCGACACCTCCGACTGGGAGCTGGGCGTCCGCTACAAGGTCGCTCCCATTCTCGGCCTGGGAGCCGGCTGGCGCAGCCTGAAGATCTCCGGCGACATCGACGGCATCCGCCCCGACATCACCTGGGACGGGGCCTTCGTGACCGCCGTGCTGGACTTCTGACGGGGCGCCGGTTTGGAGCGCCGGACCGGAGGGTCGGGAGTCGATGCGTCCCGAGTTTCCCGGTTGACACCCCGAACACCCGCGGGCTAGCGTCAACCCCTGGGTCCTGTGCCGGAGTGGCGGAATGGTAGACGCGACGGACTCAAAATCCGTTGGCCGCAAGGTCGTGGGGGTTCGAGTCCCCCCTCCGGTACCAACTCGACGGTGTGAGCGCTACCGCCGGGTCGACACGGTCCTCGGGCGCAAGATCCCGGTGGATGGAGTGGCCTACCTCGACGATCTGCGGAAGGCCGCCGACTCGGTCGACCTGGAGGAGACGGTCGACTGGCTCGCGAGCCACTTCGCGTAGTTTCCGTGCGGTGGGCCTTCGCCCCGGACTCGGTGTGCGGCGCCCCTTGGGTCCCCGTATAATCGCACCGCAAGCCGGCCGACCGCCCCGCGCCGGGGAGCACCGACCCCCCGAGCTGATGAGATGAGCGACTCGATCCCACGTCCCTCCCTGCAGGAGCGCTTCGCTCCGCAGAACCGTTGCTTCGGGTGCGGCCCCGCGAACCGGGAGGGCCTGCGCATCCGCAGCTTCGAGACCGGCGAGGCGCTCGACGACGAGGTGGTGTGCGACTGGGTTCCCTCCCCCCATCACGAGGCGTTCGCAGGCGTCCTCAACGGCGGGATCATCGCCAGTCTCCTGGACTGTCACGGCAACTGGACGGCGATCCGCTACATCCTGCGTCGCGACGAGCTCGACCACCCGCCCCCCTGCGTCACGGCCCGGCTGGACCTCCGACTGCTGAGGCCGACGGACAGCCGAGCGCCGGTTCACCTGAGCGGCAGGGTGACGGCGGCCGAGGGTCCGAAGATCGAGGTCGAAGCGCGTCTGAGCTCGGGCGGGGTGGTGACGGCCGTGGCGACGGGGACGTTCATCGCCGTCGGGCCGGGGCACCCGGCGTACGAACGCTGGTAGAGCCCCCCCGTCGAGCCGCCGCAGCTCCGTCGGCGGCGGGGCGGGCTCAACCGCCGTCAGGACCGCCGGGCACGGGCAGTCCCCGAACCTCGGCCCTGGCCGGACGGTCCGTGGCGGCGGGGCCCCGGCGGCGACCCTCCTCGTCGAGGCGGGCGGACGCGGCCTCCAGAAGGCGGCGGGCCTCGAGGTCGGTCGGATGGGCCTCGACGGCATGGCGCAACGCCTCCACCGCCTCCCTCCAGCGCCCCTGTTGCAGCCACAGGCGGCCCAGGACGAGGTGTGCGGCCGCCAGCTCCGGCTCGCGCAGCAACGCCTCCCGGGCCAGCTCCGCCGCCTCCTCGCTCCGTCCCTGATCCGCCACCGCCTGCGCGCGGGCAGCCAGGAGCAGCGGGTCGTCGGGATCGGTGCCGGCCGCCGTGCGCAGGCGCTCCTCCGCCTCGGCGTGGCGCCCCTGGCGGCCGAGGGCCGTGGCAAGACCGGCCCACGCCTCTCGGCGGGCCGGATCCAGCGCGGTGGCGCGCTCGAACGCCGCGGCGGCACCCTCGAGGTCTTCGCCGAGGAGGTGCGCTTGGCCTTCGAGGTAGGCGTACTCCGCCACCTCCGGCTGCATGCGGACGAGCGGCTCCAGGGCGAGCGCGGCGCCGGCCGGCCGGTCGGTGGCGAGCGCGAGGCGCGCGTAGGCGGCCAGGACCTCCTCGGAGCTCGGAGCCAGCCGGAGGGCCTCGGCCAGCAGCGACAGGCCGCGCTCCTCGTCGGAGGTCCGAACGGCGAGGTCGGCGAGGGCCAGGAGCGCGCGGACCGAGCCGTGACGCTCGGCGAGGCCCACGAGGAGTCGTTCCGCGCTCTGATACTCACCGGCCCAGGTCTCGAGATAGGCGAGCTGCAGGGCGAGATCCCGGTCGAGATCGCCGACCCCGGCCGCGCGCCGGAGCTCGCGGGCGGCCTCCTCCGTCTCGCCGCGGAGCAGGTGCAGGCGGGCGAGGTGCTGCCGCGCCTCCAGGGCGTCCGGATCTCCCTCGAGAGCTCGCCGGAAGGCGTCGGCGGCCTCCGGAAGACGGCCCTCGCGACTCAGCAGGATGCCGAGTCGATCCCAGAGCGCCGGGTCGTCGCCCTGGGCGAGCCAGTCCCGCAGCTCGTCCTCGCTCGGCGAGATCGGGCGCGGAGACGGGGCGGCGTCGGCGGACCCGCGAGCCTCGTCGCCGCTGGTGCGGCGGATCCCGGGGAAGATCCGCTCGGCCTCGGCGAAGAGGGGCGCCGCGCGTTCCGGGTGGTGACGGGTCGCCACGAGGCCGAGCTGGAGGTAGCCCCGGGCGATGTGCTCCTCGACCTGCCGGACGAATGCGAGCCGCTCGGCGTCGCCCAGGCTCCGGAGCCAGGCGGAGCGAGCGTCCTCGGAGGTGTCGACGGCCGGAGTGGGCTCCGGGAGCCCGCCCTCCAGGAGCCGGCTCGCCTCGGGGTCGTCCGGATGGCTGCGCAGGAGCGCCCGCAGGGTCGCGGCGGCCTCCTCGGTCTCCCCCAGCTCGAGGAGGGCTCGGGCGAGCCGCAGACGAGCCCCGTGATCGGACGCGGCGACGGACGAAGCCCTGCGATACGCGAGAGCCGCGCCCCGGAGGTCGCCTCCGACCCGCCGGGCGTCGCCCAGGAGGACCCAGCCCGCGTGGAGGGCGGTCCGGCACAGGCTCTCCGCCAACGGATCTTCACCGTCCAGGAGGGCCCTCTCCACCGGTTCCAGCCCCGGGAGCAGCTCCTCGACGGGTCCGCCGGCGTGCGCCGGCGCCGGCGCGCTCGCGAGACAGACGACGAGCGCTGCGAGCGCAAGGCTGGTGGCCCTCGCGGAGAGGGGGTGCGGAGCGGGAAGGCGGTCCGTCATCGGTGAGAGAGGAGTCTACCTCGCAATCACGAGTTCGCGAGGAACGGTCTTCGCCGGCAAGCCCGTCTTCTCGGGAGGGACGGGCCTACCGGCGGTCCGGCTCGATTCGCGCGAGGCGCGCGACCAGGCTCGCGAGTTCGGCGACGTCCGCGTTGCCGGGGAACTCGGCCGAGACCCGCTGGGCGCAGGGGAGCAAGGTCTGGGGGTCGGAGCCCCGGGCCCAGTAGGTCTGCTTGAGGATCTCGGCGAGCTCCGCCACGATCGCGGCCAGGCGCAGCGCGGGCGAGGAGGACTCCCAACTCGGCGCCAGCTCTTCGACCCGGGGCTCCCGGCTGCGCTCGACGACCTTCCCCTCGGCGACCGAGTGGTGACGCAGCCGCAGGGTGGCCAGACGACCGGTCTCGGGCGCGTCCGGACGCAGCTTGACCTCGTACAGGGCCGTGACGGTGTGGCCGGCGCCGATCTCCCCGGCGTCCACGGTGTCGTCCCGGAACCGTTCGTCGGCGATGTCGCGGTTCTCGTAGCCGAGGAGACGGTAGCTCTGGACGACGTCGGGGTCGAACTCCACCTGGGCCTTCGCCTCGGAGGCGATCGTCTGGAGGGTGCCGGACAGGTTTTCGACGAAGATGCGGCGGGCCATCGGGGGTCCTCCTTCAGGCCGTCCGTCCCGCGAAGGGCGCCCGCTCCTCGCTGTGTTGCCGGAAGTCGCCGAGGTGGGCGCCGGGCCCTCTCGGGATGAACTCGTCCGCTCGTCCCCCGGGGCTGGCATCGCTTGCAGCTTTGTTGTACGATCGTTCAAATCCGGAACAGAAGGCCTCGGGTGCTCCGCTAGCTCCCCGAAGCCCCTGGACTCCAGCAGACAGACTTCCTAGGAGGAATCGATGAAGCGAATCTCTACCCTCGCCCTGGCTTTCGCCCTCGTCGCCAGTGCGACCCTCGTTCCCACGCCGGCTTCGGCGGAGGTCGTGGACATGATCCACGGCTGGGCCATCCGTCACGACACGTCCGCTCCCATGCGGGACATCGCCCGCCGGGCCGAGGTTCCCTCCGGCTTCGACACGGAGATCCCGATCCAGGAGAAGGAGCGGCGCGAGCGCCCCCTGGTCAACGAAGGGGCCGACCCGGCCTGGCAGAGCACCGCGCGGCCGGTTCCCGGTGCGGGTCCGACCCCGCCGCCGAGCCTCAGCGTCGATCTCCTGAGTGAGCAGGACAACCGGGACATCGTCGGCTTCGGCATCGTGCCTCCGGACACCAACGGTGACGTCGGGCTGGACTACTACCTGCAGTGGATCAACCTCGTCTGGGCGGTGTACGACAAGAACACGGGTGCCCTCGTGGGCGGTCCGTTCGCCGGCTCGAGCTTCTGGGACGGCTTCGGCGGCGTCTGCCAGGGCTCGAACGACGGCGACCCGATCGTGATGTTCGACGACAACGCGCAGCGCTGGGTGGTGAGCCAGTTCGAGACCGGCACCGGCACGCAGTGTGTCGCCGTCTCGACCACCTCGGACCCCCTGGGCAGCTACCACCGGTACGCCTTCGCGGTCACGCCGGGCGGTCTGAACGATTACCCGAAGCTCGGCGTGTGGGACGACGGCACGACCGGCACGAACGGCCAGAGCGCCTACACGTTCACGACGCGCGACTTCACGGGTCCCTTCAACCTGGGCTCGGGCGTCTTCGAGCGCAACGCGATGCTCGCCGGCCAGCCGGCCCAGTTCATCAAGTTCGTCAACGCCTGCAGCTTCAGCGACTGTGTCGAGGGTCTGCTGCCGGTTCACCTGGACGGCCCGGCCGTACCCGCCAACACCTGCCCGAGTTTCTTCGCGGCCTCGGACACCCAGTTCGACGACGACGGCGGCGCTGGCGTCGACGGCTACCGGAACTACGAGTTGTGCGTGGACTGGAACAACATCAACTCGTCGACGTTCGTCGAGAACCCGATCGTTCCGTCGACCTCGTTCAGCCGGGCGCTGGGCAACGGCTTCAGCCCCTGCATCGATTCGCCGGGCGAGCAGCTGGCCTGCCTGGCCATCTTCACGATGCATCGGGCGCAGATGCGCTGGTTCGGCGACTACGGCAGCGTGGTCCTCAACCACTCGGTGGACACCAACGGCGCGGACCTCTCCGGTGTGCGCTGGGCCGAGTTGCGTAGCGACGACGGCCAGAACAACTGGAGCCTGTACCAGGACGGCACCTACGCGCCGGGCCCCGAGGATCGCTGGATGGGCTCCATCGCCCAGGACGGGCAGGGCAACATCGCGCTCGGCTACAGCGTCTCGAGCAGCACCCTCAACCCCAAGATCAGCTACACCTCGCGGATGGCGGGCGACCCGCTGGGCATGATGCCGGGCGGCGAGCAGGACTGCCACCTGGGCACCGGCGCCCAGATCGGCTCCTCGAACCGTTGGGGCGACTACTCGTTGATGGCCGTCGACCCGGTGGACGACGAGACCTTCTACTACACCACGGAGTACTACCAGACCACCGGTAGCTTCGACTTCAAGACCCGCCTCTGCCGCTTCAACGTGGCCCAGAGCGTCGGTCTGTCGCTGGACTCCATCGTTCCGGCGCAGGGTGGCTCGGACAACGACTGGAACATCTCGGGCGCGACCCCGAGCGGTAGCGTGACCGTGCTGTGCCGCCCCCAGGGTGGCGGCGCGATCGTGACCGTGGGCACCACCACCGCCGACGGCAACGGCGACGCGGTCGTCAGCCGCTTCGTGCCGGGCGCCGCCTCCGGTCGCACTCTCGAGTGCGCCGCGCGCGACGCGGCCAGCGGTCAGGTGGACACGCTGGTCCAGCCCTTCTCCTGATCGTCTGATCCACCGGCCTTCGGGCCGTTCGATCCGTGATGAAAAGGCCCGCTCCTGCGATGGAGCGGGCCTTTCTTTTTTGCCGTCGGCCCGCGTCCCGGGTCGACACCCGGTGAGAAGGTCAGGCTAGTGTACTGCGCCGCAAATTCATGCGATAATACTCTCCTCGACAAGAGGAGAGCGATCATGGTGTCACGTGGCAGACCGAAAGCGGTCCTTGAGTTGACCGGTGGGGAGCAGTCGGAGTTGGAGAGGCTCGTGCGAAG
>CAJQNK010000247.1 GCA_905479655.1 uncultured bacterium | reverse complement strand
GCGAGGACCGCCTCGAGCGTCCCGGCCTGGGGGATGGTCCGGGGGTAGCCGTCGAGGATGAACCCGTGACGAGCGTCGGCGGCGGAGAGCCGCTCGCGCACGACCTCCTCCATGGTGTCGTCGTCCACCAGAGCCCCGCTCTTCATGATCGCCTCGACCCGGTTTCCCAGCTCGGTACCGGCCTCGACCGCCGCACGCAACATCTCGCCCGTGGAGATCGCGGGCACACCCAGCCTCTCGGCGAGCAGTGCAGCCTGCGTCCCCTTGCCCGAGCCCGGTGGCCCGAACATCACCAAGCGATGTTCCGCAGCCGACATCTCAGCTCCTCCGCCCCCGGACCCGGCCCCGCTTCATGAAGCCCTCGTAGTTCCGCATGACGAGCTGGCTCTCGATCTGCTGAACCGTGTCCATCGCCACGCCGACCACGATGAGCAGCGACGTGCCACCGAAGTAGAAGTTGATTCCCATCCCCTCCGTGAACCAGGAAGGGAAGTACGGATCGATCATCGGACCCAGCCACGGAATACCCTGCACCTTGAAGCCGGTCAGCAGGAACTCGGGCAGGACCGAGACGGCCGCCAGGTAGACCGCACCGACCAGGGTGATGCGGGTGAGGATGCGATCGATGTACTCCGAGGTCCGCCGGCCCGACCGGATGCCAGGGATGAAGCCGCCGTACTTCCGCAGATTCTCCGCCGTGTCGGCCGGGTTGAAGATGATCGAGACGTAGAAGTACGAGAAGAAGATGATCGCCGTCACGTAGAGCAGGTAGTAGACGGGCTGGCCCCACGAGATGTAGTCGGCCAGACTCTGCACCCACTCGTTCTGGAACATGCCGGCAACGGTCGCGGGGATCATGACGACCGACGAGGCGAAGATCACCGGGATGACGCCGCCCGTGTTGACCCGCAGCGGCAGATAGGTGTTCTGTCCGCCGTAGATCCTCCGCCCGACGACACGCTTCGCATACTGCACCGGGATCCTGCGCTGTGCGCGCTCCATGTAGACGATGAAGCCGACCACGGCCACCATGAAGACCAGCAGAATGATGATCTTGAGAATCGAGATCGAGCCGGTCTGAATGCTGCCGAAGGTGTTGCCGATCGCCGGTACGAAGCCGACCACGATGCCCGCGAAGATAATGAGCGAGATGCCGTTGCCGACCCCGCGCTCGCTGATCTGCTCGCCGAGCCACATGACGAAGGCGCAGCCGGTGGTGAGCGTCAGGACGGTCATCAGCCGGAACCCCCAGCCGGGGCTCGGCACGAGCGCGGCGCCGCCGGGCGTGGTCACCTTCTCGAGGTAGAACGCGATGCCCGTCGACTGCACGATCGAGATGACGACCGTGCCGTAGCGCGTGTACTGGGTGATCTTCTTGCGCCCGAGCTCGCCCTCCTTGGAGAGCTTCTCCAGGTAGGGCCAGACCACGGTCAGGAGCTGCAGGATGATCGAGGCCGTGATGTACGGCATGATCCCGAGGGCGAAGACCGCCACCCGGGAGAGACCGCCGCCCGTGAAGATGTTCACGAAGCCCAGGAGGGTCCCCTGGGCCTGCTCCATGAACTCGATCAGCGCGTCGGTGTCCACCCCCGGCGTCGGCAGATTCGAGCCGATGCGGTAGACGGCCAGCAGGCCGAAGGTGAACATCAGCCTGCGGCGCAGCTCCGGGATGGAGAAGATGTTGCGGAAGCTCTCGATCACGAGCCCAGCTCCTCGCAGGTTCCGCCCGCTTCCTCGATCTTCCGGCGCGCAGAGGCGCTGAACTTGTGGGCGCGCACCGTCAGGGCCTTGCCGACCTCGCCGTCGCCGAGCACCTTCACGAGACGCCCCGCACGCACCAGCCCGGCCTCCTGGAGGCTCTCGGGACCGATCTCGCCCTCTAGCTCGCTGAGCGCCGACAGGTTGACGATGGCGTACTCCGTCCGGAAGATGTTGGTGAAGCCCCGCTTCGGGACTCGTCGCACGAGAGGCATCTGCCCGCCCTCGAACCCCGCCCTGCGGCTGAATCCGGAGCGCGACCGCTGGCCCTTGTGACCCCGGCCGGCCGTCTTGCCGTTGCCCGAGCCAGGCCCGCGTCCCACGCGCTTCTTGTTCTTCTTGCTCCCCTTCGCCGGGGACAGTTCGTGGAGCTTCATGACGTTTCCTCGATCACTTCGACCAGGTGGGCGATCTTCGTCACCATGCCGCGGACGGCCGGGGTGTCCTCCCTCTCGACCTCGTGGCGGATCCGGCGCAGCCCGAGTCCGCGCAGGACCTCGCGCTGTCCCTGGTTGTAGCCGATGGGGCTCTTCACCTGGCGGATTCGGATCGTGTCTTTCTTCTTCTTGGCCATCTTGCCACCTCAGACTTGCCGGCTGTCGATTCAGCCCCCGACGTGGGCCAGGTCGACCCCGCGGAGACTGGCTACCTGCTCCGGGGTGCGGAGCTGCAGCAGAGCGTCCATCGTGGCCTTGACCACGTTCTGGTGATTGGTCGAGCCCAGCGACTTGGTCAGGATGTCCTGGATGCCCGCGGCTTCGATCATGGCTCGGACCGCGCCACCCGCGATCACTCCGGTTCCGGGGGAGGCGGGTTTCAGGAGCACCCGGGCGCCTCCGAAGAGACCCACGGCCTCGTGCGGGATGGTGCCCTCCATGATCGGCACCTGCACGAGGCGCTTCTTCGCCTCGTCGATCCCTTTCCGGATCGCGCTCGGCACCTCCTTCGCCTTGCCGGACCCGAAACCGACCCTGCCGGCTCCGTCGCCGATGACGACGAGCGCCGAGAAGGAGAAGTTCTTGCCGCCCTTCACGACCTTGGTGACCCGATTGATGTTGATCACCTGCTCGAAAAAGTCGGACTCTCTCTGATAATTCCTAGCCAAGGGTGCTACCTCCTGACGGGCTCGCTCTCGATGGGCTGCTTGGGGATGCTCAGAACCGGAGACCCTTGGAGCGGGCCCCTTCGGCGATCTCGCGGATACGACCGTGGAAGACGTAGCCACCTCGGTCGTAGACGACGGTCTCGACGCCCTTCTCCTTGGCGCGCTCGGCTACGAGCTCGCCCACGAGGCGGGCGGCCGCCTTGTTGTTCGTTCCGCCCTTCAGGCGCTCCTGGATCGCGGCCTCCCGGCTCGTCGCCTGGGCCAGGGTCGTTCCTGCATCGTCGTCGATGACCTGCGCGTAGACATAGCGCAGGCTCTTGAAAACGGCCAGCCGCGGCTTCTCGGCGGTGCCCGCGATCCTCCGTCGGAGGCGCTGATGGGCCCGCTTTCGTCGGTTTCGTCTGATCTGGGGGGTCTTCATTGCGAGGCTCTCCTACTCCTACTTCGCCCCCGCCTTACCGACCTTGCGGCGGAGGATCTCGTCGGCGTACTTGATTCCCTTCCCCTTGTAGGGGTCGGGCTTGCGCAGGGCACGGATGTTCGCGGCGACCTGGCCGACCATCTGCTTGTCGGCACCGGTGACGGTGACGCGGTTGGCCTTGTCGATCGCGACCTCGATGCCGTCGGGAATCGGGAAGATGATCGGGTGGGAGTACCCCAGCGCGAAGTGGATCTCGCGCCCCTTGACCTCGGCACGATACCCGACGCCGTTGATCTCGAGCACCTTGGTGAACCCCTCGCTGACCCCCTGGACCGCGTTGGCCAGGAGCGCCCGCATCAGTCCGTGCTTGGCACGGTCCGGACCGGCGTCTCCCGGTCGAGAGACCGTGATCACGCCGTCGTCGACCGACACGGGGAAGCCGTCGATGAGGGTCTCCTGGACCTTCCCCTTCGGACCCTCGGCGTGGAAGACGCCGTCGTCGATCCGGATCTTCACGCCCTGGGGCAGGGGGATGGGCTGCTTGCCTACTCGCGACATGATGCTCTCTCCTACCAGACCTGGCACAGGTACTCGCCGCCCACCCGGGCGTCGCGAGCCTGGCGATCCGTAAGCAACCCCTGGGAGGTCGAAAAGATCCCGACACCCAGGCCGTTGAGGACCCTCGGGATGTCCGAGGCCCCGCGGTAGACCCGGCGGCCGGGCTTGCTCACCCTCTGGATCCGCCGGATGACGGGGTCGCCGGTCCGGGTGTAGCGCAGGTAGATCCGGATGTCCTGCTGAGGCGATCCGGTCTCGATGCGCTGGAAGTCCTCGATGTAGCCCTCGTCCTTCAGCAGGCGACAGATCTCCAACTTCACCTTCGAGGCGGGCACGTCCAGGCGGTCGTGCTTGGCGATATGGGCGTTGCGGATCCGCGTCAGCAGGTCCGCGATGGGGTCGGTCATCGACATGGGGCGATCCTCGTCATCCAGCCGGCTGTGCTCACCAGCTCGCCTTCGTCACGCCCGGCAGGTACCCCTGCAGGGCCAGGTTGCGGAAGCAGATGCGGCACAGTCCGAACTTGCGCAGGAAGCCCCGAGGACGACCGCAACGGTTGCATCGGTTGCGGTGCCGCACCTTGAACTTCGGCTTCATCTTCGACTTGGCCATCTTGGCGGTCGTAGCCATGGTAATTCCTCTCTCGTTCCTCGCCTCAGGCCGCAGCCCGGCGGAAGGGCATCCCCATCTCGCGAAGGAGATAGAGCGCCCGTTCGTCATTGCCGGCGGAGGTGACGATGGTCACGTTCATGCCCTTCGACCGCTCGACCTTGCTGTAGTCGAGATCGGGGAAGATCAGGTGATCCTGGATGCCCAGGGTGTAATTCCCCCGGCCATCGAAGCTCTTGGTCGGAACGCCGCGGAAGTCCCGGACCCGAGGCAGCGCCACGGCGATCAGCCGATCCAGGAAGAACCACATCCTCTCGCCGCGCAGCGTCACGCGGCAGCCGATGGGCATTCCCTCCCGGATCTTGAACGCCGCGATCGACTTCCGCGCACGGGTGATCGTGGGCTGCTGGCCGGCGACGATGGCCAGCTCCTCCACGGCGTCGTCGAGGAGCTTGATGTTCTGGGTGGCCTCGCCCAGGCCGATGTTGATCACGACCTTCTCGATGCGCGGCACCGCCATCACGTTGGTGATCCCGAACTCGCTCTGGAGCTTCGGCATCACCTCTTCCTGGTACTGCTTCTTGAGACGGGGAACGTAGCCCTCCGGAAGAACCCGGCCGGACTCCTTGCTCGTCTCCTTCTTGTTCTTCGACATCTCTCGAGTGTTCCTGTCTCGCGGCCAGTAAGGCTCCGCGCGTCAGTTGAACGTCGCTCCGCAGCTCTTGCAGACCCGAGCGCCGCTGCCATCCTCCAGCCGCTTCCTCCCGACCCGCGTCGGCTTCCCGCACTCGGGGCAGAGAAGCTTGAGGTTCGCGATCTGGATCGGTGCCTCACGCTCCACGATCCCACCCTGCACCTGACGGTTCGGGTTCGCGCGAGTGTGGCGCTTGATCATGTTCAGTCGCTCGACGATCGCCGTACCGTCACTGGGAAACACTCGCAGGACCTTCCCGCGCGCGCCCCGGTTCCGGCCTTGGATCACCAGGACCTGGTCGTTCTTCTTGATCTTCACCTTCTGCATGACGTCTCGTCCTCCATCCGGCCCCGCCGGGGGGTCAGAGGACCTCCGGCGCAAGGGAGATGATCTTCATGAAACGGCGCTCCCGGAGCTCCCTCGCCACGGGCCCGAAGACGCGCGTACCGACTGGCTCGCCCGTCTCGTTCACCAGCACGGCGGAGTTGTTGTCGAAGCGGATGTAGCTCCCGTCCCGCCGCCGCTGGGCACGCCGCGTGCGGACGATCACAGCCCGCACCACCTGCCCCTTCTTGACGGTGCCATCGGGAGTCGCCTCCTTGACCGAAGCGGTGATCACGTCACCCAGCCGGCCATACCTGCCGGCGGAGCCACCCCGCATGTGGATGCAGGCGATCCGCTTCGCGCCCGAGTTGTCGGCCACGTCCAGCACGCTACCCATCTGAATCATGGCTCAACTCCCCTCGGCACGGGCGACGATCCTCTCGACCCGCCACCGCTTCAAGCGCGACAACGGCCGCGTCGAGACGATCTCCACGCGGTCCCCCTCGCGGCACTCGTTCGCACCGTCGTGAGCGTAGAACTTGGTGGTCTGCTTCATGTACCGCCGATAGAGCGGATGCATGACCGTCTTCTCGACGGAGACGACGACAGTCTTGTCCATCTTCGCCCCCACCACGACCCCGGCCTTCATCTGCAACCGCCCTCTGCCGGCGGGTGCCGGCGCGGCGACCTCGGAGCTCTCCTCGACCTCGGCCTGAGCCTCCGCCGCGGTCTCGACCTCGGCCGCGGTCTCCGCCTCGACAGCGGTCTCCGGAGCCGTCTCGGGCACCTCGGTCTCGGCGGTCGTCTCTTCAGCCTTCGTCTCGTCAGCCATTACTCTCACCTCCAACCGCGGCCGCCGACGCCTTGTGGCGCAGGACGGTGAGCACGCGGGCGAGATCCCGACGGACCGTCCGGATCTTCGCGGGATTCTCGAGCTGCCCGGTCACCTTCTGCAGACGCAGGGCGAAGAGCTGGTCAGCCAGCTCGTGCTCCTTCGCCTGGAGCTCGTCCACCGTTCGCTCTTGCAAGTCCGAAGCCTTCATATCAGTCTCCTCCGGTTCCTCACGCCAGGCGGTCCTGGCGAGAGAGGAAGCGGGTCTTCACCGGCAGCTTGTAGGAAGCTAGCTTCATGGCGCGAGCAGCCACCTCGGGCGTCACGCCTTCCAGCTCGTAGAGGATACGCCCGGGCTTCACCACCGCCACCCACTCCTCCGGGTTGCCCTTGCCCTTGCCCATCCGGGTCTCCAGGGGTTTCTTGGTCACCGGCTTGTCCGGGAAGATCCGAATCCAGAGCTTTCCGCCACGCTTGACGCCACGGGTGATCGCGACACGGGCGGCCTCGATCTGGCGCGAGGTGATCCACCCCGCCTCCGTCGTCTGCAGGGCGTACTCACCGAACGAGATGTAGGTCCCGCCCTTGGCCTTCCCGCGACGGCGGCCCCTGTGCTTCTTCCGATACTTGACCTTCTTCGGCATCAACATGGCTTAAAACCTCTCCCTCGGATCTCGAACGGCCCCGTCATCCAGCTGCGTGGCGAACTCGCTCGCGCAGCATGTCGCCCTTGTAGACCCAGACCTTGCAGCCGATCGTGCCGTAGGTGGTCCGCGCCTCGTCGAGCCCGTAGTCGATGTCGGCCTTCAACGTGTGGAGAGGCAGACGCCCCTCCTGATACCACTCGGTGCGCGAGATCTCGTGTCCCATCAGACGTCCGGCCACCATCACCTTCACGCCCTTGGCTCCGAACCGGAAGGCCGACTCCATGGCCTTGCGCATCGCGCGCCGGAAGGAGACCCGACGCTCGATCTGCCGAGCGATGGACTGCGCCACCAGCTGAGCGTCGAGCTCCGGGCGCTGGATCTCCTGGATGTTGATGTGAACCTCGCGGCCCATCTGCTTCTGCAGATCGTCACGCAGCTTGTCGACCTCTGCACCCTTGCGGCCGATGATGATGCCCGGCCGGGAGGTGTAGATGGTGACCCGCAGCTTGTCCGCCGCGCGCTCGATATCGACCTCGCTCACGCCGGCATGAGCCAGGCGCGTCTTGAGGCCCTCGCGCAGCCGGATGTCCTCCCCCAGCAGCGCCGCGTACTTCTGGTCGGCGTACCAGCGGGAGTGCCACGACTTGTTGTAGACGAGCCTGAACCCGTAGGGGTGTGTCTTTTGACCCACGTCTCTCTCCTAGCTCTCTTCCTGCCCCTTGCGGGTGTCCAGCTTGATGGTCACGTGGCTCTGACGCTTCAGGATCCGGAACGCCCGTCCCATCGGTGCCGGCCGGATCCTCTTGAGGGTCGGACCCCCATCGACGAAGACCTCCTTGACGTACAACCGGTCCACGTCCACGTGTTCGTCTCGATTCTCCGCGTTGGCCACGGCCGACTTCAGGAGCTTCTCGACATCTCGAGCGGCCTGCTTCCTGCTCAGCTGCAGGATCCCCGCCGCCTCTTCGACGGCCTTGCCGCGGATCTGGTCCACCACGAGGCGCACCTTCTGCGGCGAGGTCTGGAGATACCTGAGTCGCGCTGTGAACTCCATCACGTGATCCTCCTGCCCGACACCGGTCAGCGGCGACCGCCGGCGAGCTTCTCCTTGCGGCCTCCGGTATGGCCCCGGAAGGTCCGGGTCATGGCGAACTCGCCCAGCTTGTGGCCGACCATGTTCTCGCTCACGTAGACCGGGATGAACTTCATTCCGTTGTGTACCGCGATGGTGTGACCGACCATGTCCGGCGTCACCGTCGATCGACGGGACCAGGTCTTGATCACCCGCTTCTGGCCGCTATCGTTCATCGCCTCGACCTTGACGGCCAGGCTGTGATCGATGAAGAAGCCCTTCTTGATGGAGCGTGCCATGGGTCCCCCGTCTACCTCTTGTACCGCCGCCGGACGATCATCTTGTCCGTGCGCTTGTTTTTCCGCGTCCGATAACCCTTGGTGGGAACGCCCCACGGGGTGCAGGGATGGCGACCTCCCGAGCTACGACCCTCGCCACCACCCATCGGGTGATCGACGGGGTTCATCACCACGCCCCGGTTGTGGGGGCGTCGGCCGAGCCAACGGTTCCTGCCCGCCTTGCCCAGGGAGAGATTCTCGTGCTCGAGGTTACCGACCTGGCCCACCGTCGCCTGGCACTCGACGTGAACCCGGCGCACCTCCCCGGATGGCAGCCTCAGCTGGGCGTACCGCCCCTCCTTCGCCATGACCTGGGCGCCGGTCCCGGCGCTCCGCACCATCTGGCCGCCCTTGCCGATGCGCAGCTCGATGTTGTGCACGATCGTGCCCAGCGGGATCGCCCGGATCGGCAGGGAGTTGCCCGGGTTGACCGGCGCGCCCTCCCCCGAAACGACCTGATCTCCGACCGACAGGCCCACGGGCCAGAGGATGTAGCGCTTCTCGCCGTCGGCGTAGTGCAGCAGGGCGATATGCGCGGAGCGGTTCGGGTCGTACTCGATGCTGGCAACCTTCGCGGGCACGCCGGCCTTGTCCCGCTTGAAGTCGATCTCGCGGTAGCGGCGCTTGTGACCTCCGCCGCGGAACCAGATCGTCTGCCGGCCCTTGTTGTTGCGCCCCGAGATTCGCTTCTTCCCCTTGGTCAGAGGCTTGTGCGGACCGGAGCCCGACAGCTCCTCGAAGGTGGAGACTGTCTGGAAGCGCCGCGCCGGACTGGTCGGCTTGTGCTGCTTGATACCCATGGCTGACTACACCCCCTCGAAGAACTCGATGGACTTCTCGCCCGCGGCGAGGCGGACGTATGCCTTCTTCCAGTCCGGCTGGCGGCCGGACGTGCGACCCTGCCGGCGGGTCTTCCCGTGCATGTTGGCCACTCGAACCTCGGCGACCTTCACGTTGAACTGGATCTCGACGGCACGCTGGATCTCGATCTTGTTGGCGCGGCGGTCCACCTCGAAGGCGACGATGTTGCGATCGTCGCGCAGCGCGGTCGACTTCTCCGTGATGAGCGGCCGGCGAATGACCTCTTGGACTCTCATTTGCTCAGCACCTCCACCAGCCGATCCAGGGCCGTCTCGCTCATGAGCACCAGGGGTCGGTCGATCACGTCGTAGACGTTGACCGCCAGAGCGTCGACGCTCTTGAGCCGCGGGTTGTTGTGCGACGCCCTGAGCAGGTTCTCGTTGTCGACCCGATCCACCAGGAGCGCCTTGCCGGTCACCCCCAGGACCTCGAGATGGGAGGCCAGGGCCGCCGTCTTGTGACTCTCGAGATCCAGGCTGTCCAGCACGACCAACTGCTCGTCGGCGAACTTCCGCGACAGGGCGGACTTGAGCGCGTTGCGCTTCTCGCGCACCGACAGCTTCGTCGTGTAGTCCCGGGGCTGGGGACCGTGAACGGTACCACCCGAGCGCCAGAGAGGGCTCGACGCCCTCCCGGACCGGGCCCGCCCGGTGCCCTTCTGCCGCCAGGGCTTCCGGTTGGTGCCGGCAACGTCGCCACGAGCCTTGGTCTTGTGCGTACCGGCACGCAACGACGCCCGGTAGGCCTCGACCGCGATGTGGATCAGATGCCCCTTGTACGGATAGTCGAAGACCCCCTCCGGCAGCTCGCGCTGGCCGACGGTCTCGTTCCTCAGATTCTTGACCTCGATCTTCATCGCCAACTCCCTCAGCCCCGCCGCGCCTTGCGGATCGCCACGTAGCCGTTGTTGGAGCCCGGCACGGCGCCCTTCACGTACAGCAGGCCCTGCTCTTCGTCCACCTTCACGATGCGCAGGTTCTTCGTGGTGATCCTCTTGCCGCCCATGCGACCGGGAAGCTTCTGACCAGGAAAGACGCGAGACGGGTCCGACGCCTGACCGATGGAGCCCGGGGCCCGATGGAACATGGAACCGTGGGTCGCTCGACCGCCACCGAAGCCGTGGCGCTTGATGACGCCCTGGAAGCCCTTCCCCTTGCTCTTGGCCGTGACGTCGATGAAGTCGTCGGCGCCGAAGATCGAGACGCTGACCTGGTCGCCGAGAGCGACCTCCTCGCCGGCCTCTATGGGGAACTCGACGAGCCAGCGCATCGGCGGCACGCCAGCCTTCTCGAAGTGGCCCACCAACGGCTTGGTTACCTTTCGATAGGGCTTCTCCTCGACGAGACCGATCTGGGCCGCATCGTAGCCGTCCTTCTCCTGCGTCCGGCGCTGCACCACCAGACACGGCCCGGCCTTGATGACCGTAACCGGCACGGCGGCGCCGTCGTCCGCGAAGACCTGGGTCATGCCCAGCTTCTTTCCAAGGATGCCCTTCATCGTCAACCTCGTCTCTCTACTTGCCGAAGGCCTTGATCTCGACATCGACACCAGCCGGAAGCTCCAGCTTCATGAGGGCGTCTACTGTCTGGCTGGTGGGCTCGAAGATGTCCAACAGCCGCTTGTGTGTCCGGATCTCGAACTGCTCCCGGGACTTCTTGTCGACGTGCGGCCCCCGGTTCACCGTGTACTTGGCGATATGGGTCGGCAGCGGAATCGGACCGACCACCCGGGCACCCGTCCGGCGGGCGGTATCCACGATCTCGTTCGTCGACGAGTCGAGGATCCGGTAGTCGAACGCCTTCAGGCGGATGCGAATCTTCTCGTTCACCATGACTTCGAAACCTCTCGGACCCCTCTACTCGAGGATCTCGGTGACGGTGCCGGCGCCGACGGTACGGCCGCCTTCGCGGATAGCGAAGCGGACGCCCTTCTCCATGGCGATCGGCGCGATCAGCTCGACCTCGAGATTCACATTGTCACCGGGCATCACCATCTCCGTGCCTGCCGGCAGCGTCGCCACCCCCGTCACATCCGTCGTGCGGAAGTAGTACTGCGGCCGGTACCCGGCGA
>CAJQNK010000246.1 GCA_905479655.1 uncultured bacterium | reverse complement strand
TCGCCCTCGGTCGCAAGCCTTGCATCTCCAGGCACCTACGGCCTCTCGCAACGACACCCGGTGAGAAGGCCAGGCTAACGCGGGGGGCGCCGTTCAGGGTGCGCCGGCCGCGGCCTGTCTCTCCGCCACCCAGTCGCGGACTCGCAGATCGAGGACGGACAACGGCAGCGCTCCGGCCCCCAGGACCTCGTCGTGGAACGAGCGCAGGTCGAGCGCGTCGCCCAGCTCCTCCTCCGCGTAGCTTCGCAGACGCTGGAGCTCGAGCTCGCCGGTCTTGTAGGCCAGGGCCTGCCCGGGCCAGACGATGTAGCGGTCGACCTCCACGACGATGTCGTGCTCCTGCTTGCCGGTGTTGGCCAGGAAGTAGTCGATGGCCTGCTGACGGCTCCAGCCGAGCTGGTGGATGCCGGTATCGACCACCAGCCGGATGGCGCGCCACATCTCGTAGGTGAGCTGGCCGAACTTCGAGTAGGGATCCTGGTAGAAGCCCATCTCCTCGCCCAGGCTCTCGGCGTAGAGACCCCAGCCCTCGACGAAGGCCGTGTAGCCGCCGAAACGCCGGAACCAGGCCAGGTCCTCCAGCTCCTGCTGCAGGGCGATCTGGAAGTGGTGACCCGGGACGGCCTCGTGCAACGTGAGCGCCTCCATCTCCCAGCTCGGGCGGGTGTCGAGCTTGGAGGTGTTGGCGAAGAAGGTGCCGGGACGCCCGGCCTCCAGGCTGCCGGGCTGGTAGTAGGCGGTGGTCTGCTGCTCCGCCATGTACTCGGGCACGGGCTCGACACCGTAGGTCACCTGGGGCAGGCGGCCGAACAGCTTGACCAGCTCGGGATCGGCCCGCTTGGCGATGTCGCGGTAGGCGGCGAGGAGCTCCTCCCCCGTCTCGAAGTAGAAGCGCGGGTCGGTGCGCAGGAACTCCGTGAACTCCTCGAACGTCCCCTCGAACCCCGACTGCTCGATCACCTCGTCCATCTCGGCCCGGATGCGGGCGACCTCCGACAGGCCGATCTGGTGGATCTCCTCGGGCGAGCGGTCGGTGGTCGTCATCTGGTGGACGTTGTGGGCGTACCAGGCCTCGCCATCGGGCAGGTCGCGCATGGCGATGGACTCCCGGGCCCCGGGCACGTACTCCTCGTCGAGGAAGCGGTGCAGCTCGCGGTAGGCGGGCCCGAGCACGTCGCGGTAGGCGGCGACGGCCTCGGTCCGCAGACGCTCCTGCTCCGCCTCGGGGATCGACTCCGGGAAGCTCGCGAACTTGCGCAGCAGCGGGCTGTCGAGCGGCTCGTCGGTCAGGAGGTTGAGCACCTGCCCAGGGACGTCGCGCAGGGTCACCCGCGGCGGTGTCACGCCTCTCTCCAGGCCGAGGCGCATCGCCTCGATGTCGTTCTCCACCAGCGTGCCGACGGCCCGCAGGCGCGACAGCAGGTCCTCGTACCCCTGGACGTCGCGGGTCGGCATGATCGCCGCCATCTGCTCCACGCTCTGGTGGACGCCGCCGAGCTGGCTCAGGACCAGCAGCTCGCCGGAGAACTCCGCGCCCTCGACCCCCTCCTCGAGGTTCTGGATCAGCAGGTCGTAGTTGAGGCGGTCCTCGCCCTCGAGCTGCTCTCGGTCGATGGTGCGCAGGACCGCGAGGCCCCGGGCCTGCTCGCCGTCGCGGCGCTCGTCCGCCGCCAACGAGTTGTCTGTCCAGCGGTCGTGGTCCCCCGGTTGACCGATGTAGGTGGCGAACTCGGGGAACTCGAGCATGGCGTAGTCGAAGTAGACCGCCAGGAACTCGGCCAACCGATCGCTCTCGGAGAGGCCCTCGGAGTTCGACTCGACGGCGTCGAGACGCTCGAAGATGGCGGCGCGACGCTCGGCGACGTCGTCCGCGGCTGCGGAGACGGCGGGAAGGGCGGCTACGGACAGGATGACGGCGCTGACGGCCGCGACGAGACGACGCATGGGATCTCCTCCGATCGGATGGTGTGGCAGCGGGGTCGGGCAGGCGCCCGACGCCTGCTGTTACGCGCTCCCGCGCCCGTTGTTTCGGGACAGCCCCCGGGCCGGGGCCGGCTGCCGCGAGAGCGGCTGGGCAATCCCGCCCCGCGATCGCGTCCATACAGGGTGCCATGCTCGCTCGCGTCATCGGTGCCACCGCCGTGCGTCGCGGGGTCCCGGGCGGGAGGCCCGGATCCCGCTCGCAGGCCGAGGAGTAGGATCGAGGTGGTCATGCTCGGAAGCCCCAGACCCAGAAGCTCCGCGACGCGCCCCTGGACCTACGGGGAGTACCTGCTGCTCCCCGACGGCGGACGCCGCTGGCAGATCATCAGCGAGTGGTTCCTGACCCCGACACCGCGAGTGAGCCACCAGCGTCCGGAGTCGGGCGTCTTCGCAGCGCCCGCGGTTCTCGCGACCGGCGACGGGCTCACGACTCCGATCC
This sequence comes from uncultured bacterium, assembly GCA_905479655.1. Lineage (GTDB taxonomy): Bacteria > Acidobacteriota > Thermoanaerobaculia > Multivoradales > JAHEKO01 > CAJQNK01. The sequence goes on along the minus strand of CAJQNK010000246.1, from coordinate 10,017 downwards.
TTCCCGGGGTCGAGCTGAAGCTCGTCCGGACCCTCGAACCCGGGCCGGCCTCGCCCTCGGGTCCCGGGCCGACCGTGAGCGGCGGCGGCAGATGATCCCCCTCTCTCCCGCCGCTCTGCCGCTGGCCGCTCTCGGGCTGGCGGCCCTGGCGGCGGGAGCTGCGGCGTGGAGCCGCCGGGGAGGTACGCGACTCCTCCGGGAGGCGGCCACGGCGGTCGGGATCTCGGCTGTCGGGCTCCTGGGCGCGGTGGGCGCCTGGACCCTCGGCCGGTCGGCCCAGGCCTCCGCGTTGAGGAACCTCGCCGGCCTCCTCGTGTTCCTGACGCCAGCGGTGGCCGCCGCGGCCCTCACCGCCCGGCACCGGCTGCCCTTGGTCCGTACTCTGCTGGCCGGCTGGCTGGTGGCCGCGGGTCTCTTCGCCTGGCTCCTCCTGTCGCTCCGTGGACCCGGCGGCGGCTGGCTCCTCTCCTCGGTCGCGCTGGCGACGTCGGCGGCGATCCTCGCTCTCTCAGGCGGGTTGTGCGCCGCCGCCTGGACGCGGCGGAGCGTCGCCCACGCCCTGGCCCTCGCCGCCGCGGGTGTCGCCGTCGCGGGAGTCGCCGCCTCGTGCGCGCCCCCGGGCGAGCGCGGCCTCCTCGTCCTCGAGATCCGGGACGCCGCGACGGGGGCGCCGGTTCCGGGCCGCGTGGAGCTTCTCGACGCCGCCGGGCGAGCCTGGATCCCGCCGGACGCCCTGGAGATCGCAGGGGATTGCGGCATGCTCCCGTTCCACAACTGGATCCCGGCCCTCGCGGCGCCCCAGGTGGCCCTGCGGCGGCGGCGGAGCGTCGTCGACCCCTACCGGGAGACCGAGCAGTTCTACCTCGACGGCCGCGGGGAGATCTCCCTCTCGGCCGGGGAGTACCGGCTGCGGGCGACCCGCGGCCCGGAGTACCGGGTGGCGGAGGACCGGGTGGCGATCGCGGGTTCCGGAACCGCGACGGTCCTCCTGGCTCCCGAGCGGTGGATCGACCTCCCGGCCGAAGGGTGGTTCGGCGCCGACGACCACCTTCACATCCCGCGACCCGCCCCCTCCGCCGACGACACGATCGCCCGCTGGATGGCGGCGGAGGGCCTCCACGTCGCCAACCTCCTCCAGATGGGCCTGGCCCGGGACGTCCACATCACGCCCCAGTACGGCTTCGGCGCTCCCGGCGCCCATCGCCACGACTCCACCCTCCTGCTGAGCGGACAGGAGAACCCACGGACCCACGTTCTCGGCCACTCGATCGTTCTCGGGGCCCCCCGATGGATCGACCGCCCCGCGGACTACCTCCTCTACCCGGAGGTCTGGGCGGAGGCACGGTCCCTCGGCGCGCTCAACGGCTACGCCCACTTCGGGCTGGGCGGAGCCGAGAAGGGGCTCGCGCTCTGGGGTCGCACCGGCCTCCTGGACTTCCTGGAGGTCGGTAACTTCGGCTTCGGCCTCTACGACCGATGGTACGAGGCCCTCAACCTGGGGCTCCGGCTGACGCCCACCGGGGGCAGCGACTTCCCGTGCGTCCCGAGCCTCCCGGGACGCGACCGCTTCTACGCCCACCTCGGGGGGCCCTTCGAGCTCGAGGCCTGGCTCGACGCCATCCGCCGCGGGCGGACCTTCGTCACCAACGGTCCCGCGATCGAGCTGCGAGTAGCCAGCCGAGGGGGCGAAGCCACGGTCGGAGACGAGGTCCGGCTCGAGGGCCCGGAGACGGTCCGGGTGTGGGGACGGGTCCGCTTCGACCCGGATCGCGACCGCGTCGACCGGCTCGAGCTCGTCGACCGGGGTGAGGTCGTCCACGTCGTCGCCGGCTCCGGCTCGGAGGGCGAGCTCGTTCTCGAAGTCGAACGCCCGGTCGAGAAGACGAGCTGGCTGGCCTTGCGGGCGGGCGGCGTCAAGCCCGGAGAGGTCCGCCCCAGGGGGATCGAGCTGCTGCGACAGGCCGTCAACCACCCGCCACCCCGCCCGGACGCGCCGACTGAGCCCCTCGCCCTCCCCGGCGCGCGCCACGCCCCCGTCTCGGCCGCCCACACCGCCGCCGTCTGGATCGTCGTCGAGGGCTCGGAGCCCCTCCGGTCCCAGCCGGCCGGCCGCGCGGCTGCCGCCGCCTGGTCCTCCCGCCTCGCCGACCTGGAACACTGGCTCTCGGAGGGCGAGCTCGCGGCGGTGGCCGGCTATCCCGGGCGCGGCGACGGCGTGCCCGAGGGGCTGCTCCGGGCCCACCGGGAGGCCCTCCTGGAGGCGGCGGAACAGGCCCGGCTCCGGCTGCGCTCTCCGTGAGCCCGACGGCTTCCGGATTGCGCAGCGCACTACTCCGAACCTGCGGGGGATCATCGACCCGTGGCATGTCGAGCCCCACTTCGACGCCCGCGCACGGTCCGGCGGGGATGGGCCGGCTGAGCCACCTCGCGTCGGGAAAGGAACCCGGGGAAGGACCGGTCGAGGTGGCGGTCCGGCTGATGGCCACCTCCTGGCGTTTCAAGCCCGGCAACCGGCTCCGCCTGGAGGCCCGTTCTCAGCGGGTGTCGTGGCGAGAGGTCGTGGTCCCTCGAGCTTGTGCCCTGGCAACCGAGCGCCTCACGAACGCCTCGGTACCCGGGCGCCGCAAGCAACAGGGCGCCGGAATCGCTCGTCTGGAACAGGAGTGGTGAGCCGCCACCTTCGCCCCCCTCGATCTCGAGCTCTCGTCAGCGGGCGACGCGAGACGTGGCCGGCCGCCTGCGCGAAGAGCCGAGCCCCGGGAGCGTCCCGCCCGGATCGCGTGGACGCCGCGGCGGCGGCGGCGGTAGACTCGGACGTCCTTCGCACTGACCTGGAGGAGTCGCCATGAGCCGAATTCGCCTGCTGGTGGGCACCGCCAAGGGTGCCTTCGTGTTGACGTCGGACGGGCGGCGCGAGACGTGGGACGTCCGCGGGCCGCTGTTCGGCGGCTGGGAGATCTACCACCTGACGGGCTCGCCGGCCGACCCCGACCGGCTGTACGCATCCCAGGGCACGGGGTGGTTCGGCCAGCTCGTCCAGCGCTCGGACGACGGCGGCGAGAGCTGGCAGCCCGTCGGCAACCAGTTCGAGTACGAGGGCGACACCGGCACCCACCAGTGGTACGACGGCACGCCCCACCCCTGGGAGTTCGAGCGGGTCTGGCACCTGGAGCCGTCGGCCGACGACCCGGACACCGTGCTCGCCGGGGTCCAGGACGCGGCCCTCTTCCGCACGACGGACGGCGGCGTCACCTGGCGCGAGCTGCCCGGGCTGCGCGGCCACGGCTCGGGCCCCCACTGGCAGCCGGGCGCCGGGGGCCTCTGTCTGCACACGATCGTTCCCCACCCGACGAACCGTGAGCGGTTGGTCGTCGCCATCTCGGCGGCCGGCGCCTTCCGCACGGACGACGGAGGGACCTCGTGGAAGGCCATCAACCGGGGCCTGCGCTCCGAGGGGATCCCGGACCCCGAGGCGGAGGTCGGGCACTGCGTCCACAGCATCGCGGCCCACCCCGACCAGCCCGACACGCTGTTCATGCAGAAGCACTGGGACGTCATGCGCAGCGACGACGCCGGAGACTCCTGGCACGAGGTGAGCGGCGACCTGCCGAGCGACTTCGGCTTCCCCATCGCCGTCCACGCCCACGAGCCGGAAACCGTCTACGTCGTCCCGATCCACAGCGACTCGGAGCACTACCCGCCGGAAGGCCGGCTGCGCGTCTTCCGGAGCCGCACCGGCGGTGGCGAGTGGCAGCCCCTGACCCGGGGGCTGCCGCAGGAGAACTGCTACGTCAACATCCTGCGCGAGGCCATGGCGGTCGACTCGCTGGACCCCTGCGGGCTCTACTTCGGCACCACCGGCGGCCAGGTCTACGCCTCGGCGGACGCCGGCGACTCCTGGACGGCCGTGGTCCGCGACCTGCCCCGCGTGCTCTCGGTCGAGGTCCAGACCCTGCCGTGATCCGCGTCATCCTCCCCGCCCACCTGCTCGACCTCGCCGGCGCCGGCGGCGAGGTCGAGCTGGAGGTCGCCGCGCCGGTCACCCAGCGGGCGATCCTCGACGCCCTCGAGGCCCGTCACCCGGCCCTGAAGGGCACGATCCGGGGCCACGACGGCGGGCCGCGACGGGCCTTCGTCCGCTTCTTCGCCGCCGGCGAGGACCTCTCCCACGACCCGCCCGAGAGCCCCGTCCCCGAGACGGTGGCGACCGGCGAGGAGCCCTTCCTGGTGGTCGGCGCGATGGCCGGCGGCTGAGGCGACTCCGAGACCCGCGGACGGGCCCCGGCGTCGACCGGAGATCCAGCCTCGGGTCAGGGAACGACGGCGACCGGCGTCAGCGTGCAGGTCGCCACGTCCAGCGCCTGGAGCGGCGAGCCGCAGGCGCTCGACGGCGCGTTGCCCGAGAGGCTCGCGACACCCGCGCCGTCCGCCGTCCGCCCGATCAGCAGCTGGGGGTTCGCCAGACCGCTCGTGATCCCGGCGCAGGGCCCACCCGGCAGGGTGTCGGAGCCCGGGCCGGAGCCGCGCAGGAAGGCGACCGTGCCGTTGGCCGTCATGTTCCGGGCCGTGATCGTCACGCTGCCCGGACACGAGCCGCTCACCGTGAGGACGGCCTCGGTGTCGAGCTGCGGCTGGAGGACGAAGAGGCCGCGGTTGATGTCGCTCACCACGACCACGCCGCTCGGGAAGAAGGGATAGACCGACCAGGCGCCCTCGAAGCTGTCGCCGTCCCCGTCGGGGAAGGTGTCGAAGTAGGCCGCCTCGGAGAGGCCGCCGTTGGCGGGGTCGTCGATCGACAGGATCCGCAGGCCCCGACGGTAGTTCGCCTGGTAGGTGAAATCACCCTTCACGTACTGGTTGTGGTCGATGGAGCTGCCGTCGGAGGTGAACTGCCCCGCCAGGCTCGGGCTGTCGAGATTCGAGATGTCCCAGCTGTAGGTCCGGGTGTTGTGGCCGAAGAAGAGCTCGTCGAGCTCGTCGTCGTGGATGAAGTAGCGCTGGTCGTCGGTGAGCCACCCCTGGTGGGTGTAGCCGCTGCCGTTGTAGGTGCTGCGCGAGAGCTGCCGCGGCGATGCCTTGTCGGTCACGTCGACGATGGTCACCGAGTCCTCGTTGGAGGCGAAGCAGATCTCGCGGCCCTGGTAGTCCGGATCCGGCCCCGAGTAGACGACGCACTGGGCGTCGTGGGTGTAGCCGTCACCGGAGAAGCAGCCGACGAAGGTCGGGTTCAGGGGGTTCAGGATGTCGACCATGTGGAGGCCGCCGGAGCAGGTCTCGGAACCCACCGCGTAGGCGAAGCCCGTGGCCTCGTTGATCGCGATGTTGTGGGCCCGGTCGAAGCCGCCGTAGTGGGCGGCCTCGGAGAAGGTGACCGGCGGGTTGAGGACGTTGCGCAGCTCCGTCAGGTCGAAGACCTGGATGCCGTGGCTCCCCGCGAAGTCCGCCACCACGAAGGCGTGGTCCTGGTAGACCTTGATGTCGCGCCAGGTCGAGCTCTGGCTGTGGGTCGGGAGGTTCCCGAGGTAGACCGGGTTCTCCGGGTCCGTGAGGTCGATGAAGGAGGTGCCGCTGGTGCGGCCGATGATCGCGTACTCGGCGCCGGTCATGGGATCGACCCAGCCCCAGATGTCGTTGCCGCTGCCGCCGCCGATCTCGCCCAGGGAGAGATGGGCGAGCAGGTCGACGCCACTGCACGGGAAGATGTCGGCCATGCCGTCGACGCAGGGTGTGGCGGCGTCGAGGCGGTAGGGGATCTGGGCGAAGCTCGCCCCGCCATGGGACATCAGGGCGAGCTGGGCGGCCGTCAGCATGGGCTCTAGGGCCCGCAGATGCTCCGGCATGTGACACGGGGTGGCGGGGGCGGCCGTCACGAGGAAGGCCAACAGGGTCAGGCGGGCGGCGGCACGGCGGATCATGGTCTCCTCCTTGAGTTTCGAGGTGGGGTCGCCACGGATCGAGCGGGATCCGGCGAGGACATCCCTGTCGGGCCGGCGCGAGTTGCCGATCCGGAGGTCGAGGCGCTGGCGGATCCGCCGGCTCCCAGACTCCTGCTGCCCGGGGTGACGCCGCATGCTACGACAGGAACGCCGCTCGACGCCAGCCCTCGGGGACGGACCGGGACTCGCCCAGCCCGGGCACCTTCCCGTCTTCGCGTCTTCGCGTCTTCGCGTCTTCGCAGGACACGGAGAACTCGGTATCATCCCGGAATGCTCTCGAGAGACATGGAGCTCGCCGCGCGATGATCGACAAGAGAGTGGGATCGGTGGCCGAGGCGGTCGCTCCGGTCACCGACGGGAGCGTGGTCATGGTCGGCGGCTTCGGCGAGGTGGGGAGCCCCATCGAGCTGATCCACGCGCTGATCGACCAGGGCGCGAAGGACCTCACCGCCGTCAACAACAACACGGGGAACGGCGAGGTGGGCCTGGCGGCCCTCATCGGCAACGGCCGCGTCACCCGGATGGTCTGCTCCTACCCCCGATCGAGCCACTCGAAGGTCTTCCCCGAGCTCTACCGGGCCGGGAGGATCGAGCTCGAGCTGGTGCCCCAGGGCACCCTCGCCGAACGCATCCGGGCAGGCGGCGCCGGGATCCCGGCCTTCTACACGCCCTGCTCGGTCGGCACGCCGCTCGCCGAGGGCAAGGAGCTGCGGGATCTCGACGGCGGGACCTACGTCCTGGAGCGTTGGCTCCGCGCCGACTACGCGCTGATCAAGTGCGAGGTCGCCGATCGCCTGGGGAACCTGACCTACAACAAGACCGCCCGCAACTTCTCCCCGCTCATGTGCATGGCGGCGGCGACGACCATCGTCCAGGCCCGACGCATCGTCGAGCCCGGCGAGATCGACCCGGAGCACGTCGTGACGCCGGGGATCTTCGTCGATCGGGTCGTGGAGGTTCCCGACCCCCTGGTCGAGTCGCGGCTCATCGCCGAAGGCAGGAGCTATCCGTGGTGACCCCGAGTCCAGGGGCCGGCTGGAGCCGCGAGGAGATGGCCGCCCGCGCGGCCCGCGACATCCCCGACGGCGCCTACGTCAACCTGGGCATCGGCATCCCCGAGCTCGTGGCGCGCTTCGTCCCCGAGGGCCGCACCTTCCTCTACCACACCGAGAACGGTCTCCTGGGGATGGGTCCGCCCCCCGCGCCCGGCGAGGAGGACCCGGAGCTGATCAACGCGGGCAAGAGGCCCGTGACGATGATCCCCGGCGCCTCCTTCTTCCACCACGCGGACAGCTTCGCCATGATCCGCGGCGGGCACCTCGACGTCTGCGTACTGGGCGCCATGCAGGTCTCGCGCGAGGGCGACCTCGCCAACTGGTCCACCGGCGAGCCCGGGGCCATCCCGGCGGTGGGCGGCGCCATGGACCTGGTGGTCGGCGTGAAGACCGTGCTGGTGCTGACGCAACACGTGACCAAGACGGGCGAGCCCAAGATCGTGGAGCGGTGCACCTACCCGCTCACGGGCCGGCGGGTCGTGTCGAGGATCTACACCGACCTGGCCGTCATCGAGGTGGCGCGGGAGGGGCTCCGACTCCTGGAGACCGCCCCCGGCGTCACCGAGGACGAGGTGCGTGACAAGACGGGGGCGCCGCTCGCCTAGGCGAGCCGGCCCAGCCTCCCGGGAGACAACCATGAGCCAGCGCAGCGCCGAGCTGTGGCTTCAGGGTCAGCGATTCATCGCGGGCGGCGTCAGCCGCAACACGCTGCTCCGCGAGCCCCATCCCCTGTACCTGTCCCGTGCCGAGGGTTGCCGGATCGTCGACGTCGACGGCGTCGAGCGGATCGACTTCGCCAACAACATGGCCTCGCTCATCCACGGCCACGCCCACCCGGCGATCGTGGCGGCCCTCTCCGAGCAACTCCGCCGCGGCACCGCCTGCACCATGGCCACGGAGGTCGAGATCCGCCTCGCCCGCCACCTGTGCGAGCGGACCGCGGGCTTCGACAAGATCCGCTTCATGAACTCGGGCACCGAGGCGATCATGGCGGCGCTCAAGGCCGCCCGCGCCTTCACCGGCCGGCCCCGGATCGCCAAGGTCGAGGGGACCTACCACGGCTCGTACGACTACGCCGAGGTCAGCCAGGCCCCGGCGCCCGAGACCTGGGGGCGCGCGGAACGGCCCTCGTCGGTGCCGCTGGCCGTGGGCACCCCGTCGGGCGTCCTGCAGGACGTCGTCGTCCTGCCGTTCAACGACCCGGAGGACGCGGTCGCCTCCCTGGACGAGCACCGGGGCGAGATCGCCTGCGTGCTGGTGGACCCCATGCCCCATCGCCTCGGGCTCGTGCCGGCGCGCAACGACTTCGTCATGGCGTTGCGCGACTGGACGCGTCACGACGGCTCGCTCCTCGTGTTCGACGAGGTCATCACCTTCCGCGCCGAGTTCGGCGGCATGCAGCAGCGCTACTCGGGGCACCCGGACCTCACGGCCCTCGGGAAGATCATCGGCGGCGGGCTCCCGGTCGGCGCCCTGGCCGGTCGCGAGGAGGTCATGGGCGTCTTCGCCCCCCAGGGTGGGCTGCCTCCCCGCCTGCCCCACTCGGGCACCTTCTCGGCCAACCCCATGACCATGACCGCCGGCCTGACGGCCATGGAGCTGTTCGACGTCGACACCGTCGCCCGTCTCAACCGCCTCGGCCTGATGGCCCGGGAGCGCATCGCCGAGGCGATCGCCGTCTCCGGGGCGCCCGCCAGCGTCACGGGCGCCGCCTCCGCCTTCCGCATCCACATGCGGACCCGGCCGCCGCGGGACTACCGCTCCTCGTTCCCGACGCCGCACGAGCGCCAGGCCCTGGGACGGTTCATCTCGGCGCTCTACGACGAGGGGATCGCCCTGGTCCACACCGGCGCCGCCTTCCTGTCGACCCCCATGACCGAAGCGGAGATCGACCGGCTGGCGGAGGCGGTCCTGGCCGCCCTGCGACGGGTGTCCGCGGAGCTCGGGGAGGAGTAGTCGTCCGCGCGGACGAAGCCGCTCATCGCCGCCCCTCCGCCGTGGCGCCCGCGGTGGCCAGGTTTCCGGGGCGGCAGGTCCCGAGGTCCAGCACCTGCAGCACCCGGCCGCAGGCCGCGGGCGGGAGCGTCAGGTCCCGCGCCAGGCGTCCCGCGTCGTCCGCGGTCGCCGTCGTCATTAGCGACACCGGAGCGGCGAGAGCCAGGGTCGTGCCGGCGCACGGCAGGCCCGACGGGATCGTGAAGCTCCCCTCGGCGGCGGCGGCGAGCACCGCGAGGTCGCCCCCCGGCCCGACGCCCGCGATCGAGACGCTGGCCGCGCCGGGGCAGGCTCCGTCGAGGACCAGGCTCGGCCCCGGGAAGAAGACGTCCGCGTAGGCCGACGGAGCCACACCCTGGATGGTGCCGCCGGCCGGCACCATGACCCCGTCGTCCAGGGCGACGGCGTAGGCCCCGTGGCGGGCCAGCGCCATGGGCTCCTGGCAGGTCCAGGTGTCCGTCAGCGGATCGTAGATCTCGTTGACGGCGAACAGCATCGGCACTTCGCCGCCCGCCACCACGATCCGGTCGCCCACCGCGGCGGCCGACATGGCGCTGCGCGCCGTGGGCATGGGGGCCCTCGTCGTCCAGAGGTCGGTGACCGGGTCGTAGCGCTCGTTCACCGCCGTGGCCACACCGACCCGACCGCCGATCGCGTACGCCGCCCCATCGGCGACCACCGCCACGAGATGCTCCCGCGCCGTCGGCATGTCCGCGCCCCGGGACCAGGAGTCGGTCGCCGGTTCGTAGACGAAGGTCTCGCGACGCGCCGAGCCTGCCGGCGAGGTGCCGCCGAGGTGGTAGATCCTGCCGTCGAGAGCCACCGCCACCCCGGCTCCGCGCGCCTCGGGGAGCGGGGCGACCGAGCCCCACTCGTCCGCCGCCGGGTCGTAGACGAACACCGTCGCGCGGGCGAGGAAGTCGCCGGCGAAGCCCCCGACGACGTAGACCAGCCCGTCCAACGCCACGACGCCCGGGTGGTCGCGCGGCTCGGGCATCGGCGCGGCCGGCGACCAGGTGTTGGTCGCGAGA
>CAJQNK010000245.1 GCA_905479655.1 uncultured bacterium | reverse complement strand
CGACCGAGGGCGACGCAGTCGTACTGTCTGTACGTCGAGGAGCCCGAGCAGAGCGTAACGCCGCAGATTCAGGTACATACGGTCTCGTAGTAGATAGTTGGTGAGAAGGTCAGGCTAGCCCCCGGGTCGTCTCCGGCGGCTACGATCCGCCGCCTTCCCGCTGCCGGACCGCCTCGTACAGGATCGCCGCGGCGGCGGTCGCCAGGTTCAGGGACTCGACGCGTCCGCGCATCGGCAGACCCACCAGGGCGTCGCACCGCTCGCGGGTGAGTCGGCGCAGGCCCTTCTCCTCTCCTCCCACGCACAGGACCACCGGCCCCGTCAGATCGAGGCTCCACGGAGGGACGCCGGCGGCATCCGCGCCGTAGACCCAGTAGCCCTCGTCCTGGAGATCCTGGATGGCCCGGGCCGTGTTGGGAACCCGCTCCACGGGCAGCCACTCCGCGGCCCCAGCCGACGTCTTGACCACCGTCGGAGAGACGGGGGCGCTGCCGCGGTCCCGCAGCAGCACCCGCCCCACGCCCGCCCCTTCGCACACCCGCAGCAGGGCTCCCAGATTGCGCGGGTCCTGGACGTCCTCGGCCAGGACCACCAGACCGGGGTCGCTCGTCTCCGCGCCCGCCACCGGCCCGGCGTCCCCCAGCTCGGCGACGAACCCGTTGTGGACCGACTCGCCCACCGGGTCCAACCGCTCGTCCGCGACCCGCTCGACCGGGACCCCCGACTCCGCCGCCAGGGCCAGGATCTCGTCGGCGCGGCTGCCGGATCGGCGCGTGCCGACGAGAAGTCGCCGGATCTCTCCGGAGCGACTCCGCAGGGCCTCGCGGACCGGGTGGTAGCCGTAGATCCTCATGCGCCCTCCTTCGCCGCGGGCCCGTCGCCCGTCACCAGGGCCACCGCCAGCGCCGCCATCCCCTCCTCGCGACCCACGAAGCCCAGAAGCTCGTTCGTCGTCGCCTTCAGGCCGACGGCCTCCGGTCCGATGCCGAGCACACCGCCGACGCGCCGGCGAATGCTCTCCCGGTAGGGAGCCAGCTTCGGCGCCTCCGCCACCAGGGTCAGGTCGCAGTTCACCGGCCGCCACCCGGCCTCGGCCAACAGGACCACGATGCGGCCGAGCAGGTCGACGCTCGAAGCACCTCGCCAGCGCTCGTCGCCGGGGGGGAAGTGCTCGCCCAGGTCACCGAGTCCCGCGGCCCCCAACAAGGCGTCCCCCAGCGCATGGAGGAGCACATCGGCGTCCGAGAAGCCGTCGAGACCCCGGTCGAAGGGGATCTCCTCGCCCCCGAGCACCAGCGGACGACCCGCCACGAGACGGTGAACGTCGTAACCCTGGCCGATCCTCATCGACATCTTGCTCCTCCTCGTCGTGGCCGGCGCACGCCCGGCCGCCAACAGGGAGGCGACCCACGCCTCGTCGCCGGAGCGAGTCACCTTGGGATTGGGATGAGCCGCCTCGACGGCGACGACCACGGGGCCCCCGAGACGCTCGACCAACGCCGCCTCATCGGTGCCCTCCACGCCGTCGCGCGCCGCCGTCGCCAGCGCCTCCTCCAAACGCCGCCGGGGAAAGACTTGGGGCGTCTCGGCGCGGAACAGCTCGCGCCGGTCGACGGTCTCGACGACGCGGTCGCCCTCGAGCCGCTTCAGGGTGTCGGCGACCCGCCGACCGAGCACGGCTCCGCCCCGCCGCCGCGCCGCCTCGACGACCGAGCGGACGTCGTCGGGGGCTACCGCGGGGCGCGCGCCGTCGTGAACCAGGACGAGCTCGTCCGGTTCCGCGGGCGAGGCCGCGAGCGCCAGCGCCACGGACGCCTGGCGCGTGGCGCCCCCCGCCACGCAACGCACCCGGGGATCGTCAGGGAGGTGGGCAGCCCACGACATCCCGGCCGCCGGCAGCGCCACGACGACGCTCGCGACCCCGCACGAGAGCAGGGTGTCCACGGTCCAGAGCAGCAGTGGCCGTCCGGCGACGGGCAGGAACTGCTTCGGTCTCGAGGCGCCGAAGCGCGAGCCCGAGCCGGCGGCCGGGACCAGGGCGTGGACGACAGGCGGCACGAGGGACAGGGGGAGCTCCGGCGGGCGCCGGGGACCGGCGCCCTCAGACCGTCAGGATGTCCTTTTCCTTCTTCTCGAGACTCGTGTTGATCTCGGCGATGTAGTGGTCGTGGAGCTTCTGGATCTCGTCCAGCCCACGCCGCTCGTCGTCCTGGCCGATCTCCTTCTCTCGCTCCATCCGCTTGAGCTCGTCGTTGCCGTCCCGACGGCCCTGGCGCACTCCATTGCGGGCGCTCTCGGCCTGGTCGTGCGCCACCTTGACGATCTCGCGGCGCCGCTCCTCCGTCAGCGTGGGCACCGGAATCCGGACGACCCGCCCGTCGCTCGACGGATTGAGGCCCAGGTTGGCCTTCATGATCGCCCTCTCGATGGCGGGAATCAGCGTCGGATCGTAGGGCTGCGCCACGATCATCGTGGCGTCGGGGACGGACAGGTTCGCGACCTGGCTCACAGGCGTCGGTGTGCCGTAGTAGTCCACCTGGACTCCTTCGAGCAGGCTCAGGGACGCCCGGCCCGTGCGGAGCTGCTTCAGCTCCTGGTGAAAGTGGTCCAACGCAGCCTTCATCTTGAGCTCGGTCGCCTTGAAAACTTCTTGCATCGCACCTCCTCGGCTTGCTGACGAATACTACACCGCGTCGGCGCCCGGATCCTCGGACACCACCAGGGAGCCGAGAGCCTCGCCGAGCACCATGCGCCGGATGTTGCCGGGCTCGAGCAGCTTGAACACGCCGATCGGCATCCCGTTCTCGCGGCACAGGCTGATGGCCGCGGCGTCCATGATCCGCAGATTCTGTTCCAGGACCTGCTGGTAGGTGACCTTCGGCAGGAGGCGCGCCTCCGGATCCTCCCTGGGATCCGAGGTGTAGATGCCGTCCACGCCCGTCGCCTTCAGGAGGATGTCCGCCCGGATCTCGTTCGCGCGCAGGGCGGCCGCCGAGTCGGTCGTGAAGAAGGGGCTGCCGGTGCCCGCCGCGAAGATCACGACCCGCCCCTTCTCCAGATGCCGGATGGCCCGGCGCCGGATGAACGGCTCCGCTACGTCGCGGATGTCGATGGCGGTCTGAACCCGGGTGACCACCCCGCTCTTCTCGAGGGCGTCCTGCAGCGCCAGCGCGTTGATCACGGTGGCCAGCATGCCCATGTAGTCGCCCGTCACCCGCTCGATGCCCCGAGCGCTGGCGGCCACTCCGCGGATGATGTTGCCGCCGCCGATGACCACGCCGATCTCGACCCCGAAGGCGTGAACCTCCCGGATCTCCTCGGCGACCCTCCTGACGACATCCTCGTCGATCCCGAAGCTCTGAGAGCCCATCAGGGCCTCTCCGGAGAGCTTGAGGACGATCCTCCGATAGGCCGGCATGTCGGTCATCGAGTTCCTCCCTACAGGCTCGCGCGCCGGCCGGGGCGACGCCGCCCGACCGGCAGCACTACGAAAGAGTCTCAGTCGGCGTCGCCCAGGCCCTCGCCCAGGCGGAAGCGGGAGAAGCGGCTGACCTGGATGTTCTCGCCGAGCTTGCCGACATAGGAGGCGACCAGCTCGCCCACCGTCACGTCGGGGTTCTTGACGAAGGGCTGCTCGAGGAGCACGGCTTCGCCGTAGAACTTCTCCATCCTGCCCTCGACGATCCGATCCACGATCTTCTCCGGCTTGCCGGAGTCGATCGCCTGCTGGCGGTAGATATCCCGCTCCGAGGCCAGGACCTTGCCGTCGACCTCGTCCCGGTGCACGAAACGGGGGTCCGCCGCCGCGATGTGCATCGCCACGTCCTTCATGAGGTCCTGGAAGTCGTCCGTCCGCGCCACGAAGTCCGTCTCGCAGTTGATCTCCAGCAGCACGCCGATCTTGCCCCCGGCGTGGATGTAGGAGCCGACCGCACCCTCGGCGGTCGCCCGACCCGCCTTCTTGGCGGCCGCGGCCATCCCCTTCTTGCGCAGGAGGACGACGGCCTCGTCCAGGTTGCCGCCCGCTTCCCCGAGGGCTTCCTTGCAGTCCATCATCGGAGCGCCCGTGCGCTCCCGGAGGTCCTTGACCATCTTCGCCGTCACCTGCATGGCACTCATCTCCTTGCAACGGGCCCGCCGGGCCCGGATCGTCCTGGTGGCTCGGACCAACCCCGGAATCGCCGGGGCTGGCTTGACACGGAAGCGGGTCAGCCAAGTCTTCGCAAGCGAAGCTCGTGCTGACCCGTCTCCCTCCACCGCCGCCCCGTCTCCGGCGCGGCGGATCGCTCTCTGGTTGGACTCTCCCCTCGGAACGCCTCTCGCGGCCTCGGGGTGGGTGGGTTCAGGTTCAGGCCTCGGGAGCCTCGGCCTCCACCGCCGGCTCGGCCTCCGCCTTCGCGACATCCTCGGCCTCCGCCGCGGCGGCTGCCTCGGCCTCCGCTGCCTCCTCGGCCGCCACCTCCGCCACCTTCACCTTCACCTGCGCCTCCAGGGCGGCGACCAGCTGGCCGTTGCCCTCGAGATAGGCGTCCGCCAGCCGCGACGTGAACAGCCGAATGGTGCGAATCGCGTCATCGTTGCCCGGGATGATGTAGTCGACCAGCTCCGGGTCGCAGTTCGTGTCGACGATCGCCACGACAGGAATGCCGAGCTTGTTGGCCTCCGCGATAGCGATCCCCTCCTTCTTGGGGTCGATCACGAAGAGCGCGTCCGGCAGCCGATCCATCTCGCGGATACCCTCGAGGTTGCGCACCATCTTCTGGCGCTCGCGGTCGAGGCGCAGCAACTCCTTCTTCGTCAGGGCCGAGCCCTCTTCGTCCTCCAGCCAGCCCTCGATCTCCTTCAGACGATCCAGGGAGTTGCGGATGGTGACGAAGTTGGTCAGCGTGCCTCCGAGCCAACGGTGGATCACGAAGTACTGACCGCAGCGCCGCGCCTCCTCCGCCACCACGTCCTGCGCCTGACGCTTGGTCCCGACGAACAGGATCCGGCCGTTCGTGCGTCCGAGCTCGAAGAAGAAGTCGGCCGCGTGCTGGAAGTGGGCGAGCGTCTTCTGCAGGTCGATGATGTAGATGCCGTTGCGCTTGCCGAAGATGAAACGCTTCATCTTCGGGTTCCAACGGCGGGTCTGGTGACCGAAGTGGACACCGGCCCGCAGGAGCTCCTTCATCGTAATGTCTACAGCCACGAATCTTCCTCCTGTTACCGCTTGCTGAACTGGTACCGCGCCCGGGCGCCCTTCTGCCCGTACTTCTTCCGTTCCTTCATGCGCGGGTCGCGGGTTAGGAGGCCAGCCGCCTTGAGTCGCTCGCGCAGCTCGCCGTTGTACTCGAGGAGAGCGCGCGAGATGCCGTGGCGGATCGCACCGGCCTGGCCCGAGGCGCCGCCGCCGATCACGGTCGCGGAGATGTCGAACTTGCCGTCGGTCTCCGTGAGCGCCAGGGGCTGCTTGACGATCATCTTCAAGACCTCACTCGGGAAGTACTCGTCGAAGTCGCGAGAGTTGATCTCGAACCCGCCCGAGCCGGGCCGGATGAAGACACGAGCCGTCGCGGTCTTGCGACGCCCGGTGGCGTAATACTGCAAATCGCTCAAGGTGTGGGGCTCCTTCGTAGCCTTCTGGCCTGAATCGCTAGGGGCTGGATCTCGGGCGGGCTCAGATCTCTAGGGGTTGGGGCTGCTGCGCCTCGTGGGGATGCTCGGAGCCGCCGTAGACCTTCAGCTTCCTGAGCTGGCGGCGGCCGAGGCGGTTCTTCGGCAGCATGCCGCGGACCGCGAGCTCGACCATCCTCTCCGGGCGACGCCGACGCAGGCGCGCCGCCGTCTCGCTCCGGAGCGTGCCCGGCTTGCCACTGTGGCGGTAGTACATCTTGTCCTGCTCCTTGGTGCCGGAGAGAACGGTCTTCGCGGCGTTGAGCACGATGACGAAGTCGCCGGTGTCGACGTGCGGCGCATAGATCGGGCGGTGCTTGCCGGTGAGAACCCGGGCCACCCTCGTGCAGAGGCGCCCCAGGGGCATGCCGGCCGCGTCCACCACGTACCACCTGCGCTCCACCTCGGCAGGCTTGGGACTGTAGGTCTTGGGAATCACTGCGCTTCTCCTCGGGGGTGGGCAGCGGCGGGCGAACCCCTGCTGCACAAGAACCACCGATGTTACGTTGAGGCGCGGACGCGTGTCAACCACCGCCGCCCTGACGCCGAGGGGTCGGATATGCTCCCGACCGGCTGGTCAACGCCTCATCGTCCCGGGGGAGCCCGACGGCCCCGCCCGGCCCGTTCGATCGAGCCGAACAACCGACCGCCCCGTCAGATCGACCGTCCTCGTCCACCCCGGCCCCTCCGCCCCGTTCCGCCCGCCCCGGTCCGCCCGCCCCGCCATGCCTCTCGATCCGAGCCACGCCTCCGACGACCGTCCCGCGGGGCACGACCGAGCGAGCTCAGCCGCATCACCCGATCGGCCGCCGACCGTATCCCAGTCCGTCGACCTGGACAAGGACGGCGCGCGGATCCAGGCGATGTTCGGCCGCGTGGCGCCGCGCTACGACCTGTTGAACCGGCTGCTCTCGGCGCGCATGGACGTCGCGTGGCGCAAGCGCTCGGCCGTAGCGCTGGGGCTTCCGGCCGGCTCGCGGGTGGCGGACCTGTGCTGCGGCACCGGCGACCAGGCCCTCGCCCTCGCCGAGCGGGGTCACCGGGTCACGGCGGCCGACTTCTGCGTCCCGATGCTGGCGCTGGCCCGGGGGAAGTACCGGAGTCTGGCCCGGCGACGGGCGGGGCGGCCCCGCCCGCGGGGGCTCGCCGGCGACAGCCTGGCGCTGCCGCTGCCCGACGCCCGCTTCGACGGCGCCACGGTGAGCTTCGGGCTGCGCAACGTGGCGGACCTGGACACCGCGCTCGCCGAGATGGCCCGCATCCTCCGCCCGGGCGGCCGAGTCGCCATCCTGGAGTTCGCGGTGCCGACCCTGCCCGGCCTCCGGCAGCTCTACCTCTTCTACTTCCTGCGCCTGCTGCCGTGGATAGGGCGACGCCTGTCCCCTGACGCGACGGCGTACCGCTACCTCCCCGAGTCGGTCCTGGGGTTCCCCCAGAGGGCGGCGTTCGTGGAGCGCATGGCCGAGGCGGGCTTCGAGGACGCGCGCTGGGAGAACCTGACCGCCGGCATCGTGGCGCTCTACACGGGACGCCGCCCGGAGCCCGCGCCTCCCGGAGATCCAGCATGACCCGACCCACCGACAGAGAGACCCCCAGCGAACCGCGGATCCTGGACGGACGCCGGGCGGCGGCCGAGATCCGCGCCGAGGTCGCCGACGACGTGCGGCAACTGGTGGCGGCCGGCGGCCGTCCCCCCGGCCTCACCGCAGTGCTCGTGGGCGACGACCCGGCGTCCCAGGTCTACGTCGGGAGCAAGACCCGGGCCTCGGAGGAGGCCGGGATCGTCGGCGCTGTGCTGCGGCTTCCGAGTGAGACGACGCAGGTGGAGCTGCTGGCCACCGTCGACGGTCTCAACGCCGACGACGCGGTGGACGGGATCCTGGTGCAGCTCCCGCTCCCCGGCCACCTGGATTCGAGCCGGGTCCTGGAGCGCATCGACCCGGCCAAGGACGTGGACGGCTTCCACCCGGTGAGCGTCGGCCGGCTGTGGCTCGACCGGGAGACCTTCGTGCCGGCCACACCGTCGGGGATCGTCGAGCTGCTGGAGCGCAACGGCGTCGAGATCGAGGGCCGGCGGGCGGTGATCGTGGGACGCAGCCACCTCGTGGGCAAGCCGCTCGCGGCGCTGCTCCTGCGGCGCAACGCCACGGTCACCTTCGCCCACTCCAGAACCCAAGACCTGAAGGAGTTGTGCCGGGGCGCCGAGCTGCTGGTGGCCGCCATCGGCCGGCCGGCCTTCTTCGGCGAGGAGCACGTCGCGCCGGGAACGGTGGTGGTCGACGTGGGCATCAACCGCCTCGAGGACCGCGCCGAGGTCGAGCGCCTGTTCCCGGACCGGCCGGAGCGCCTCGAGACGTTCGAGCGCCGGGGCTCCGTCCTGGTCGGCGACGTCGACCCCCGGGCCTTCG
This sequence comes from uncultured bacterium, assembly GCA_905479655.1. Lineage (GTDB taxonomy): Bacteria > Acidobacteriota > Thermoanaerobaculia > Multivoradales > JAHEKO01 > CAJQNK01. Next base: position 4,045 of record CAJQNK010000245.1, on the reverse strand, counting down.
CCCGCGCCGCGGCCTACACGCCGGTGCCCGGCGGCGTCGGCCCCCTCACCGTGGCCTGCCTGCTGGTCAACACCGTGAGGGCGGCGCGACGCCGCCAGGGGACCGCGGCCGCACCGGGAGAGTCGCGGTGAAGCGCATCCAGGTGGGGTTGACCGGCGGCCTCGCCAGCGGCAAGTCGACCGTGGCCCGACTGCTGGCGGAGCGCGGCTGCCACGTGGTGGACGCCGACCGCCTGGTGGCCGAGCTCTACGCCCCGGGGCAACCCGGGGCCGACGCCGTGGCGCGCCTCTTCGGCGACGACGCCCTGCGCCCGGACGGCTCCGTCGACCACGAGGGGGTCGCCCGACTCGTGTTCACCGACCGGGAGGCGCGGCGGCGACTGGAGGCCGAGGTCCACCCCCTAGTGCGGGACCGCTACGAGGCCTGGGCCGCCCAGCGGGAGGGGATCCTGGTGATGGAGGCGACCCTCCTGGTGGAGGCGGGCCTGGCACCCGACTTCGACTTGGTGGTGACGGTGGAGGCCGCCCCCGAGCGCCGTCTCGCGCGGGCGGCCGAGCGCGGCATGGACCCGGCGGAGGCCGCCCGGCGCCTTTCCGCCCAGGGCGGCGGGGAGCGGCGCCGCGAGGTGGCCCACCGGATCCTGGACAACGACGGCTCGCTGGACGAGCTCGAGGAGGCCGTCGCCGGCCTGGTGGCCGACCTCGCGGCCCGCCGGGCCGACGGCGCCCCGGTGCCCGCCACCACCGTGCTGGTCACCGGCAACGCCGGCAAGCTGGCCGAGCACCGGCGCCTCGCGGGCTTCGAGCTCGACTCGCGCGCCGTCGACCTGCCGGAGATCCAGTCAGCCTCGCTCGCGGACATCGTCACCGCCAAGGCGGTCGACGCCCGGCGCCGCCTGGGCCGGCCGGTGATCGTCGACGAGACCTCCCTGGAGCTCGACGCCCTCGGCGGCTTCCCCGGCACACTGGTGCGCTGGATGCTCGAGGCGACGGGCCCCGAGGGGATCGCCCGCACGGTGCACGCCCTGGGCGACGACCGCGCCACCGCCCGCTGCCGCCTGCTGCTCCTGGCCGGCGACCGCCGGGTCCACGGCGACGGCGCCGTGCGCGGCCGGATCGCCGTCGAGCCCCGGGGCGACGGCGGCTTCGGCTGGGACGTCATCTTCGTTCCCGAGGGCTGGGAGCGCACCTGGGGCGAGACGCCGGCCGCCGAAAAGGACCGGGAGAGCCACCGGGCCCGGGCGTGGCGGGACCTGCTGGGCAGGCTCGTGGGGGACGAGGGCGGCGGGGGCTGATCCCGGCGGCCGGGGGCGAAGGTCGCTCGGGATCTGCAAGTCACGCAGGTTCAGCCCGTAGGAGACTCACGCGAAGACGCGAAGGCGCCATCCGAGGTCGCACCCGTTTCGGAGAGCGGCAGCGCGGGCGGGAAGGAACCGCCGGGGAAGACGCAGGACGCCGGCGGAATCAAGGCGGGAATCCGCACTCGATTCGGTGAATCGGGGAGGATTCCCAACGAAGAGTCCGGAGAAGAGGGCCGCTCGCAGCGTGTCTCGCCTTTCACCACGGGCTGCTACGCCCCCAGCTCCGCCCCGCCCATCGCCCACAGCAGGATCGCCTTCTGCACGTGGAGCCGGTTCTCCGCCTGGTCGAAGATGCGGCTCCAGCGGCCGTCGGCCACCTCGGCGGCGACCTCCTCGCCGCGGTGGCATGGCAGGCAGTGGAGGAAGACGGCGTCGTCCTCCGCCTCGGCCATGAGCGGCGCGTCCACCTGGAAGCCCTCGAACGCCCGCAGCCGCTCCTTCGCCTCCTCCTCCTGGCCCATCGAGGCCCAGACGTCGGTGTAGACGCAGGAGGCGCCCCGGGCGGCCGCCCGGGGGTCGTGGCCGACCTCGATCGAGGTGCCGGCCCGCTCCGCCTCCTCCCGGGCGGCGGCGAGGTACCCCTCGTCCATCTCGTAGCCCGGCGGGGTCGCGACCGCGATCTCCATGCCCACCCGCGTCGCCCCGAAGAGCAGGGAATGGGCGACGTTGTTGCCGTCACCGACGTAGGCGATCCTCCGGCCCTCGAGGTCGCCGAAGACCTCCGTCAGCGTGAAGTAGTCGGTGAGCCCCTGGCACGGGTGCAGGTCGTCGGTGAGGCCGTTGATCACGGGGACCGTGCCGAAGCGAGCGAGGTCGACGACGTCCTGGTGCGCGAAGGTGCGCGCCATGATCCCGTCGACGTAGCGCGACAGCACCTGCGCCGTGTCCGAGATCGTCTCGCCGCGGCCGAGCTGGATGTCGCGGCTCGAGAGGAACAGGGCGTGGCCGCCGAGCTCGAGCATGCCGACCTCGAAGCTGACCCGCGTGCGGGTGGACGACTTCTGGAAGATCATGGCGAGGCTCTGGCCTGCCAGCTCGCCGCGGTAGGCGGCCTTGTCGGCCTTCACACGGGCGGCCAGTCGGAAGAGCCCGGCCACCCGGGTGGCGTCGAGGTCGCGGATGGAGATCAGGTCACGCTCGGACATGGAAGGTCTCTCCGTCGCTCCCCGGGCGGGCGAGCCGGCCGCGCTCAATCCCGCTCCAGGGGCATGGTCATGCAGTGGGGCCCCCCGCGGGCGCGGGAGAGCTCGTGGTCCTGGATGGTGACGACGGTGCGGCCCTGGCCCAGCACGGGCTCCTCGCCGGAGAGGACGTCCTCCTCCCGCACGACCCGCCAGCCGCGCGAGCGCAGCTCCTCCGTCGTCCGCTGGTTCCGTCGGTAGAGCAGGATGACACCCGGCGCCACGGCGAAGGCGTTGGCCCCGTCCGTCCACTGCTCCCGGTCCTGGTCGACCGCATCGCGCACGCCGCCGCAGGGGACGATCTCGAGCTTGCGCCCCAGGTCCTCCAGGGCCGCGAGCAGCGACGGGGCCGTCGTGAAGGCCAGGCGGGAGGCCCGCAGGTCGACCCGGTAGGCGCGGGCCGACTGCAGGTGCCCCGCCTGGATGACGGGCAGGTACGCCAGGCAGACGTCCTCGTCGATGAAGGTGAAGACGGTGTCGAGATGCATGTACGAGCGGCCGTGGGGCAGCTCGACGATGACGAGGTGCCGGAAGCCGGTCTCCTCCCGCCGCAGGTGCTCCGCCAGCCGCTCCACCCCGCTGCGGTTCGTCCGCTCGCTGATGCCCACCAGCAGCAGATCCGGCCCCGCCACGAGGACGTCCCCGCCTTCGAGGGTCGGGCGCGGCGACGACGGGTCGTGCTCCGCCACGCCGGCGGGCGGACCGGAGACCGAGATGAGGGCGCCGGGGCCGGCCAGGGCGGGGTGGTGGCGGAACAGGGCTCGGGCCAGGAAGGGCTCGCGCTTCCTGGCGTCGGTCGCCATGGAAGAGATGACGACGCGGTCGCCCAGCACCACCTGCGGATCCCGCTGGAAGAAGTAGTTGGGCAGCGGCGGCAGGTCGAAGAAGCGGTAGCTCGCCTGGAGCTGGGGACCCGACGTCCGTAGACCCGAGACCAGAACCTGCGCCAGATGGGCGGCCTCGACATCGGCCAGCCGCTCCGCCAGCTCCGACCGCAGCTCGAATTTCGCCGCCAGCTCTCCCAGGATCTCCGTCCGGGGGCCGGACTCTGTCAGGACCTCGGCCAGCAGGTCCTGCGAGTCCAGCACCTCCACCTCGGCCGCCTCCAGCACCTGCCGGAACCGGTCGTGCTCGCGCCGCGCCTGCCGGCCGAACAGGATGTCGTCGAACAGGAGCTCCTCCATCATGGAGGGCACCATCCAGTCGATCTCCCGGCCCGGCCGGTGTACGAGGACGCGCCGCAGGCGGCCGGTCTCGGATTCGACTCGGAGCATTCTCGCGTGCCTCTGGTCTCGGTGCGGAGGGAGTCTCTCGGTGTTCGGATGCGGCTCGAGCGGTCGGCAGCTTACCCTGACCTTCTCATCGGGAATCGTCGCGAGAGGTCGTAGGTGCCTGAAGATGCAAGGCTTGCGACCGAGGCCGACGCAGGCGTACTGTCGGTACGTCGAGGAGGCCGACGGGAGCGTAACGCAGCAGGTTCAGGCACATACGACCTCGCAGTAGA
>CAJQNK010000244.1 GCA_905479655.1 uncultured bacterium | reverse complement strand
GGCCTCCGAGGGCGTGCTCCCTCCTTCAGCTGCCATGACAGGACGAGGGGTTGAGTCGGGGTCGCTCGCCGTCCCTCCGGAAGCGCGGAAGGCTCCGGAGCGGCCGTCCTCTACGAGGAGTCACGAGCCACCGCAAGCCAGGCCGGACGGACTCCAGCCCGGACCCCGGGGCGACCTACCGATCGGAGGTCGCCAGCGGCACGAGATCCACCTCCACCTCGACCCCTCCGAGCTGCGAGTCGACCGGGATCGACAGCGGCTCGTAGCCCGGGGCCGAGAACGTCAGCTCGTGCAGGCCGGGGATGAGCAGCCAACCGAACCGTCCGAAGACCGGCTCGCTGGCGCGCCGCTCGCCCTCGGTGAAGGGCACGAGGTCGGAGTCGAGCTTCGCCGCGATCGGCTCCGCGGTCGCCGCGTCGCGCACGTGCCCCTGGACGAGCGGCCCGACGGACGGCGCGTCGAGGAGCATCTGCCAGCCGGGGCGGACCCGCTCGACCTCGGCCCGGGTGTCGTCGAACGGCGGCTGGAAGTCCGTCCCGATCTCGGTCAGGTAGGTAACGCGGCTGTCGGAGCCGTAGCGGGTCGTCAGCCAGCGGATGGCGTCCAGGGTCACCTCGATGGTGTTGAGCTCACGCGCGTGGTGGAGCGAGTTGGATCGTCGAAGCAGCATAACCCAGCCGGCCTCGAGGGGGCGGAGCGGACGATGGCGGTCATACGGGAGCCGGTGGGCGACTGGTACCCTACGTCCAACCATGCCTGGATCGAGACCCGAGACCTCGGGCGCCGTGGGTGCGCCCGGCGCGCCGACGCCGCGGCCCCGGGCGGCGGCCCTCCTGGAGCGGCTCCTGGCGCCCGTCGACCGGCTGCTCAACGCCGTCTACACATCGGAGCTGAACCCTCTCTACAAGAGTGGCTCCCTGGCGGTCACGTTCCTGTTCCTCACGCTCCTGACCGGCATCTACCTCTTCATCTTCTACCGCATCGCCGAGCCCTACGCCTCCGTCGCGAGCCTCGACTCCGGCTGGATCGGCGGATGGGTGCGCTCCGTCCATCGCTACAGCGCGGACCTCGCCGTTGTCGCCGTCGCCTTCCACGCACTGAAGATGCTGGCCTCCGGGCGCACCTGGGGACCTCGCGCGCTGGCCTGGGTCACCGGCGTCATGCTGCTCTCCGCCCTGCTGCTCTGCGGCTGGACCGGGCTCGTCATGGCCTGGGACGTCCAGGGTCATCTGGTGGCCCTCGAGGGGGCGCGCCTCCTCGATCTCCTGCCGATCCTCTCCGAACCCATCAGCCGCTCGTTCAGCCAGCCCGGCGGCGTCGGGCGGAGCTTCTTCTTCATGAACCTGTTCCTGCACGTCGCCCTGCCCCTGGGCCTCGCGGCGCTGTACTGGCTCCACACCTCCCGGGTCGCGAGGGCACCCGTGCTGCCCCCGAAGCGGCTGAACCGGGGAGCGATTCTCTCGGTCGCCGTCGTCTCCGTGGTGCTCCCGGTCCCCCTGCCGCCCGAGGCCGACGTGCTGTCGGTGCCTCAGGCGGTGCCGCTCGACATCTTCTACGCCTTCTGGCTGCCGGTCGCACGGCAGGCTCCTCCCCTGGGCCATCTCGCCTTCTGGCTCGCGGCGGGCGCCCTGGCGTTCACCGTGCCGCTCTGGTGGCGGCCCCGCTCCTACGAGATCCGTCCCTCCCGGGTGCGCGAGGATCTGTGCGCGGGCTGCGGGCAGTGCTACGTCGACTGCCCGTACGAGGCGATCTCGATGGTGCCCCGGCCGGTGCCGTCGCCCCTGTCCGCGACCGTGGCCCGGGTGGATCCCCAACTGTGCGTGAGCTGCGGCATCTGCGCGGGCTCGTGCGCCCCCATGGGCGTCGGGCCTCCCGAGCGCAGCGGACGCGACCAGCTCGAGGACCTGGCGCGGTTCCTCGGGGGGCGCCGCCTGCCCGCCGGCGGAGTCGTCGTCGTGGGCTGCGGCTTCGGCCTCGGCAACGACACCGCGATCTCGAGCATCGAAGGGGTCCTCCCGTTTCCCTCGGGCTGCTCGGGATCGGTGCACACGTCGGTCGTCGAGCACCTGCTGGCGGCAGGCGCTACGGGCGTCTTCCTCCTCACCTGCGCCGACCGCGACTGCCTCTACCGCGAGGGTCCACGCTGGCTCGCCGAACGGGTCTACAACGACCGTGAGGCCGAGCTCAAGGAGCGGGCGGACAAGCGTCGCGTGCGGATCGGCAGCTACGCGCGCACCGAGTTCCCGGCCGCATGCCGAGCCATCGCCGCCTTCCGCGACGAGGTCGCGGAGCTGAAGGACGGCCCCAAGACCCGGCCGGCACCGGTCGACTACGAATGCGAGGCGGTGGATGTGGCCTCCTGACGGCGACGCCCACAAGCGCCTGCTCGGCGTGTGGCGCGGCATCTTCTCCCTGGCGCTCCTCACCGTGGTGGCGGCCCTGGGTCAGATCCCGTACGGCCGGCCGACCGGTGAGGCCGTCCTGCGGCTTGCCCTGCGAACGACCGCGACCCGCCTCGAGATCTGCCGCCAGCCGGCCGAGGCCGAGCTCGCCGCCCTGCCAGTGCACATGCGACGCACCGAGATCTGCGACTGGGTGGCGCCGAGCTACCGGCTGCGGGTGGCGATCGACGGCCGGGGGGTTCTCGACCGGCTCGTCGAGGCCGGCGGCATGAAGGCCGACCGCCCCCGAACCGTCGACGCCCAGATGACGTGGCCACCGGGGACCGTGCGGCTCGTGGTGCGCTACGAGCCCGACCTGGGGAGCACCGAGAGCGGCGACCGCCCGGAGTCGACCCCCGAGGCGGCACCGGACCCACCGCTGCCCGTCTACCGGCTCGACGAGACCGTCGAGCTCCAGGCGGACCGGATCACGCTCGTCCAGCTCGACGACCGCCGGGGGCTCGAGGTCTACTCGGAGCGCTGACCCCCTCGCAGCACTGACCCTCCGTCAACGAGCTCCGGTCCGCGACTCAGCCCGCCGCCACCCGCCGCACGGCCTCCGCCAGCCAAGCCGCCGGCGGGTTGTGGAAGGCGAAGGCCTCGCGGCCCTCGGGATCGAGGACGTAGACCAGGGCCGGGTGCACGATGTCGCCGCTCCGCGCGTCCCTCTCGGCGGCCATCTTCCATGCCTCCAGGGTTTCGACGACCCGGTCGACCTCGCCGGAGAGAACGTGCGCTCGGGGTACGGTGTCGAGGCTCCAACCGCGGGCAAGCTCGGCCAGACCGCTCGGCCGATCGCGCCACGGATCGAGCGTCACCACCACCACCGACGGCTCGAGCTCCGGCGTCGCGAGCGCCGCGTCGCGCACGGCGCTGACCACCAGGGGACAGACGGTTCGGCAGTGCGCGTACGCGAACGTGACCAGGACCGGCCGGCCGCGCAACGACTCCAGATCCAGCTCGCGCCCCGATTGGTCCACGAGACGGAGGGCGGGGGCGGGCGCCTCGCCCCGCGGGTAGCCCTCCGGCAGCTCGTCGGGGAGCCGCTCGAGCTCCAGGGCGGCCGCCATCCTCCGCGCCGCTGCCACGCGCGAGCCGACCATCCAGGCTCCCAGGAGCGGCACGACCAGCAGACCGACCAGCACCGCTCTTCCCGTACGGCTCGCCGGCAGGACGGCGAGCGCGCTCCTCAGCTCTCGCCCCCAAACCGCCAGCAGGAAGCCGAGCATGGCGAGGGGCGAACCGATCAGGCTGACCCACCCCCAGTCGTCGGGCAGACCATCGGGCAGGGTCCCGAAGCACACCGTGCGGGCCTCGGCGAGCCAGACGGCGGCCGGCGGCAACGGCGCGAAGGCGAGAGTCCACCACAGCGCCGTGGCCGCGACCCAGATCACGAAGATCCAGAAGGCGAAAGAGGCGGGAAGGCTTCCGGCTAGTCGTGGTCGCTCGTCCTCCCGGGCTGCGACCTCGTCCCCGGGATCCTGGATCGCCCTCCCGCCGCCGCTCATCCGATCTTCCAGATCATCGACAGCAGCTTCCAGTTGGTGAAGTAGTAGAGGACGAAGACCGCCAGGAAGACGAAGACCAGTACCACCGTCCCCGGCGTCCCACCCTCGTGCACGGCCTCCGCCGCGGGCCCGCTGTGAACCTGCGCCGGCAGCTTCGCCACGCCCTGGGGAACCCCGGCCATGCGGGGCTCGAGCCGCTCGAGATCCAGCTTCTCGCCGAAGAAGACCGACTTGACGGCGACCAGGATGTACATGAGCCCCCCGATCGCCGCGGTCACGCCGCCGAGCCCGACCAGCGCCATGAGGAGGTCGACCGCGGGAGGGAACTCCATCGTGAACGGCGCCTGGGAGAACGAGATGTCCCAGTGTCGCCGCGGCACGCCGAAGACGCCCGCGAAGGTCATGCCCATCGACATCGTGGTGATGCCCGCCGCGAAGACGTAGGGCTGGAGCTTCGCCATCCCCCAGAACGCCACCTTGCGGCGGAAGATGAGAGGGAGCAGGTAGTAGGTGAGCGCCATGAACGCGAGGGCCGTGCCCCCGACGACCGTCGTATGGAAGTGCCCGGGGATCCGCAGCGTGTTGTGGGCGATGATGTTGATCTGCTCGGTGCCCACGGTCACTCCCGTGATCCCCCCCAGGAAGCCGAAGATCAACAGGGACAGGAACATCCCGGAGAACCCCGGATCGCTCCACGGCGCCTTCTTCAGCCACCCGAACCGCCCCTTGACGAAGCCGCGCAGGCGCTGACCGAGCTCGATGCCGGCCGGCACCGTGAAGCCGTGGATCATGCTGGCGAGCACCGCGAGGTACATCGCGTAGCTGGTGTTCCACACCTTCCACGCCGGCCCCATGCCGGGGTCGACCAGGAGGTGGTGCGCGGAGGCCATGGAGATGAAGCCGATGTAGAGCACGAAGGCCCACCGACTGATCTTCTCGTTGAGCACGACGGCGCCGACCGTGAGGCCGGCGAGCAGGTACCAGACGGCGACCATCGCCGCCACGTTGATCTGCTGCGACGAGTGCCCGAGCCCCCACCAGATCAGGCGGTACACCTGGGGGTCCATGTTCATGAGACCGAGGGACCAGAAGTAGGTGGGGATGTAGACCGCCGCGCCGTGCAGGAGCGTGATGACCGCGATGATGGCCGCGGTCAGCCCGCCGAAGGTCACGAGCGGCACCGAGCCCTCGTAGCTCTTCTCGCGCTTCGCCACGACCAGGGCGGCGAAGAAGTGCCCGACCCCGAGGAGGGCTCCGACGGCGAAGAGGATGATCCCCAGGTAGTACGGCGGCTCGGCGCGCAGCGGCACGTAGGAGGTGAAGAGGACGTCGGCCTTGCCCGCGAAGACCATGACGTCGACGAGCACCGCTCCGGCCACCATCAGACCGAAGACGAGCCAGCCGAAACGAGGTGCCGGCAGGCGACTCGACAGCGCCACCGGCCCCGCGAAGTAGAGGATCGCGATCTCGAAGAAGATGATGAAGAAGATCAGCATGTTGAGACCGTGGGCGGTGAGGAGCCGGTAGTACCAGTCCGCCGGCAGCAGGTGCACCGCCTGCCAGCGCGTGAGCGCCAGCAGGATCGCGGCCACGACGCCCACCAGGAAGGTCACCACCGCGACCACCGCGTGCAGCTTGATGAAGCGCTCGGCATGGGGATCCACCCCCAGCCCGGTCACCGGGCACCGTCGCAGGATCACGTCGGTCAGGCTCGGCTTGCTCATCGTTCACCTCCCACCGCTCCAGCCGTCGTACCCGGCGGCACCACGATCACCTTGCCCAGCATCTGGTGGTGGTTGATGCCGCAGAACTCGTTGCACAGGATCTTGTACTCGCCGACGGAGTTGGGCGTGATCTCCAGGCCGTAGTCGTAGCCCGGCACGATCTGGAAGTTGATGTTGGCGGGGTACAGGCTGAAGCCGTGGTTGACGTCCAGGGAGGAGATGTGCAGGACGTAGCTCGCCCCTTCCTCCAACTGCAGGACCGGCTTCCAGGCCCACATCGTGGCCTGGAGGTAGACGTCGCTGCCCGGCGGTGGCGCGACCACCGGGATCCCGGCCTCCTCCCCCACCTGGTAGTCCTGGATGAAGCGCTCGACCCGCACGGCGAAGGCCTTGGTCTCGACCCGGCTGCGGATGCCCGAGGGGTTCTGTCCGCCCTTGAGGTGCCAGAAGGGCATCATGGCGAACAGCACCATGCACCAGGCGAAGGCGATCATGATCCAGAGACGCTCCTGCCGCCCCGCGGGCTTCCACCAGACTCCGCGCGGCGACACGACTGCGGTATGCCATTCCATTGTGTGGTCCTCCGCGGTTCAGGGCAGGGCGGCAGGGGGCAGGCTGAGGACCTCGATCAGACCCCAGAGGGTGTAGAACCCGAACATCACCAGCAGACCGAACAGGAGCAGCAGAAACGGCCGGTCGAACAAGCGTTGTCCGAGCGGAACCTCGCCGCTCGACGACTTGGTAGCCTCGTCCATGAATCTCCCCTTTCTGACTTTCTTCGTCTGGTTCGATTCTAGAACATCGCGGCGCTGCCCGGTATGACCGCGATCGTAGGGGTCGTGCGGGGCCCGCGGACCTCGAACCGCGCAATCGACTCTCTGGCGTCCCCGGCGCGGCCCGGTCGAGGTTCGTCCTCGGCTCGCCTGACCGTCTCACCGGGTGTCGTCGCGAGAGGTCGTAGGTACCTGAAGATGCGAGGCTTGCGACCGAGGCCGACACAGGCGTACTGTCGGCACGTCGAGGAGACCGACGGGAGCGTAGCGCCGCGGATTCAGGCACATACGGCTCGCAGGAGAGACTTCGCAGTAGAGACTTGGTGAGAAGCTCCGGCCGTCCCGCCCCCGACGCTCCCGGCGGCTACTCGGCCGTCTTCCAGTGCCTGCCGTCGAGGTCGATCGCGGGGGCCTCGCCGCGGGCGACGTGGGCGGCGATCTGACGCGCGTGGTGGCGGCCGTTCTCGATGAACCAGCGCCCGGTCCGCAGCCCGCCGCAGATCGTGCCCGCCAGGTAGACGCCCGGGCGGTTCGTCTCGAAGGAGGTGGGGTCGTAGATCGGCGTCAGGGCCTCGTCGTCCGCCCACGCGATGCCCAGCGCCTCGAGGAAGCGGTAGTCCGGCCGGTAGCCGGTCATCGCCAGGACGAAGTCGTTGCCGATCGTCACCTCGCCCTCCGGCGTCTCCAGGCGTAACCGCCCGGGCTCGATGGCGGTGACCGACGAACGGAAGAAGGCGCGGACGCTGCCTTCGGCGATCCGGTTCTCGAGGTCGGGCCGGAGCCAGTACTTGACCCGGTCCGACAGCTCCGGGCCCCGGTGGATCAGGGTGACCTCCGCCCCGTGGCGGTAGCAGTCGAGAGCCGCCTTGACCGCCGAGTTCTTGGCCCCCACGACGGCGACCCGCTGGCCGGTGTAGGGGTAGGGCTCCCGGTAGTAGTGGACCACACGGGGCGGCTCCTCGCCGTCGAGGCCGAGCCGGTTCGGGATGTCGAAGAACCCCGTCGCCACCACGACCCGGCGGCAGGGGTGCTCGCCCCGGTCCGTCACGACCCGGAAGCGGTCGCACTCCCCGTCGATCCGCAGCACCCGCTCGTACAGACGGACGTCGAGCTCCTCCACCCGCACCACCCCCGCGTAGTACTCGATCGCCTCCTCGCGGGTCGGCTTGTAGCCGGCGGTCGGGAACGGGTGGCCGCCGATCTCGATCAGGTCGGGGGTCGAGAAGAACTCCATCCGCGCCGGATAGCCGACGATGGAGCTCACCAGCGTCCCCTTGTCCACCACCCGCGCCGTGAGGCCTTCGCGGCGGGCGGCGATGGCGCAGGCCAGCCCCACCGGGCCGGCGCCGACGACCAGGAGGTCGACCGCGGGACCGTCGTTGGGAGGGTTCTCGTCCACGGCCTCACTGTAGACGATTCTCGGCGGCGGCAACGGCCCCGGAGGCCGGGCGTCGCGACCCCGTGAGCCCGTGGATCGGAGACCGCGCGCCGTGGTACCTTGCGGCGCATGAGCCCCGTCCTCGCCGCCGGCGTCGCCATCGTCCACCTCGCTCTCGTCGCCTACGGTGTCGGAATCTTCCGGGAGCAGAGGAGCCACCGGGTCACCCGGGCGACCCTGCGCTGGCTCCAGGCCGGGGTCGTCCTCGACGTCACGGCGACGGTCTGCATGATCGCCGCGTCGAGCCGCGGGCTCACGCTGCACGCCCTGCTCGGCTTCTCGTCGCTGGCCGCCATGGCCGTGGAGACCGGCCTCGCGTGGCGCCACCGCTCCGCCGTGGGCGACGCACCCGTCTCGCCCGGCCTGCACCGCTACTCGCGCATCGCCTACGGCTGGTGGCTCGTCTCCTACGTCACCGGCGCCTACCTGGTGATAAGCGCCGCGGGCTGACGAGGCCTGTACCGAGCCGCCCAGCCTGCCCTTCTCACCGGGTGTCGTAGCGCTAGGGCGCCTCGTTCGGTCGGCGAGGGCGCCGGCGGGAGTCGTGGGATGGTCAGCCGGACTCCGGGCCACACCCCGCGCCATGGCGGGGCCTGCCACCCACCTCGACGGGTGGTGCCGCAACGCGGCAAACCAGCTAGGTTGAGGTCAGACCCGCGGCCCGGGAGGACCTGTGTGACGACGGCCCCTCCGGGCCGTCGGGCACCACCCGAGTCCGGCGAGGGTCCTCGCGCCGCCGGGCCACGACGGAAGGAACCCCATGGCTCTGCCGCTCTACGCTTTCCTCTCCACCGTTCCGGTCGCGGTCCTGGTCGCCGGCGGTCTCGCACTCGCCCTCGCCTTCGCCTTCCTCGGGGCTCCGTTCTGGCTCTGGACCGCCGCCGCGGCTGCCAGCCTGTACGGCCTCGGTGCGCCGCCCTGGCTGTGGGTCGTCTTCGCCGCGGTCGCCGCGCTGTTCAACCTGCCCCCGCTGCGCCGGCAGGTGAGTCGAGGCGTGCTGAGCGCGATCCGGGCCATGAAGCTGCTCCCCGCGATCTCGGCGACCGAGAAGGAGGCGATCGACGCCGGCACGGTGTGGATCGAGGCGGAGCTCTTCTCCGGGAGGCCCGACTTCGAGAAGATCCGTGAGCAGCCGTATCCGGAGCTGAGTCCGAGCGAAGAGGCGTTCCTGGAGGGACCGGCCGAGACCGTGTGCGGCATGACGGACGACTGGGAGGTGTACCAGCGGCGCGACCTGCCGCCGAGGGTCTGGGACTACCTGAAACGGGAGCGGTTCTTCGGCATGATCATCCCGGAGGAGTACGGCGGCCTCGCGTTCTCGCCGTCGGCCAACTCCGCTGTCGTGGCGAAGCTCTCGACCGTCACCGCGCCGCTGGCGATCACGGTCATGGTCCCGAACTCCCTCGGCCCGGCCGAGCTCCTCATCCACTACGGCACCGAAGCGCAGAAGAGCCACTGGCTCCCGCGCCTGGCCCGCGGCGAGGAGATGCCCGCATTCGCCCTCACCGAGCCGGGGGCCGGCTCCGACGCCGGCTCGATCTCGTCGACCGGCGTCGTCTTCCGCGGTGACGACGGGCGGCTGTTCCTGCGTCTGAGCTGGAACAAGCGGTACATCACGCTGGCGGCGGTCTCCACGGTTCTCGGCCTGGCGTTCAAGCTGAAGGACCCGGAGAATCTCCTGGGCCGCGGCGAGGAGGTCGGCATCACCTGCGCGCTGATCCCCACCTCGACCCCGGGCGTCGGGCTGGGCCGCCGGCACGACCCGCTGGGCGTGCCGTTCTACAACTGCCCGACAACCGGCGAGGACGTCGTCGTACCCCTCGAGGAAGCGGTGATCGGAGGTGCGGCCGGAGCCGGTCAGGGTTGGCGCATGCTCATGGAGTCGCTGGCGGCCGGACGCGGGATCTCGCTGCCGGCGCTGGCGGCGGGCGGCGTCCAGGGCGTGGCCCGGGTCGCGGGCGCCCACGCGCTGGTCCGCAAGCAGTTCGGGCTCTCCATCGGACGCTTCGAAGGGGTCGAGGAGCCGCTGGCCCGCATCGGCGGCTTCGCGTACCTCCTCGAGGCCGCTCGCCGCACCGTCTGCGGCGGCCTGGACCAGGGTGCCAAGCCGGCGGTCGTGACCGCCATGGCCAAGCACTACTTCACCGAGCTCCAGCGCCGCGCGATCAACGACGGCATGGATGTCCTCGGTGGCAACGCCATCTCCCGCGGACCCCGCAACCTCCTGGCCCACGCGTACGCGGCGACCCCCATCGCCATCACGGTCGAGGGGGCCAACATCCTCACCCGAACGCTGATGATCTTCGGCCAGGGCGCGATCCGGTGTCATCCGTACGCCCTCGAGGAGATCCTTGCCGCCGAGTCGGGCGACGTCGCACGGTTCGACCGCGCCCTGTGGGGTCACATCGGTCACGTGGTGCGCAACGGCGCCCGAGCGCTCGTCCTGAGCGTCACCCGGGGCGCCCTCGCCGCCTCCCCCACCGGCGGACCCGCGGCGCGCTACTACCGCAAGCTGGCGTGGTGCTCCGCCAGCTTCGCCTTCCTGGCCGACCTGGCCATGGGAGCCCTCGGAGGCGACCTGAAACGCAAGGAGAAGATCACCGGCCGATTCGCCGACGTCTTCTCCTGGATGTTCCTGGCCTCGTCCGTGCTCCAACGGTTCGAGGCGGAGGGGCGGCGCGAGGGGGATCTCCCCTTCCTCCGCTGGTCCATGGCCTACGCTCTCGACCAGTGCCAGGAGGCCTTCGACGGGCTGTTCGAGAACCTCCGCCTCCCCGGGCTCACCTGGCTGGTCCGGGGACCGGTCGCCGCCTGGTCACGGTTCAACCGGCTGTCGCCGCCGCCACCGGACGACCTCGGATCCCAGGTTGCCCTGGCCCTCCAGGAGCCGGGGGAGCTCCGGGACCGGTTGACGTCCTCGGTCTTCCGGCCGACCGATGTCGACACTGCCCTCGGCCGCCTGGAGCACGCCTTCCGCCTCGCCTGGGACGCCGAAGGAGTGGTGCGCAAGCTCAAGAAGGCGATCCGAGCGGGCCGGCTGCCCCGGCGCCCGCCCCTCGAGCTGGTCTCCGAGGCGGTCGAGCTCGAGATCCTCACCGCCCCGGAGGCGGAGCTCCTGAAGGCAGCCGAGGAGGCGCGGGACGACGCGATCCAGGTCGACTCGTTCACCCTGGAGGAGTACGCGCGGCCGGCAGCGAGAAACGCCTCCGGCGCGCCGGGGGTCAGCGCTCGGGAGGAGCCGGTGCTGGCCTAGCCCCACCCCTGCCCGCCCGGTGCCGTCACCGGGGCAGCCGGACGGCGGCGCTCACGGCGCAGGTCGTCGCGTCGATCGCCTGGAAGAAGAAGCCGCAGGAGCCCTCCGACACCTCGCGGGTTGCCGACAGGATACCCGCGGCGTCCGCCCACCCGATCTCGCCCATCCGACGCGCGTCGTCGAGACCCAGGACCGTGCCGAGGCAGTGGCCGCCGGCGATCGGGTGGGCGCCCTCGGCTCGACCGCCGTAGGCGGCGGCCCGCCCGAGGGGGGTGAGCCCCGACGCCGTGAAGGTCACGAGCCCGGGGCACGTGCCGCTGACGGCCAGCTCAGGGGTCACCGTCGTCGGCTCGAAGAGGTAGGCCGAGCCCCGGCCCTGGAGGTAGTCCTCGTCGTCGGGGGCGCCGGCGACGATCGTGGCACCGGAGATCGCCACCGACTGGCCGAAGTGATCCCCGGCGGTCCCCTCCGGCGCCGTCACCTTGGCCCGGAGGTTCCATTCTCCGAGGCCCGGCCCCCGCTCGAAGACGTAGACCGACCCCGACTCCGACCCGAGGACGTCCTCGCCCCGCGCCCCCAGGACGACGGTGTCGCCCTCGATCGCCACCGATCCTCCGAGCCCGTCGCCGGCCTCCACGTCGGGCGGGTGGAGCTCCGCGACCTCGCCCCAGGCGCCCGGCGCCCCGGCGTCCCGCTCGTACAGGTAGCCCGCTCCGCCCGGCCGGTCGGGAAGGGGGGGCCAGGCCATGCCCACCACGATCCGGTCGCCGTCGATCGCCACGTCCCAGCCGAACCGGTCATCCTCGCCGCCGTCCGAGGCCGTGATCTTGGCGACCTCGAGCCACTCCCCGTCCTCCTGGCGCTCGAAGACGTAGGCGGACCCGGAGTTGACTCCCCGATCGTCGTCGAAGTAGGCCCCCACCACCGCCGTGTCGCCGTCGATGTCCACCGACTCGCCGAACTTGTCCTGCCATTCGGCGTCCGAAGCAACCAGCTTCGCCTCCCGGCTCCAGCCGTCGCGGCCGAGAGGATCCCGCACGAAGACGAAGGCGGAGCCGCGCTCGACAAAGAGTTTTTCTTCGTCTTCCGGGGCGCCGACCAGGACGCGATCCCCGGAGATCGCCACCGAGGCACCGAAGAAGTCCCCGAACCGCGGCTCCCACGCAAGGAGCCGGGTGACCTCGACCCAACCCTCCGGCGCCCCCGGGTCGGCCTCGAACACGTACGCGGCGCCCCGGAGGTCATTCCGCCGAAGGGCGCCGACGACGAGCGTGTCCCCCTCGACGGCCAGCGCGTCCCCGAAATCGGACCCATCGTCCCGGTCGGACGGCAGGAGCCGGGCGGACTCGGTCCACTCACCCCCCTCCTGGCGGTCGAAGACGTAGACGGCACCGATCCCCTCGCCGAGGTCGAGCTGGTCGGGAGCCCCTCCTACCATCCGGTCGCCGTCGATCGCCACCGCCCGGCCGAAGTCCCCGAAGTGCTTGGACTTTGCGACCGCGAACCAGCTCGGGTGGCCTCCGGCGGACGTCATCTCGCCGCCGGGCTCCGACCCGAGCCCCGGCGAGAGCCCGAGGGCGGAGACCAGGAGCACCGTCGAGAGGCAGCGGAAGGGGGCAGGCACGCTTCGATCCTGTCAGGCCAGGAGTCTCCTCGCTACGGCACGACCCGCACCGCCGGTGCGCGGGTGTTGGAACGACCGTCCGGGTTCGTCCACGTGACACTGCGCGGCCCGACGAAGGCGTCGGCCGCGACCGTGACGTCGAGGAGGGCCGTCTGGGAGTCGACCCAGGTGACCCCGTCGATGGTGACCCCGCGCTCCTCCGGACCCACGGTCGCGGTGCCGCCGTCCACCAGGTTCAGGCCCCTCAACGTCAACTGGAGCGAGGTGCCCTGGGAGAGGGTGCGGGGTTCGACCCGCGTCACCTTCGGACCCGTCGTCTCGCCCTCGGTGGCGACCAACGTCGTGTTCGGCGAGAGGTTGCCGTAGGAGTCGACGAGCCCGCTCGGCCACCAGATGCGAACGCGGTCGATCGTGGTCGCCGGGCCGAGACCGTAGTGGACCGTCAGGTCGTCCTGGGAGTGGGCGCTCGAGCCGCCCTTGACCTGGCGCAGCAGGGTCTGGCCGTCGACCAGGACCTTGACCAGCGTGCCGATCGCCGAGCGGTTGCTCTGGGTGGCCTGCAGATCGATCTTCAGGTAGTTGCCGCCGACCGTGTCGTTGCGGTAGAGCTTGATCGTCGAATCCTTCTCGACCACCGCGAGGTCGAGGTCGCCGTCCAGATCGTAGTCCGCGGTGGCCGCGCCGCGGCCGTCCAGCTCCAAGTTGAAACCGGCCGCAACAGCGACGTCGGTGAAGGTGCCGTCCTGGTTGTTGCGGTACATCAGGTCCTGGGGATCGGTCCCCATCACGGAGACGTAGAGGTCCTCCCAGGTGTCCTGGTCGGCGTCGAAGAAGTTCACGGCCCACGAGAACCGACCCTCGACCCCGGCCTCGACGGCCACGTTGTCGCTCCAGGTGCCGTCGCCGTTGGAGACGTAGAGGGGGTTGCCCAGGGGCAGCTTGTCGTGGAAGGTCGCCAGGACGTCGGAGATGTAGATCTCCCAGTCGCCGTCGTGGTCGATGTCCGCGATGTCCATCCCCATGCCGGCGCCGGTGTCGTTCCCCATGCCTGGGCTGTTCCGGATGATGTCGGTGAAGGTCCCGTCGCCGTTGTTCTGCCACAGGTAGTCGAACCACCGGTCCGGGCACTCGGGGTCACAGGTCGCGTCCTCCCCCTCAGGCAGGGGGTCGGAGCGCTCGGAGACGTTCTCGACGTACATGTCGGGCCACAGGTCGCCGTCGAGATGACCGGCGATGAAGGCCAGGCTGGGCCGCAGGTCGTCCGTCACGGTGCCGTCGGGCAGGCCGACGGATGCCGTCGCGTCGGTGAAGGTGCCGTCGCAGTTGTTGCGGTACAACAGGTCCTGGTTCGACATCTCGCCGCCGTGACGGATCGCCCACTGGGCGACGTAGAGATCGACGCAGCCGTCGCGGTCGTAGTCGAGCCAGCCGCCGGAGAGGCTGCGGCGGGCGGGATCGTCACCGAAGGCCGGGTTCGCCAGCCCCTCGACGCCCGCGGCTGCCGCCACGTCCTCGAACAGGGGCTGTCCATCGATGATCTGGTTGCCGTTCTCCACGAACAGGTTCTTGAGCAGGAGGTTCGGCGGCCCGTCGGCGTCGTTGCAGTTGCAGTCGCCGCGCAGATCCTCGTCGGCCGCCAGGACGTAGATGTCCGGGTCGCCGTCGTTGTCGTAGTCGGCATACGAGGCGTGGGTCTGCTCGTCCTGCACCATCGCCGGCAACAGGTCGTCGCGCTTGGCGAAGGTGCCGTCACCCTGGTTCAGGTAGAGGTGAGGGTCGGACTGCCAGCCGTTGGGGGCGAACAGATCTACCCAGCCGTCGTTGTCGACATCGATCCACAGGACGCCGAGCCCATGGTTCGAGTTGGTCGTGTAGACATCGTCACCGAAGCCCGCTTCGACCGTCCGCTCGGTGAAGGTGATCTGCGCGCTGACCGGCAGCGCGCAGAGACAGGCAATCGCCACGATCGCCATCAGGCGGGCACTGCTTGGGGGGAATCGATCCACGGGTACTCCTCCATTCTCCGGCCGGTACCGTGG
>CAJQNK010000243.1 GCA_905479655.1 uncultured bacterium | reverse complement strand
GGAACCGGGAGGGTCGTCGGATGACGGTAGTGAAGGTGGTGAGCCGCCAGGGACTCGAACCCCGAACCCGCAGATTAAGAGTCTGCTGCTCTGCCAGTTGAGCTAGCGGCCCACAGCCGACGGATTATACCCAGGGCGCCGGGTCGCGCCAAGGGCCGTTGACGGATTGCCCGCGACCGGCCCCGACTCCGGGTCAGCCACCCTGCACGAAACGCACGATCTCGAGCCGATCGTCCGCCGCCAGGGTCGTGTCCGGATACCCTCGCCTGGGCACGATCTCTCCGTTGCGCTCGACCGCCACCGTCCGCGCGTCGAACCCGAGCGAGACGACCAGGTCGGCCAGGGTCGTACCGCCCTCGACCTGCCGTGGCTCGCCGTTGAGCCGGATCTCGAACCGCCCGCCGTCCGACCGTTCCATGGCGTCTCTCGGGTGCATGGCGCTGAGTCTAGTGGACCGCGTCGCAGGTTCCGTGCGCGAGTCGGGCCTCACAGAAGGTGCTTGATCTCGGCCGTGCCCAGCTCGGCGGAGCCCTGGATGATCAGCGCCGCGCTGCCGCGGCCGAGATCCGGCAGCCGGAGGTCGACCGACCAACGGCCGTCTTCTCCGGTGACGCCGTGGGCCAGGGTCTCGGGACGGGTGACCGTGGAGATCAGCTTCACCTCGACCTCCACGCCGGGCACCGGCCGGCCCTCCGAGATGGAGCACGCCCGGATCACGAGGTGGGCCCCCGCGCCGAGGCTCAGCTCGGCCCGGCTCTCCATCTCCAGGACGAGGCCGTCGCGCTGGGCTTGCTCCTCGAGGTAGTCGAGCACCATCCTGTCCAGGCTCACCGGCTGGCTCGCCGGAGAGCCCCCGGCGGCGACCTCGGCGGCGGGGGCCGGCAGCTCGATTCCCAGCTTCCGGTCCAGCTTCCCCGAGCGCACCGCGGCCAGCACGCCACGGTGGTGGCGGTCCACCCGCTCCGCGATCTCCCTCTCGCCGGCGTGGGCCTCCACCAGGTCCTCATAGCTCACGCGACTGCTGGCGATGACCCGACCGCCGACGTAGATGAGACTCTCGATCCAGGGGTGGGAGCGCCCCTTGTCCTCCGTCTGGACGTGCAACTGCAACTCGCCCCGCCGGATATCGGTGTTGTAGCCCGTGATCATGATCGCGTCCGTCGATTGTAGGAGTCGCGTGAGAAGGGGGTCAAGCGGCACCGCGCGGCGCCGCACACCCGGGGCGGAGTCGAACCCGATACCGGAGTCCGGCGGCCGCGGCCCCGACGCTGATACGATAAGCGGTCGGGACGGCCTCGCCGACCAGCATCCGGCCCCGGCGCCCTTTCCAGAGCAGGGCACCGGCCGCCCTCCCGACCCGAAATCCAACGACATTCCGACTCTCTCGACGGAGGAGACCATGGTGCCCAACGGAGACCAGAACGAGCGCACCCTCGTGCAGTACGAGGTGAAGGAGGGCGTCGCCTACCTGACGCTCACCGACCCGCCGGCCAACACCTACACCCACGAGATGATGCGTGAGCTCGACGAAGCGATCCTGAAGGCGCGCTTCGACAACGACGTCCACGTGCTGGTGCTGACCGGCCTGGGCGAGAAGTTCTTCTGCGCCGGAGCCAACATCAACATGCTCCAGCAGTCGGACCCCACCTTCAAGTACTACTTCTGCCTGCACGCCAACGAGACCTTGAACCGGCTCGAGCAGACCCCCAAGCTGGTGATCGCGGCCCTCAACGGGCACACGGTGGGCGGCGGTCTCGAGATCGCCATGGCCGCCGACCTGCGGATCGCTCGCAAGGACGCCGGCCGGGTGGGCCTCCCGGAGATCAACCTGGGGGTGCTCCCGGGCACCGGCGGGACGCAGCGCCTGGTGCGCATGGTCGGCAAGAGCCGGGCCATCGAGCTGATGGTGACGGGCCGCCTCGTCTCCTTCGAGGAGGGTCGCGACCTCGGGATGATCAACGACGTGATCGACGACGACGACTTCATGGGCGCCATCCACGCCTACGCCCGCCAGTTCTGCCTGCCGGACAAGGCCGCGAAGGCCGCCGGTCGCATCAAGAGGGCGGTGCAGTCGGGCGCCGAGGTGCCGTTCGAGAGCGCCCTGGCCATCGAGCGGGAGCTGCAGCAGCTGCTGTTCCAGAGCCAGGACGCCAAGGAGGGCCTCGCCGCCTACGTCGAGCGGCGCAAGCCCGAGTTCAAGGGGGTGTGAGGTGAGCGAAGGGACCTCCGCCGGCGCGAAGCTGCCGCCCGCGAAGCTGTTCATCGGCGGCGAGTGGGTGGCGCCGTCGTCCGGCAAGACCTTCACGACGGTCAACCCGGCCACCGAGCAGCCGATCTGCGAGGTGGCGAGCGGCTCGGCGGAGGACGCCGACCGCGCCGTCCAGGCGGCCCGAGCCGCGCTGGACGGCGAGTGGGGCCGGCGCTTCTCGGCGCGCAAGCGCGGCCACGTCCTGTGGCGGATCGCCGATCTGCTCGAGGAGCGGATCGACGAGATGGCGCACGTCGAGACGATCGACAACGGCAAGCCGATCTTCGAGTCGCGCTACGTGGACATGCCGTCGGTGATCGACTGTCTGCGCTACTACGCCGGCTGGGCCGACAAGGTCACCGGCGAGACGCTGCCGGTGGACGGTCCCTTCGCCCTCGCCTACACGCTGCGCGAGCCCGTGGGCGTCGTCGCGGCGATCACCCCGTGGAACTTCCCGCTCCTCCTGGCGGCGTGGAAGATCGCGCCGGCGCTGGCCTGCGGCAACGCCGTGGTGCACAAGCCCGCCTCCTACACCGCGCTCACCGCCCTGAAGTTCGCCGAGATCGCGACGGAGGCCGGCCTGCCCCCCGGCGTGCTGAACGTCGTCCCGGGCGGCGGCGCCGAGGTGGGTGGCACCCTGACCCGCCACCCGGGCGTGGCCAAGGTCGCATTCACCGGCTCGACCGAGGTGGGCCGCGGCATCGCCCGCGACGCCGCGGAGAGCGTCAAGCGGGTCTCCCTGGAGCTCGGCGGCAAGTCGCCCAACATCGTCTTCGCCGACGCCGACCTGGACGCCGCCGCCAAGGGGGCCTTCAACGGCATCTTCTACGGCAAGGGCGAGGTCTGCGCGGCGGGCTCCCGCCTGTTCGTCCACTCGAACGTCCACGACGAGCTCCTCGAGAAGCTGGTGGCGCGCACCGAGCGACTGCAACCGGGCGACCCCCTGCACCCCAAGACCCGGCTCGGACCCCTGGTCTCGGCCGAACAGCGCGAGACGGTGCTGGGCTACGTCGCGACGGGTGTCGGCGAGGGGGCCGAGGTCGCTACGGGCGGCAAGGCCGCCGACGTGGACGGCCGCGGCTACTTCGTGGAGCCCACGGTGCTCACCGGCGTGAACAACGACATGCGGGTGGCGCGGGAGGAGATCTTCGGTCCGGTGCTGGCGACCATCCCCTTCGACGAGGTCGAGGAGGCCATCGAGCTCGCCAACGCCTCGATCTACGGCCTGGCGGCCGGCGTCTGGACCCGCGACGTGGGAACGGCCCACAGGGTCGCGGCGGCCCTTCAGGCCGGCACCGTGTGGATCAACCAGTACAACTGGTACGACGCCGGGGCGCCCTTCGGCGGCTACAAGCAGAGCGGCTACGGCCGCGAGCTGGGCCGCGACGCCCTGGAGCACTACACGGAGACCAAGACGATCTTCGTCGCCCGCTGAGGAGCGAAGCGCCCATGAGCGACTCGACCGAGATCGTCCTCGCGGCCCCGGTCCGCACCCCCATCGGCCGCTTCGGCGGGGCGCTCGCCCCGATGTCGGCGGCCGACCTGGGGACGGCCGCGGCCACCGCCTGCCTGGAGCGTGCCGGACTGGCGCCGCGCCAGGTGGACCAGGTGATCTTCGGCCACGGCCGCCAGGCGGGCGGCGGACCGAACACCGCGCGCCAGATCCTCTACCGCTCGGGCATCCCGGTGGAGCGGCCGGCCTGGACCGTGAACCAGGCCTGCGGCTCCGGGCTCCAGTCGATCTTCGCCGCCGCCCGGGCCATCCGCCTGGGGGAGTCCCGGATCGTCCTGGCCGGCGGCACGGAGAGCATGTCCAACACCCCCTACCTCCTGCCGCGAGCCCGCTGGGGTCTGCGCCTGGGCCACTCCGAGATCGTCGACGGCATGTACCGCGACGGCTTCGACGACCCGCTCTCGGGCCTGGTCATGGGCGCGACCGCCGAGGAGCTCGCCGACGAGGCGGGGATCACCCGCGAGCAGGCCGACGCCTGGGCCGTGGGCAGCCAGAACCGCTGCCAGGCGGCCCGCGAGCGCGGCCGCTTCCAGGCCGAGATCGCGCCCGTGACGGTGCCCGGACGCAAGGGCGACACCGTCGTCGAGACCGACGAGCACCCCCGCGACGACGTCACTGCCGAGGGTCTGGCGCGGCTGGGGACGGTCTTCCGCGACGGCGGGACGGTCACCGCGGGCAACGCCTCGGGGATCACCGACGCCGCCGCCGCCGTCGTCGTGGCGAGCGCGGAGGCGGCCCGCGAGGCCGGGCTCGAACCGGTCGCCCGACTCGTCGACTGGCAGGTCGTGGGCGTCGAGCCCCGGATCATGGGGATCGGCCCGGTGCCGGCGGTGCGCCAGCTCCTGGATCGGCGGAAGCTGGAGATCTCGGCGATCGAGGAGGTGGAGCTCAACGAGGCCTTCGCGAGCCAGGTTCTCGCCTGCCTGCAGGAGCTGCCCTTCGACCCGGATCGCGTCAACCCGGACGGCGGGGCCATCGCCCTGGGTCACCCCATCGGCTGCACCGGCACGCGCATCGTGGTGACCCTGCTCCACGGCATGGCTGAGCGCAACCGCCGGTTGGGGATCGCGACGCTCTGCGTCTCGGGCGGCATGGGCTTCGCCGCGCTGATCGAGCGCCTGCCGCGGGCCACCGGCGGCGGCGGGAACGGTTCGTGAGCCGCCGGCGATCGAGCCGCGCAGCCCTCGTGGTCTGCTGCGAGGACCGGGAGCACTCCCGTCCCTACGTCGCGGCGCTGGTGACCACGGGGGTCCCGGAGGAGTCGATCCGCCTCCTGACGCCCCGGGATCCCGGCGACGATCCGGCCGGGCTCACCGCCGCGGCCGGCGGCCTCCTGTTGTGCGGCGGACCCGACCTGGCGCCCGCCCGCTACGGCGAGGAGCTGCTGGCGGGGGCGGAGGTGTTCGTCGACGAGCCGCTGGACGAGCTGGAGTGGCAGGTGCTCGAGGGCGCGCGCGCCGGCCGCACCCCGACCTGGGCGCTCTGCCGCGGTCTGCAGACCGCCAACGCCTTCCTCGGCGGCACCTTGTACCAGGACATCTACCTCCAGCTCGGCGGGGTCGGCGAGCACAGCGTGCAGCAACCCCGCGACGCCCTGGTGCACGGCCTCGAGATCCTGGAGCCCGACCATCCGGCCGTCCGACCCCTGGGGGCCGGCTCGCCCGACGGGCCGGTGCGGGTCAACAGCCGCCACCACCAGGCGATCAAGGATCCGGCACCGGGCCTGCGCGTCCTCGCCCGGGCCGAGGACGGGGTGGTCGAGGTGGCCGCGCTCGACTCGGAGAAGTGGTGGTTGCGCGGCGTCCAGTGGCACCCGGAGAACCTCGTCGGCCAGCCCGCCCAGGACGCCCTGTGGCGGGAGTTCGTGGCCGTCGCGCAGAACGGGGCCGCCCGGTCGTGAGCGTCCGCGTCGAACGGCGGGGCCCGACGGCCGAGCTGGTCGTCGACCGTCCCCCCCTCAACATCCTCGACCTCGCGACCCTGGCCGAGCTGGCCGGGGCGGTCGAGGGCCTGGCGGACGACTCCGGAGTGCGCCTCGTCGTCGTCCGGGGGGCGGGCGAGCGCGCCTTCTCGGCCGGCGTCGCCGTCGAGGACCACACGCCGGACCGCATCGAGAGCATGCTCGGCGACTTCCACCGCGGCATCCGCGCCCTGCGCTCGCTCCCCTGCCCCACCCTGGCCGTCGTGCGGGGCCACTGCCTGGGCGGCGGGTTCGAGCTGGCGCTGGCCTGCGACCTGGTCCTGGCCGCCGACGACGCGCGCTTCGGCCTGCCGGAGGTGAAGCTCGGCTGCTTCCCGCCCGTGGCCGCGGCCCTGCTGCCGCGGCGGATCGGCGCCGGCCGGACGCTGGAGATGCTGGCCACCGGCCGGACGTTCGCCGTCGCCGAGGCGGTCGACCTGGGTCTCGCGACCTGGAGCGCTCCGGCGGCCGGGCTCGCCGAGCGCCAACGCGAGATCGAGGCGGCCCTCACGGCCGCGAGCGGGCCGGTCGTCCAGCTCATCCAACGCGCGGTCCGAGCCGGGGAGCGCCTCGGCTTCGCGGAGGCCCTGGCCGAGGCCGAGCGCCTCTACCTGGAGGAGCTGGTGGAGGTCGCCGACATGGAGGAGGGCCTCGCCGCCTTCCGGGAGAAGCGCGAGCCCCGCTGGCGGCACCGCTAGGAAGAGCGGGGTCGCCGGCAGTGAGTCGATTCGTCATCCGTCACTCGAAGAACCCTTTGACACCAGGAGATATCCCATGGCAGACACCGTCCTGAGGGAGGACGAGGGCCGCGTCGCGGTCCTCACCATCCACCGCCCCGACAAGCTCAACGCCCTGTCGCAGCAGGTGCGCGACGACATGCTCGGGCACCTCGCGGCCATCGAGACCGACGACTCGATCGGCGCGGTCGTCATCACCGGGGCCGGCGAGAAGTCGTTCGTCGCCGGCGCCGACATCTCGGAGTTCGACGGCCGCTCCCCCATGGACCAGCGTCACGCGATGCGCAGCCCGCGCATCTTCGACGTGATGGCGGAGTTCCCCAAGCCGGTCATCGCCATGATCAACGGCTTCTGCCTCGGCGGCGGCTGCGAGATGGCCATGTCGTGCGACCTCCGGGTCGCGTCGGAGAAGGCCCGCTTCGGCCAGCCCGAGATCAACCTCGGCCTCATCCCCGGCGGCGGCGGCACCCAGCGGCTTCCCCGCCTGGTGGGTACCGGCCAGGCCATGCGCCTCATCCTCACCGGCGACATGATCGGCGCGGCGGAGGCCAAGGAGATCGGACTGGCGGACAGGGTCTTCGCCCACGACGAGCTGCGCGCGAAGACCCTGGAGCTGGCCGCGAAGATCGCCTCGAAGAGCCCGATCACGCTCAAGGTGGCCAAGCAGGCGGTGCGCGCCAGCGAGCAGCTCCCCCTCGCGGACGGCATCTCCTACGAGCGCGATCTCTTCTGCCTTTGCTTCTCCACCGAGGACATGGCCGAGGGCGTGAAGGCCTTCCTGGGCAAGCGGCCCGCCGAGTGGAAGGGGCGGTAGGGCACGGCAAGACCCGGTCCCGAGCTTCTCGATCTACGGGTGGAGACCCCCCGCGGAGGGCTCCGTCCATCGTGTCGTTCTGAGCAGAGCGCGGAGCGCGGAGTCGAAGAACCCCGGCGCGACGGCATCGAATGAGGACCGAGCCGGTCGGCGCCGACACGATACGGTCGTGGCGGCGACGGCGTCCCTCAACCCCACCTACCCAGCACGGGGCCCTTCGACCGCGCGCCTGCGGCGCTCCGCTCAGGGCGACACCGGGGCCGGACACCGAGGCGGGACACCGGGGCCGGACACCGGGGCGCGGCGCCGAGCCTTGACACGAAGAGAGCCCGAGCAAGGAGCAGCCCACCATGCACGACGACCTCCTCGCCTACCGCCCCCGCTTCCCCATCCTCGAGCGGACCGTCCACCTCATCAACAACTCCCTGGGCGCCATGCCCCGGGAGGTCCACGAAGAGATGGCGCTGTTCGCCCGCACCTGGGAGGAGCGGGGAATCCGGGCCTGGGAGGAGGGCTGGTGGGAGATCGGGGTCACTACCGGCAACCTCCTGGCGCCGATCCTCGGCGTGCCCGAGGGGACGGTCTCGATGCACCAGAACGTCTCCATCGCGACCCACCTCTTCCTCTCGGCCCTCGACTACCCGGCGGAGCGCAACCGCATCGTCACCACCTCGCTCCAGTTCCCCTCGGTCCAGTACGTGCTCCACGGCGAGGAGCGGCGGGGAGCCGAGCTGGTCGTCGTCCCGAGCGACAACGGCGTCGGCATCGAGCTCGACCGCCTGCTCGCCGCCATCGACGAGCGCGCCCGGGTCGTCTCCGTCTCCCACGTCCTCTTCAAGTCCGCCTACGTCCAGGACGCGGCGGCCATCGCCGCGCGCTGCCGGGAGGTGGGCGCCCTGCTCCTGCTCGACACCTACCAGTCCGCCGGCGCCGTGCCCGTGCGCCTCGCCGAGTGGGGCGTCGACGCCGCCGTCGGCGGCTCGGTCAAGTGGCTGTGCGGCGGCCCGGGAGCCGGCTACCTCTACGTCGAGCCGGAGCTCGCCGCGACCCTGGAGCCCGCCGCCACCGGCTGGCAGGCCGACGTCGAGCCCTTCGGCTTCCGCCCGGGGACGATCCGCTACGCCGAGGGGGCCTGGCGCTTCCTCACCGGCACGCCGCCCGTGCCGGCGATGCACTCCTGCCGCCCCGGCTACCGCATCCTCGCGGAGATCGGCATCGGGCGCATCCGCGAGCGCAGCCTCCACCTCACCGACCGGCTGATCGAGCGGGCGGAGGCCGCGGGCTTCGAGATCCGCACGCCGCGCGACCACGAGCACCGCGGCGGCACCGTATCCGTCTGGCACCCCGAGGCCGAGCGGCTGGCGAAGGGCCTGATCGAGCGGCAGATCCTGTGCGACTACCGCCCGGGCGGCGGGGTGCGGCTGTCGCCGCACTTCTACAACACCGAGGAGGAGTGCGACCGGGCGATCGGGGCGATGGTGGAGTTGCGGGGGTAGGGGGGGCGAGGGCGAGGGCCGGACGGCAGCCGGTCGGGGGTGCTTCAGGCCCGCCGCGCTCCCCGAAGCTCCCCGGTCTCCGCCAGGCTCTACGGGCGGTGCTCGGCCTCCGGCTGGCCGTCAAACCACAATGGCGCCATCAAGCGTCTTCGCGTCGACCTCCTCGCGGGCCTACTCCGCCGGACAGAGGCAGGTGGGACTCGAAACCGAGCCGCCACAGACGTTCGAGCAGCAGTCGGCGTCTTCGGTGCAGGACTGGCCCCTCTCGAGCCTGCCCTCGCACAGATCCTCGAGGAGGCCGATGCTCTCGATGGGGTTGCACAGGTCCTCGATGTACGGGTCGTGCTGGTTTGGTGTGGAAGGCCTTCGACGCTCGCCAGAAGTGATCCAGTTCTGCTCGCGAGAAGTAGGCCGGTCTCGGAACGTCCATTGTGGGTCGCCCTACCCACACGAGTGGTCCATGGCGAGCTCCTTGAGACTCCAGGCACGGGCTGTCTTGAGCGTCTTCTTGACTAGGTCGGCAAACTGGACGACTCGGTCCTCCGGGAGGTGCTCGGGGTGGTAGAGCCAGAGATGACGGGTACCGGCCAAGGTCTCG
>CAJQNK010000242.1 GCA_905479655.1 uncultured bacterium | reverse complement strand
TGCTCTTGGGCGCGGCCCAGTAGCTGATCGACTGGTAGTCGATCTCCGGATAGGTGACGAGAGCCCACGTGGGCTCAGTCATCGTCTGCCAGTGCCGGAACGCCTTGAGGCGCCACTCGAGCATCCACTCCGGCTCGTCCTTCTTGGCCGAGATGAAGCGCACGGTGCTCTCGTCGAGGCCGGGCGGGAGCGAGTCCTGCTCGATGTCGGTGACGAAGCCCCATTTGTACTCCTGGTTTACCCGCTCTTCGATGATGTCGTTGTCGGTCGTCGGCATTTCGGTATCGGTCCTCCCGGTCCCCGAGTGGGGAACCGTCAAAGGGTGTTGGCGGAGCTCGGCGGCTCACCGCCGCTTCCCAGAGTCACCAGCAAGGTGTCGGCGGAAGCGGTCATCTCAGCCAGGGTGATCCCCTCGAGCGCCCCGCGGATCGCTCCGTTGATGCGCTGCCAGTTGCCACGCACCGGGCAGATCGGCTCCTTGGAGCAAGCTCCGGGCGTCCCGTCGATGCATTCAGTGATGGCGATCGGCCCGTCCAGAGCCGTGATGATCTGGGCGACCGAGATCTCGTCCGGCAGGCACGCCAGGCTGTAGCCACCCTTGACGCCACGCTGCGAGTCGAGGAGACCGGAACGCGCCAGGAGCTTCAGGATCTTGCTGACCGTGGGCGCCGGCAGGCTCGTCTCCTCCGCCAGCTCCGGAGCGTTGAACCAGCTCTCGGGCTCGGCGGCGAGCCGGGTCATGAGGACGATGCCGTAGTCGGCTTGGCGGGTGATCTTCAGCATGGAGGCACAGCGATGAGGCTAAACAGTACCCAACCGGTACTGTTTCTTCGGATGATAGCAGCCGACTCCCCGATGTCAACCGCACGGGCCTCGCTCCGGACACCCTGTGAAGGCTCACGGCTCGAACGGACCACCGTCCAGGATGGCCCGCACCCTGCGGAGAAGAAGAGCGGGCGAGAATGGCTTCTGGACGAACACCCCCGTCGCAGCCATCGCCCCGCCCGCGAGCTCGGAGTAGCCCGACATGAACAGCACCGGCAGCGAAGGCCAGCGGTCTCGGAGACGCTCCGCCAACGCCACACCCCCCATCCGGGGCATGACGACGTCGGTGATCAGCAGATCGACGGGCGATCCGCCGTCTTCTCGCACGTCCGGCCACGACTCGCTCAGGGCCAGGCCCGCAATCCCGTCCTCGGCCTCCGCGACCTCGTAGCCTCGCCGCCGGAGGAGCTCGACGAGCATCCTGCGCAGCGCCTCCTCGTCCTCCACCACGAGCAGGGTCTCCGTCGCCGCACGTCCGGCCCGCAGCCGCGGCCGCGGGGCATGCTCCACCTCGGCTTCCGCCCGGGGGAGGTAGACCCAGAAAGTGGTTCCCACTCCGGGCTCGCTCTCCATCCGGATCCGGCCACCACTCTGGCTCACGACAGAGTAGGTGGTGGCCAGGCCGAGACCGGTGCCCGCCCCGATCTTCTTGGTGGTGAAGAAGGGCTCGAACACGTGCTCCTGGAGAGCCTCGTCGATCCCGACGCCGGTGTCGCTGACCTTGAGGACCACCCAGTCGCCCCGCCCGACACCGAGGCGTTCGAGACGCGGCTCGTCCGCTTGGTTGCCGGTGGCGAGGACGAGACTTCCTCCCCGCGGCATGGCGTCCCGGGCATTGGAGACGAGGTTCAGGACGACGAGCTCCAGGAGCGCCCGATCCGCGCGTACCGGCCAGACCTCTTCGTCCAACGTCAGCTCGACCGTCACGTCCTCTCGGACGGTCCTGCGGAGGAGCCGCTCCATGTCGGCCAGGACCTCGTTGATCTGCAGTCGCTGAACCGAGACGAGCGGTCTCCGGGCGAGGGCCAGGAGCTGGCGGGTCAGGAGCGCCGCGCGCTGCCCCGCCTGCTTGATCTCTCCGACCTCCTGCGCCAGCTCCGGCTCCTCGTCCAGGCGTGCCAGGAGCAGATCCGAACGCCCGTTGATCACGGTGAGGACGTTGTTGAAGTCGTGGGCTACGCCCGCGGCCAGACGGCCGACCGCCTCCATCCGGACCGCCTGGCGGACCTGCCGTTCGAGCTCCATCCGCTCCGTGACGTCACGGAGAATCCCCTGGAACGCGACCAACTCACCAGCCTCGTCCCGCTCCGCTATGGTCGTCTCCAGGACGCTCAGCCGCTTGCCGTCCCGACGCCGCAGCTCCACCGGCAGGTCCTTCACGAACTCCTGGTCGTCGAAGCGCTCGACGAGCCGCACCCTGTCTTCCGGCCGCCAGTACAGATCCCGGCCGATGTCACAGCTCAGGACCTCCTCCCGGGAGTCGAAACCGAGCATCTCGACACCGGCGGGGTTGATGTCCAGCAGGCGTCCGTCCGGCGTGCTCAGGAAGATCGCGTCCCGCGAATCCTCGAAGAAGCGGCGGAAGCGTGCCTCGGAGCGTGCCAGGGCCTCCTGAGCCCGCCGGTGGTCGGTGACGTCGCGCTGCGCCCCCCACACGTGAAGAAGCCGTCCATCCTCGACGATGCCGACGAGGTTGCCGAGAAGGACGAGGGTGCTGTCCTCGACCTCCACGCTCGTCTCGAAGTCGTCGAGCCGGTACCCGCCCTCGACGAAGCAGGTCAGGAGCGCTCGGGCCCGGTCGGGAGGGATCATCCCATCGATCCCGCGACCGAGCACCTGGCCGGCGGAGTCGAGTCGCCGCAGCACGACCCCGGCGTCGTTGCACTCCGACACCCGAAGCCCCGCGAGCAACCGCTCCACCTGCTCTTCCACGGGTTGACCCACCGGCAGAGGCGTCTCCAGGTCGGCTCGCCAGATCGCCTCGGTGGTGCGGGAGAGGAAGGCCCGGTAGCGCTCCTCGGAACGCCGCAGGGCCTCCTCCGTGCGCTTGCGCTCCGTGATGTCCAGGGCCACGCCCAGCGTGCCCATCGCGACGCCGTCCTCCTCCAGGGGCTCCACCCGACAGCTGTAGGTTCTCCCCTGCCACCCCATCTCGTAGCCGACCGACTCGCCCGCAAGGGCTCGGCGATGGGCCGTGAACGGGGTGACCCCGGAGGGCATGCCGGCGAAGAACTGCTCCAGCGGCTGGCCGACCGCCTCGTCGGTCTCGAGACCGAGCGCCGCGAGGCCCTGTCCCGAGCTGGAGGTGAACCTCAGCTCCTCGTCCGTCGTCCAGACCACCGTCGGCATCCGATCGGCCACCAGGCGCAGGCGCGCCTCTTCGGCTCGCAGATCCTGGAGGGCCAGGCGCAGTTCGTTCTGCGCCCGCTGCCGGTCCGCCACCTCCCGCCGGTAGCGCTCCAGGCCGCGCCCCGAGAGAGCCACGAAGAGGAGGGCGAGAACGCTGACCGCCAGGCCCGGCAACTCGTCGTACCGGTTCGTCTCCACGAACGCCGACCCCGCTCCGACCAGAGTCCACGCCTGGCGCGCGGTCATCAGCGCCAGGGCGGCCATCAGCAGGCCCAGGCGCCAGTCCCGGAGGCGGACGAGAAGGACGCCCGCGAGCACCGTCGCGCAGGCACGCAACGCGATGGAGACGGCGAGGAGCTGGGTCACGGCGCCGCAACCTCGGGGACGGACTCCGTCACCCTGCCCTTTCCCAGCAGGACAGCGATCCAGCCCAGGCCCTCGATGTGCTCCAGCATGATCTT
The DNA here is from genome assembly GCA_905479655.1 of uncultured bacterium. Taxonomy (GTDB): domain Bacteria; phylum Acidobacteriota; class Thermoanaerobaculia; order Multivoradales; family JAHEKO01; genus CAJQNK01. Next base: position 15,132 of record CAJQNK010000242.1, on the reverse strand, counting down.
CAAGGTCATCGTCAGAGGAACGGCGAGCAGAGCCCCCACCGGCCCCCAGACCCAGCCCCAGAAGCCCAGGGACAGGAAGACGACCAGAGTGGACAAGCCGAAACGTCGACCCATCCAGTGCGGCTCCGCCAGGTTCCCGATGACGAAGTTGACGGCGAGGTACCCGAGCGCGACCAGGATCGCGATTCCCGAACCCAGCTGCACCCAGGTCACGAGCACCGTGGGGATGGAGGCCACGACCGAGCCGATCAACGGCACATAGTTGAAGAGGAAGGCCACCAGCCCCCAGAAGAGGGGGAACTCCACACCGAGGAACCAGAGCCACAGGCCGACGACGACCCCCGTGACGAAGCTGACGAAGGTCTTGATCGCCAGGTAGCGCTGGATCTCGCGGGTGATCTGGAGCACCTGCGCCGAGACCGACCGGGGGCGACCTCCAAGCGCTTGACGGAGCTTGCCGGGGAGCACCAGGGCTTCGACGATCATGAAGACGGTCGTCAGGATCACCAGCAGGGTGTAGCCGAGAAACGACGTCACGCGGCGCACGGTTTCCGCGAAGATCCCCCCGGCCACGTCGACCACGGAGGAGACCTGGAGGGCGGACTGCCAGCCGGCGGAGGGCAACCCACGGCCCTCGAGCCACAGGACACCGGCGCGGACCTTGATCAGCAACGCTTCCGCGTACCCTGGCAGCGCCCCGGCGAACTCGGCGAGCGCGCGACTCAGGAGAAGCAGGAAGGCGGCGACGACGGCGACGTCCGTCAGCACCGCGAGGAGCACGGCCAACCCCGGCCGGACGCCCCTGTCGATCAGGCGGGCCACCAGGGGCAGGGTGAGGAGCGCGAGAAAGAGCGCGAGCACGACCGGGACGAAGAGATCCGCCGCCGCCTTCAGGCCGGCCACCAGGACGACGAGGCTCGCGGCCGTCAGGAGAGGGCGCCCCGCGCTCTGGACGGAGAGTCGCGGCGGATCGCCCGTGGGCGCCGGAGCGGAGGGGAGCTCGGTCATCGGGGTGCTCGCCAACCCGAGGGGGGCCGGTTCCGGGACTGGAGATGCGGCAGGATGCCATCCCCTGCCCGGTGCGCCATCTTAACCTGACCTTCTCACCGGGTGTCGTCGCGAGAGGTCGTAGGTGCCTGAGGATGCACGGCTTGCGACCGAGGCCGACGCAGGCGTACTGTCGGTACGTCGAGGAGACCGACGGGGGCGTAACGCAGCAGGTTCAGGCACATACGAGCTCGCAGTAGAGACCTGGGTAGAGTCGAGAGGTGGCGCGGTGGCCGTAGGCTGAGGGGGTTTCTATTTGCCGGCGGCTTTCGCCACATGCCGGTGCCTCATTCTCCACCGTGGCTCCGTTTCCACCTCCCGCTCGTCGAACCGGACGTGCGGATCTCCCGCATCCGGCTTTCGCACAGGGACTCACGCCTTCGCCCACGGAAAGCTGCTCGTGCGCTTGGAGAGCCGAAGCTACCGCAACTCGCTCAGGCCCACGAAGGTACCGCCGTTGCGCCGGCACAGCTCGCGCATGAGGGTCGCGAAGCGCACGCCCGTCCGGTCCGAGAAGCCGGTCTGCTGGAACATGACCGGGAAGCCCAGCGCGTGGACGCGGACGCGGCGGCGACCCTGGCTGTCGGCCCGGTTGATGGTGTCGATCGTCTCCACCACCTCCTGCATGGACGAGCCGCTGAACTCGTCGCCGAAGACGTAGACGGAGACCGACTTGTCGGGCGCCGCGAAGGCGCGGATCGCGCGGGTCACCCCCTCGACGGGGCTGGAGTTGGAGAACACGGTCCAGGTGGCCAGACGCTCGATCACGGCGCGGCGACGGGCGGGGGTGTCCGGGATCCACTTGCCGGCGTACTGGGAGAACATGTACTGCCCCATGTCGTTCATCACCTGCAGGCCCTTGACCCGCGGATAGGCCTCCAGCACCTGCTCCATCTTCCGGATCACCGTGGGCCAGGCGTAGCGGACCATGCTGCCAGAGGTGTCGATCACGAACAGGATGTACTCGCTGTCGACCGGGATCCCTCCGACCGGCGAATCCGCGGGCCGCCGGTACTCCCGGTCCCGCAGTCGCCGCATCTCCTCGGTGAGCTCCTGCTGAGCGGCCAGCATCCGCCCCTCCACGATCTCGCTGACCTCGGAGAGCTCCCGGGTCGCCGCGTACTCGCCCCGCAACTCCGACAGGTCGCCGCGCAACCGGGCGATGAGCTCCTCCTCGACCGAGAGCTGACGGCGCCGGCCCACGAGCTCGCGCTCGAGGACCGTCGTCTCCCCCCGGATCCGCGCGATCTCCGCCTCCAACGCGGCGACCCGCGCGTCGAGGTCCACCCGCGCCGTCTCCAGAGCGATCGGCTCACCCACCTTGCTGAGCACGAGCAGCAGGACGATCGCCCCGAAGCCGCAGGCGATGGCGTCGAGGAACGACAGGTTGAAGGCCGAGACCTCCGAGCGTCGGCGTCGCTTCATGGGTGCCTCTTCATGGGCGTCGCCTCACGGCCAGTCCGCCGCCGGGGAGAGGAACGAGCCGCGGCTCGCCAGGGCCAGCCGCCAGAATGCGCTCGCCGCCAGGGGATCGCCCTCCATCGGCAGGAGGATGACGTTGATCGGCACTCCGGAGGGCAGGACGGCGGACGCCTCGGTGAACAGGCGGGCCCGCTCCTTGCCGCTCACGGTGCCGCGTTTCGACGCCTTGCGCCCCAAGGTCGGCAGTCCGTCGGTGACCAGGAGGACGTTGTCCGGCCGCGGCGAGAGCTCGGTGACAGCGGAGAAGGCCCGAAACAGGTTCGTGCCTCCCAGGGGAGCGGCGGCGCGCACGCCGGCCAGGGCCCGTTCCAACACCTCCGGATCGCCGCCGTCGAGCCAACGGCCGCGCGAGCCCTCCACCGCGGAACGCACCTCCTCGTCGAAGAGGTAGACCTGGAACGCCACGTCGCGCGGCAGCTGGGCCACCAGCCACTCGGTGGTGCGGACCGCCTGGCGCCACTTGCCGGCCCGGCGGCGATCGCTCGCCGGCAGGTTGCGACGGACGACCACGTTGACCACGGTGTCGGCCAGCATCGAGGCCGAGGCGTCGACCAGCAGTACGACCCGGTCGCCGCCCACCTTCAGGCCGGTCAGGTACTGACGATCGCCGTCGCCCACGACGTCGACCAGCCGGTCGCCCGGCGTCTCCTCCGAGGGCACCCGCGCCGACAGCCGCCGCGCCTCCTCCTCGAGGGACTTCAGGTCGGCCTGCAGCCTCGCAATGTCCTCGCGCCGGGCCAGGGTCGACTGGTCGAAGGTGGCGAGCTCGACCTCCACCTCCTCGACGGTCTCGAGGAGCCGCCTGGAAAGGCCGCGGGTGACCGCCTCCTCGTCGCGGACCCGCTCCACGGAGTTGCGCAGCTCGACCAGGCCGTCGACGCCCTCCAGGACCTCCTTCTCGAGGCGGTCCGTCTCCGCGCTGAGATCCGCGGTCACCGTCTCGGCCCGCAGCGCGACGTTGGCGCTGATCACCATGTAGAGGAGAACCACGGCGCCGAGCCCGCAGGTCATGGCGTCGAGGAAGGAGAGCGTGAAGACGGTGGTATGGCGGCGCCGGCGGGCCATCGGTGCCTACTCCTCCTCCGCCAGGGCGATCAGCTCGACCTCGATCCCGGGCGAGCCCAGCCGCAGTCGCTCCCCCGGCACGAGGCGGCGCGAGACGACGGGAGCCCCGTCGAAGAGGGTCTCCCCGTGCGCCGTCAGCTCGACCCCGCCGTCGTCGAGTCGACTCAGGGTGACGTGGTGCTCGGCGACGCCGGCGGCCGCCGGCAACACGACCCCGGGAGAGCCCGAAGGCGGCCGGCCGCCCAACACGAGACGGCCGGCGGGGGGCACCCGGTGGGCGATGCCGCGCACCACGACGTGGGTCGGGTGCGGGTGTCGGGCGACCCGGCGCCGGGTCGTCGGCGGCGCGACGGGAGTGGGCCGCGGCGGCTCTCGACTCGCCAGCGTCAGACGGGTGACGAAGGGCAGACGCCCGCCTTCGGACGCCGCCAGGATCGCCGGACCCGCCTCGAGCGTCGCCTCGGCGGGCGCCGGGTCCGCGAGAACCTCGATCTCCCGATCGCCGACCGACCGCCCGAGACGCCGCAGGAGGCCGGGCAGGGTGGCGGCGCGCGAGCCGAGGAGCAGGCGGCTCCCGCCCCAACCCGAGCCCCCCGGACCCGAGCCCCCCGCGCCCGAGCCTCCCGGAGACGCCAGGTCCAGGATCCTCGCGTAGGAGGGGTCCACCACCGCGACGATCTCGGCCTCGTCCACCTCGATCCCGACGCCCTCGCCGGTCCCGCCGAGACGCACCGACGCCCGTCCGTCGGCCGCCACGGCCGCGAGCCACGTGGGAAGGCGGTCGTAGAGCTCCTGCTCGGTATTCGCGTCGTGCTGCGGATCGAAGCGGACGCGCCGCAGGAAGGCCTGCGAGAGGTACCGGACCCAGGCGTCCTCGAGTCCTGCCCATCCGCCCTCCGCGACGGCCACGCTCCGGCGGACGATCGCCTCTCCGGCCGTCAGCTCGGTCGCCACCGCCCGGTGCTGATACACCTCCAGGTGCAGCAGCCGGCCCGCGCCACCGGGCCGGGTGGCGGAATGGGCGGCGGAATGGGCGGCGGCCAGCGCGACGCCCAGGTCCACCAGGCCGGCGACGGGGACCTCCACCGCCCGGGCGACACCCAGGAGGACGCCGAGCTGACGCACCGAGGTCGCCCCGGGCGCCGCGATCAGCAGCCGCTCGCCGGGGAGTGAGCCGGCGCTCCACAACGCGGCGAGCTGCCGGTAGGCGAGGTCGGCCGCCGCCAACCCGGCAGGGAAGGGCGGGCCCAGGGGCGTCGTGGCCAGCTCCTGCCAGAAGCGGTCGTGGACCCGGCGGGGCGAACGCCGCCGCTGCGCCGCGGCCTCGGCGCCGGTGAGGATCTCGTCCCCGTCCAGCAGGGCCACCCCCGGCGAGCGCGGCAGGCGCGGCCCGTCGGGGCCCGCGAGAAGCAGGCCCGCATCATCCAGCACCAGCGCGACGAGACCGTCGCTCGGGCGGTCGGTCACGCCGGCAACTCCGCGCCGATCGCCATCATGCGCCGGGGGGCCCTCCCCGCGTGCCCCGCAGGTGACGGATCAGGCGCCGGTCCAGGTGGGTCTCGGTGTCTCGCACCATGCGCTCCTGGGAGGCCTGGAGCTGGTGCATCAGGAACATGAGGACGATCGAGATCAGCAGGGCGATGAAGGTGGAGTTGAAGGCGACGCCGAGGCTGCGTGTCACACCGGCGATATCCCCCTCCACCGCCTGGTGGGCCTGCCCCAGAGCCTCCCCGATGCCGCGCACGGTGCCCAGGAAGCCGATCGACGGGATCGCCCAGGCGATGTAGCGCACCATCGAGAGCTCCGACTCCAGGCGCTCGGACTCCGACTCGCACACCGACCGGGCGGTCTCGGAGACATCCTGGATCTCGCCGGTCGCGGCGAAGCGGTCCAGGGCCGCCGAGAGGGCACGGGGCAGGAGCTGCTCCTGGTCGGCGTGCGGGAGGCTGTCGAGCTGACGCGCGTACTCCCGGGCGTCCTCGGGCAGGATCCGGGTGCCGGCGGCCACCGGCACCAGGTCTTCTCCCAGCAGACGTCTCTGGCCGGCGACCTCGAATCCCTTGGTGACCAGGATGGCCATGGCCCAGAGCGCCAGCACGAAGCAGGCCTCCTGCTCGAAGTCGCGCAGAATCACCCAGGCGGAGCGTTCGGGGACGTACCCCGGGTCCTCCTGCATCCGCGCGGCGCGATCGGCCAGGACCTCGTCGGCCCGCGGCCGGACGACCGTCACGTAGAGACCGTGCACCAGCACCACCGAGACGAGGAGGGCGGCCAGCTGGACGACGAAGTCGAAGCGCGGCGCGCGCGTCATATGTCCACCGGGAAGGAGACGGCCGTGTCCGCGGGGACGGTCTCCGACGGGACGAACGTCCCCAGCTCGTCGCCCGCGCCGACCTGGGGCGCCGGGGCCGAGCGCGCCGCCAACGCGAGGACGGCCGCGAGCAGGGCCGCGACGATCAGGGGTCTCAGGTGGGTCATGGCGTCTCCTCCTCGCTCTTCGACAGGGCCGCCGTACGGGCGACGCGGAATCCGACATCGGGCCTGGCCTCGTCGCCGTAGTCGCGGTAGCTCGAGCGCAGCTCGGTGACCAGCGTATCCATCCACCCGGCGCCGCGGATGACGTGGTATGGCCCCTCGCCCGGTCCCAGGGGATCGCGCTCCAGGGAGCCGGGCGCGGGAATGCCGTAGCGGTCCTGGATCCACTCCGCGACGTTGCCGCCGAGACCGTACAGCCCCGGAGGCGTGGGTCGGAACCCGTCCACCGGCGCGGTGCCCGGATGCCCGTCGGTGTAGCCCGGCAGGGCCCCGCCGAGGACCGCCCGCGCGCTCGAGTCGCCATAATTGCCCGCTCCGGGCGGCGGCGGCAGGTCGTCACCCCACGGGTAGCGCAGCCCGGAGCTCGCGCCGCCGCCCCGATAGCGCGCGGCCCAGACCCACTCGGCCTCGGTCGGAAGGCGGTAGCCCGGCGTCCCCGGCGACCTCGGCAGCAGCTCGCCGCCCGCGCCCCGGACGTAGGTCGACGGCAGGCCCTCGCGCTCGCTCAGCCAGTTGCAGTAGGCGGCGGCCTGCTGCCAGGTCACGCGCACGACCGGGTGGTGGTCGATCTCCAGGTTCACACTGCCGACCGCGCCGGACCGGTGTTGCGGAGCGAACTCCCGGAACTGCCGGTTCGTGACCTCGGTCGCCCCCAGGTAGAAGGGGCGGGTGATCTCGACCTCCCGCTCGACCTCGTTGCTGCGCCGGCCGGGCTCACGACGCGGCGCTCCGACACGGAAGCGCCCCGGCGGCAGCAGGATCATGCGCTGGCCCTGGGCGCTCTCGAGCTCGGCCGGCGTCGCCGCCGCGGCCTCCTCCTCGGGAGTCTGGAGAATCGCCGTGAGTGACCGCACGAGGCCCGGCCGGGGGGTCACTTCGGCCCGGTAGGGGAGATGACCCGGCGCCCGGACCTCGATTCGGTGGGGCACCGCCAGGAGACGCAGCGTCTGCCCGATCCGTCCCGCCGGCTCGCCGTCCACCAGGACCTCGGCCCCGGCCGGGGAGCCCGCGACCTCGACCTCGCCGTAACGACCGGTGAGCGGCACCTCGAGGGCCCGTCGCTCGTCGGCAGCTACGGCGACCCGGAGCTCCTCCGGCTCGTGTCCCAGGAGCACCAACCGCAGCATGTGCTCCCGAGCGGGGGCCAGGGGGAGCTGGAGCGGGGTCTCTCCCCGATACTCACCGTCGACGGTGACGCTCGCGCCCGGCGGCTCGCTCGTCAGGGCGAGGAGGCTGTCCGTCGGCTCCAGCACGACCGGCGCCGGCGCCAGCGGCTCGCCCGGCGCCACCACGAGCACCAGGTGCCGCGGCCGGTAGCCGGGCAGGGAGAGCTCCGCCACGTGCCGCCCCGAGGCGACCCCCTGGGTCAGCGGCGTCCTGCCCAGCGGCTCGCCGTCCAGGGTCACGCGGGCTCCGGACGGCTCCGAGGCGAGGGTGACCGGGGCCCCGTCGCGGCTGAGCTCGAGCTCCAGAGTCTGCTCCCGGCCGCCGCCCTCGATCGTCAGCGATCGACCCGTCTCGAGCCAGCCGTCGGCGCTCACCGAAACGCGGTGCTCTCCGGCGGCCAGCTCGAACGGCTCCAGCGGTGTCGCCCCGACGACCTCGCCGTCGACCCGGACCCGTGCCCCTGTCACCGGCGGCACGAGAGAGAGACCCAGGACCCCGGGGAGCCTCTCGAGCTCGAACGCATGGAGCTGACGCGCCTCCGACCCCACCTCGAGGGGAACCGAGAGGGTCCGGTATCCCTCCCTCTCCGCCGTGAGCAGGTAGCGCCCGGGCAGCAGGAGGTGTCGGCCGGCGAGCTCCAGGTGGATGAGCGCCCCCGCGATCTCCAGGGTTGCGGGCTCCGGCTCCACCCGCACCTCCACGGAGCGCGCGGCGAAGAGCAGCCACCCCACCCCGGCGAGCACCGCGAGGGCCACGAGCGCCAGGGCCCACAGCGGCCGGAAGCGACGGCGCGCAGCGGCGCCCGAGGGTGCGACCGGCACGTACTCCAGCGGCTCGACCGCGGGGTTGTGCTCCGCGTCGAGCTCCTCGGCGACCGGGAGCGAGGGAGAGCGCCCGAGCACCCGGGCCTCCACCCGCAGGACGAGACCGCCGTCTGCCCGGACAAGACGCAGCCGACCCCGCCCCGCCTCGACGAGGTCGCCCTCCTCCAGCCACTGGGAGGCCGCCAGCACCCGGCCGTTGAAGCTCAGGGCCGCGTCGGCGCCATCCGCGGGCTGCACGAAGGGATCGCCCTCGGCGACCCCCAGGTAGGCGACGACGCCCTCCGCCAGACCGGGGAGCTCCACTTCGCAGCCGCGACCCCCGAGGCTCAGCGGCAGCTCGGCCGCGTCCACCGGTCGACGGCCACCCGGCCCCTGCAGCCAGAGGACCGGACCGCTCAAAAGGCCTCCTCGCAGCGCACGTCCAGACGCACCGGACCCTCGACCTCGCCGTCCGAGGCCACCTCGAGGCGCAACCGGACGTCGCGGAAACCACGGCGCGAGCCGATCACCGAGTACACCCCGGGGCGCAGCTCGAGGACGCGACGCTCGAACCGTCCCAGGGCGCCGACCCGCTGCACGGTGACCTCGGTCTCGCCGTCGGAGGAGAGGACCACCTCCACGGGGCGGGTCGCCCGCGTGATCAACGCCTCGAGCGCGGCCAGCTGCCGCCGATGGAGGGGGCCGTCGGGGCTCGCGGTCGCCGCGCGGACCCGCAGCGCCTCGGCCTCGGTCAGCACGGCCGGCGCCGCGAGGCGCTCGGGATGGGAGAGATGGAAGGCGATCGCCTCCGCCAGGGCGGCACGCGCCGCCGCCCGCCCCCGGCCCTCCTGCGCCACCTTCACCGCCGGATCCAGCGCCAGCGCCGAGCTCCACGCGGCCTCGGCGCGCCGCCAGTCCTCGGCCTCCTCCGCCTGGCGACCGCGCGCGACCAGCTCCTCGAGGGCCTCCGACAGGAGCAGTCCTCGCGCCTCCTCCAAGCCCCTCCCGGCCTCCGCCGACCCCGGGTCGATCTCGAGGGCCCGACGGAACGCCTCCTCCGCGCCCCTCGCATCCCCGGTCGCCAGGGCCTCGAGGCCCGCCGCCAGAGCCTCGTCGGACGGGTCGGCGGACCGACCCGGGGTGCTTTCACCCGCGGGGAGGGCGCGGGCGACGGACGCCGCGGGGCGGCCCCGGGGGAGTGGAGCGTCGGGTGGGGCCGCGGCCGACGGCTCGTCGGGTGAGGGATCCGGCGGCTTCGTGGCCGCGGCGCTCGTCGCGGGTGACCGGGAAGGCGGCTCCTCGACCCCACGCTCCGAGGTCGCCGGGGTCGCCGGGGTCACGGACACCCCCGCTGCGGGCCCCTCGAGTGCGGCCCCCTCGATGGAGCCCGCCGGCCTCTCGCCGACCTCGATCACGCCGGGCAACCACAGGAATACCGCCGCGACCGCTGCCACCAGGACCAGGAGGAGCAGGGGGCCGAGCCAACGCCGGCCCCGCGCCTCGTCCCGCTCGCGGCGGCTCGATCCGGTGGCCCCCGGCGTGACGCGCGGCGGCGGGGAGAGCCGGGGCCGGAGCGCGACCCGTCCAGGTCCTCCGGCGCTGCTCGGGTCGTCCCGGGGAGCTTCGCGATCGGGCATCTCGGGCACAGGCTAGCGCTAGCCTGCCGGGCCGGCGGTGTCGTCCGCCTCGCCCGGGGCGACCGACGGAAGCACCTCTCCGCTGTCGGCGTCGATGGCGAGCCCGGTCTCGGTGAGATAGATGTCCCGCAGCAGCTCGCGCCACTCCAGATACTGGGTCTCGGCCGAGCCCTGCAGTTGGAGGACCTCGCCCTCGACCTCCACCAGGATCGGCGCCACCTCGGAGTCGAACGACCGGGCCAGCTCGTCCAGGGCCTCGCGGTGGATCCTCGCCTCGCCGCCGGTCTGGATCCCGGCCTGCACGGCGAGGGTCCCACCGATGATGGCCGCGTCGCGCGCTCCGGGCGGCGCGTCCTCGACGAAGATCCCCGCGGCGATGGCCAGGGCGCCGAGCAGCTTCTGCGTGCGGGCCTTGCGCCGCACCTCCTCGAGGGCGATCTGTTCGTCGTACGAGAACTGCCGCCACCCCTGGTACGGCTCGGCCATCTCGGCGTGGAGGCGGGCGTAGTGCTCGTTCAGCGTGTCCACGAGGAGGTAGTCCCGCTCCCGGATCGCCAGGCAACGCTGGAACATGGGGTCGTCGTCGGCGGGCAGGCGGGCGACCTCGAGACGGCCTCGACGATCGGTCTCCAGGTAGTCGCCGAAGACATCGGGCGCGACCTCCGCGGCGAAGCTCAGCCCCGCGACGGCGCGGATCTCGCGGACCTCCGGGTCGTCGAGGCGTCGACGCTCCTTCAGGAGATCGTTGGCGACACGGTGGTAGATCTCCGCGAAGGGCTCGACCGGGCCGCGCCCCTCCCCGGAGTCGTAGGTCCGGGGAGCGGCCTCTACCTTGTACTTCTCGCGCAGCCAGCGTTGGCCGCGGGCGTCCTCCGCCGTGATCCGCAGCGCCAGCTCCTTGCCGTTCGATTCGAGGATCTCCCCCCGCACGACGACGTCGACCGCGTCCGTCGGCGCGGGAATCACCCGGACCGCCCCCCAGTGTCCGCTCGCCTGGAGGGTCTGCGCGAGCTCGACCGCGATGTAGCGTGACTCGGACCGCCTCAGGTCGGGGAAGACGTCGTCGGGCACGGGCTCTCCCGGCGGCGGCAGCCCGGGATCGAGCACCTCGACCCCCACGTCCAGCAGGAGATCCGGGGGCAGTTGCTCCGTGGCCTGTTCGAGGCGCTCCGGCGGCGCCTGCGCTCCGACGGAGGACGCCAGGAGTAGCGCGCCCGCCAGCAGCAGCCACCCGCCGCGGGGCTCAACCACTCCCGGTCTCTCCGTCGCCGCTGATCCGGTCGCCGCCGCTCGGGTCGCCGCCCGTCTCGTCGTGCTCCTCGTCGGGCTCCTCGGCCGGCGCCCGCTCCACCGGCTCGCCGCTCTTGTAGGCGCGGTACTCGTCCCACAGTCGGGCGCGCAGCGCAGGGTCCTCCTCGGCGAGGGCCGCCTCCCGCAGCTGGCGGGCGACGATGTCGTCGTCGGCGCCGTTGCCGACGTCCGGCGGCACCCGCTCCGCGCGCCGGCTGTCGTCGGCGCCCTTCGAGCCACCGCCGCCACCGGCCTCCGAGGCCGCGGACCGGCTCTCCTCGGCGGTCGCCGCCTCCTGCCACTCTCCGTCGTCGCCCTCGGTGCCCCCGGCCCCGCCGAGAGATCCGCCGGCCGCGGCTCCGGCGCCACTGCCACCCGCGGCGGAGGCCGGGTCGCGACGGGCCTGCTCCTCCGCCAGGCTCTCCTGCTCCTGGTTCAGGCGACGATCGAACTCCGCCAGCGAGCGGGCGAGCTCCGCGTCGAGCTCCGCCGCGCGCTCGTCGGCGGTACGGGCGCCTCCCGGTGGCGGTCCGCTCGCGTCTCCAGCCAGGGCGGCGCCACCCGTGGTGGAGGCCCCGCTCTCAGCGTCTCCGTCGCCGGCGGCGCCGTCTTCCCGGGTCGCCGACCCGGATTTCCCACCGGACTCCCCCCCGGACTCCGTGGACGATCCCGTCGCCCCCGCGCCGGACTCTCCTCCGCCGGCCTCCGCGGGCGCGGGATGTGGCTCCGGCGGTGGCAGGGCGGGCACCGCCGTCGGGGAGGCTTCCGGCAGGGTCGGCCCCGGCGCGCCGGACCCGGCGCAGCCGAAGAGCAGCAGCGCGAGCGCGGCCGGGACGAGAAGATGGCGTTCGGTGGTCATCGTGACCGACAGATGCAAGGACCAGACCCACGGCCCCGTCCCTCGTCGAGACAGAACCGGAGCGCCTGCCGCAGGATTCCAGAGAGCGGCGGCACGACGCAAGCCTCGCGCCCGCCGGAGAGCCCCGATCAGAGATCTCCGGTCAGGGCGCTTCCCCGGTCGCCAGCTCCCCTTCGGCCGGCGCCGGGCCACGGCGCAGGGCCCGTTGCAGCGCGCCGGTGAGAGCGGCCCGGGCGTCGTCGAAGAAAGTGTAGAAGATCGGGATCACGAGGAGCGTCAGCAGCGTCGCCGTCGACAGGCCGCCGATCAGGGTCAGGCCGAAGCTCTTGTACGACAGCCCGATGCTGGACGCCCCCTGGATCGTGAGCGGCACCATGCCTCCGATGGTGGTCAGTGCCGTCATCATGATGGGTCGGAAGCGGCGCTCGGCCGCCAGGAGCAGCGCCTCGGTCCGCTCGTACCCCCGGTGGCGCAGCCGGGTCACGTAGTCGACCAGGACGATGCCGTTGTTGACCACGACGCCCACCAGGAGGATGAGTCCGACCACTCCCAGGAAGTCGATGTTCAGTCCGGCCAGGAAGTGACCCCAGTAGACGCCGAGACTGGCCAGGGGGATGGTCAGGATGATGGAGAGCGGCAGGATGAAGCTCTCGAACAGGAATCCCATGAGCAGGTAGATGAAGATCACGGAGACCGTCGCGGCGAACAGCATGCCCTGGAGATCCTCGGACATGCCCTCGCGCTCCGCACCTCCCCCGAAGGTCACCCCCTCGGGCAGATCGATGCGCGCGACCAGGGCCCTGATCCGGTCCTTCGTCTCCTCCTCCCGGCCCTCCTCGAGCTCGAGGGTGACGACCCGCGACGTCCGCTTGTCCTTCCGGTAGATGCGTTGCGCCGTCGACAGGTAGCGCGGTTCGGAGAGCGACGAGAGCGGCACGAAGGCGCCGTCCTCCGCCGGCACGGCGAAGCCCTCGAGCTCCCGCAGCGAGTCCCGGTCCTCCTCCCGGAAGCGCACCACCACGGGGATCTCCTTGCCCGCCCGGCGGAACCGGGGGAGGTTCTCGCCCCGCAGCGCGTAGCCCACCACGGCGGAGACGACGGTGGGGTTGATCCCCTGAGCCTGCATCCGCTCGCGGTCGAGGACCAGGGCCATCTCGCTCGGCGCGTCGTCGTCGACCTTCTTCATGCCCACGACCCCGTCGACGGCCTGGAAGAGATCCTCCAGGCTCGCGGCGACGCTCTCCAGGATCTCGGAGTCGTCGCCCTCGAGGGTGACCTTGTGCATGCTCAGCGCCTCCCGCTCGTCGGTGCTGGGGTCGTTCCCGGTGAACAGCTTCGCGCCGGCCTTCTCGGGCAGGGACTCCATCACCCGCTGGGTGGCGACGAGCGGCGAGACGTCGTTGCTGCGCGGGTTCTTGAACCAGCCCTGGAACTCGCCGTAGGTGGCGCGGTGGAACAGGAACCAGCCGTCGAGATCGAGCTCCTCCGCCAGGTCCTCGATCACCTTCTCGCCCTGGAGGAAGTACTCCTCGGCCTCCTCGAAGGTCGTGTTCTTGGGCAGCGTGACGTCGATCTCGAAACCGCCGCGCTCCTCCTCCTGCATGTCCACGAACTTCACCTCGCGCACGGCCACCGCGGCCGTGACCCCGAAGATGGCCAGCAGCACGAGCACCATGTCCAGGCGCCGGCGCAGGAAGACCGCCAGCAACCGGGTGTAGGCACGGTTGAGCAGGCCGAAGCTGGCCTCGTAGCCCTTGCCGAGGGCCTCGAAGACGAGATGGCGCTTCTCCTCGCCGCCGTTCGCCGGCAGCGTGATGAAGACGAAGAGCGGGATGAAGATGAGCGCCACCAGGAGCGAGCCCAGGAGAGAGACCGAGATGGGGATCGACAGGCGCAGCAGGAAGAACTGCCCCATCCCTTCGACCAGGGAGACCGGCAGGAAGACGATGATCGTCGTCAGGGTGGCCATGACGATCGCCAGCGCGATCTCCCCCGCGCCCTGGATGCAGGCCTGGCGACGGTCGAGGCCCGTGCGGTGGAGTCGGAAGATGTTCTCCGCCACGACGACGGAGTTGTCGACCAGGAGGCCGACCGAGATCATGAGCCCAAGGAGCGTCAGGATGTTCAGCGACTCCCCCGCGAAGTACATGACCGTCAACGCGATGACGATCGACAGGGGGATCGACAGGGTCACGATGATGGTCATGCGGAAGCGGCGGAGGAAGAAAAAGAGGACCAGCAGCGCGATGATTCCCCCGACCTTGCCGCTGTTCAGCAGGGTGCCCAGCGACTCGAGGATGACCTCGCCCTGGTCGAAGAGGGGGGTCATCGAGATCAGCTGCAGCCGCGGGTTCTCCTCCAGCTCGGCCACCACGCGACCGACCGCCTGGGCGACCTCCAGGGTGTTCGCGTCGCCCTCCTTCATGATCGCCAGGGCGACGGCGGGGCGGCTCATGGCGCGAACCCGGAAGCTCGGGTCGGGAAGGTCGTAGGACACCTTCGCGATGTCGCCCAGGCGCACGTTCTCCCCCACCAGCCGCCGCTCGAGCGCCTCCAGGGAGTCGTAGTGCACCACCGACCGCAGCAACAGCTTCTGGCCGCCGTGGATCACGTTGCCCGACGACATCGTGAAGTTGTCGGCCGAGAGCTCCTGGGCGAGCGCGTAGATGTTGAGGCCCGCGGCCTCGGTGCGCTCCCGGTCGAGCTCAATGAGGATCTCCTTCTCCTCGAGCCCGTTGGCATCCACCGACGCCACGCCGTCGATGCGCGAGATGGGCAGCACCACCTCGTCGTTGATCAGGTTGTAGACGTCGACCACCGCCGGGTCGACCGCGAGGCCCAGGAAGTAGATCGGGATCCCCGAGGCGTCGTCCTTGCGCACGAAGACCTGCTCGACGTCGTCGGGCATCCGCAGGCGGGCCCGCTCCACCCGGTCGCGCACCTCCCGGTAGGCGACGTCCATGTCGGTCCCACTCTTGAAGTTGAGGATGCAGCGGCCGTAACCGGTTGTCGAGAAAGAGAACAGCGACTCGAGCCCGCGCACCGTGCTGAGCTCGTCCTCGAGCGGTTTGACGATCTTTTCCAGCACCTCCTGCGCCGGCGCATCGCGCCACGGAACGTTGACCGCGAGGAACGGCGGCGAGAACCCCGATGGGAAGAGCTCGAGAGGGATTCCCATCGCAGCCACCATTCCCACCACCACCATCGTGGCGAGCAGCACCAGGACCCCGATCCGCCGGTTGAGCGA
>CAJQNK010000241.1 GCA_905479655.1 uncultured bacterium | reverse complement strand
GAGGAGCTCGAGCTGCTCGCCCGGGCCGGCTCCCCCGCGGACTTCCTGAACTCCCTGCTCTTCCTGCCCCTTCGCTGAGGGACTCTGGTCGCTTCGGTCGGACACCGGCCGCTACAGCTCTTGCCCATATCGTACAAGTGTAGTAGAGTGCTGCTCCACGATAGTGAGAACCGCGATCCACCGCCGAGAGGAGGCGACGTGAACTACGACCGACTCAAGACCGTCAAGCAGCTCTCCGAGGAGAATCCGGCCTTCACGGAGGCGAGCCTGCGGTGGCTGATCTACCGGGCCGAGGAGAACGGGATCGACGAGGTGCTGGTGCGGGTGGGGCGGCGGGTGCTGTTCGACATGGACCGGTTCGAGGAGTGGCTGGAGAAGCGGCGGCAGGCGAAGCTCAGCTCCCGGGAAGGAAGCGCCGGTTCATCCTGGCGACCACACCGCTCGTATGCCGGTCGGTGAGGTGAGCGTAGCGCTTGACCATCGCCAGGGTCTTGTGGCCGAGGATCTCGGCGAGCTCGGCCAGGGTGGCGCCGCTCATCGCCAGGTAGGAAGCCGCGGTGTGTCGGAGGTCGTGGAAGCGGAAGTCGTCGATCTCGGCCCGCTCGAGAGTCTCGGTCCAGGCCCGGCGCGGAAACCGGATCGAGCCCCTCGGGCTGCAGAAGACCCGGTCGCTGTCGATCCGGCGGACCCGGGCCATTTCGCGGAGGAGCTCGAGGGGCTCACCGACCAGGGGGACGGCGCGGCGCTCGTTGTTCTTGGTGTGCTGGAAGACGGCCACCTGGCGCTCGAAGTCGATGTCGCGCCAGCGCAGGCCCAGGAGCTCGCCCTGGCGGCCGCCGGTGGAGAGGGCGAGGAGGACGAGCGGATAGAGGCGCGGCTCGGAGCTCTCCCGGCAGGCCTCGAGCAGGCGGTCGCGCTCGGTCTCCTCGAGGAAGCGGACCCGGCCCCGGGGCTCGCGCTGTCCCATCCGGCTCAGCGGGTTGGCCGGGATCCACTCGAGCTCGGTCATGGCGAAGGAGAAGACGTGGCGCAGGCTCGCGAGGTACCGGTTGACGGTCGCCGGCGCGAGCTTCCGGCCGCTCGGCCCCTCGCCGCGCTCGAGGGCCCGGAGCTGGTCGCGGACCGTGGCGCGCCGGAAGGCCAGGAGGGGGACGTCGCCCAGGCGGCTCGACCACCACTTCAGGTGGGTGCCGCGCTTGCGGCGCTCGAGGGCGTGGTGCTTCGGCTGGACGCCCTGGACGTACTCGTCGATCAGGTCGTCGAGGGTCCGGCTCTCCTCAGCCCGGTTCGGCGGGGCGCGGCCGTCGAGGATGCCGACCTCGATCCGCTTGGCCCAGGCCTCGGCCTGCGCGCGGGTGCGGCAGGTGCGGGTCTTCATGGGGAAGCCCTTGCGCCGGACGACGGCCTTCCAGCGCACGGAGCCGTCCTTCAGGGTGCGTTTCTGGATGAAGGCCATCGCGGTCTACCTCTGCCGGGGAGTGTACACCGTTGCACCCACAATTGCACCCACAAGGCCATTTTGGCGCTCTCTGAGACGGCTGAGAATCCACGTAAGTCATTGTGTTTTCAGGATTTGCCGGAGGTGGGAGTCGAACCCACATGCCCGAAGGCCGAGGATTTTAAGTCCCCTGCGTCTACCCGTTCCGCCACTCCGGCGTGGTCCCGAGTCTACGGCAGCGGTCCCGACAGCGGAACCACCGCCCCCTTCCCCGCCCTCCGGAGGCCGCACCTCCGTCCCCCCGGACGGACGCTCAGAAGCGCCCGGTCAAAAACGCCAGGTGACACCGACCCCCAGGTCGGTGGCGAGGTCGGAGGTCTCGGCCTCGAGGAGCAGGCCGAGGCCGCTGGGGAGCTCGTAGTGGGCTCCGAGGCCGACGAGGAGGCTGGTGTCGGAGGGCTCGTCGACGAACTGGCCGGGGAAGAGCCGCTCCACGCGGGTGTCCCAGGCGAGGAGGCCGAGCTTGGCTTGGAGGCTGAAGCGGTCGGTCAGGGGCCAGCGGGGGACGGCGGCGAAGCTGAGGGCGGTGAAGTCGGCGGAGCGGGGGGCGACGGGAACGAAGATCTCGGCCTCGGCGGTGAGCGGGCAGACCTGGCCCGGGGGGCAGGGTCGGGGGCGGGCGCTGTAGGAGCCGTAGTCGTGGTAGCCGGCCTGGAGGGCGAGGTGGGGGTTGACGGTGTAGCCGAACCCGAGGCCCCAGGAGGCCTCTTCGTCATCGACGATCCAGCCGAGGACGGGGGGGCCGAAGGCCTCGTCGACATTGGCCTGCCCCGCCTTGGCGACGACGTACCAGGGGGAGTCGCCGGCCTGGGCCGGGGCCCCGGTCAGGAGGGTGAGGGCGGCGAGGAGGGTGAGGGCAGCGGTGGTCAGGATTGAACGGCTGGTCGGGATCGAACGGTGGATCGAACGGGGGTTCCAACGGCTGGTGATCGGCACGGCAGTCTCCTTCCCGGTCTCTGGGGCTGATCGTTCCGGAAGACGGTTGTTGCAAGCGGTGGGCCAACGACGGTCGGATCGGCTCCCGCTGGATCACACGATCCGCGTCTCCTCCGGCGTCGTGCTGCCGTCGGGGTGGACGCGGAAGGCGTAGGCCTCCTTGACGCGGTCGGAGGCGGACTCGGGGCAGACGAAGACGCGGTCGCCGTCGGTGCGCACGCGGATGGCGCCGAAGCGGAGGCGCTCGAAGGCGAAGAAAAAGCCCTTGCGATCGCCGTCGGGGAGGTTCTCGAGGCCGCCGTCGCCGTCGCCGCGGTGACGCTCGGGCTGGACCCCGCCGCGGTAGGCGAAGAAGGCGGCGAGCTCGGTGGAGAACACGAGGGGCTCGGTGCCGCGGGAGTGGCGGCCGAGGGCGGCCATGAGGTTGGCGCGGGGGTGGACGTACTCCTTGGAGGCGTTCTCGTCGCCGGAGGAGACGACGGAGACGACGGGGCGCACGGCGGCCAGGAAGTCGGTGGAGTACTCGTGGGAGCCGTGATGGGGCACCTTGAGGACGTCGGCCTCCAGGGAGATGGGCGGCTGGGCGCCGTTGGCGAAGGCGAGGAGCTTCGCGGCGCCGTGGCGGTTGAGGTCGCCGCCGAGGAGGAACCGGACGTTGCCGTGGGTGAGGTGGAGCACGACGGAGTGGCCGTTGATGGTGTGGGAGGCGCTCTGGCTGCCCCGGTCGTTGCGCAGCACCTCGAGGCCGCGCTGCCCGGCGACGGTCTCCGGCACGGTCTCCGGCACGGGCCCGAGGACGCGGATCTCCAGGCCGTCGTCGCCGAAGCTGCGGAAGACGTCGTCGTCGCCGGCCTCGACGCGACGGAGCACGGGCAACGCCTCGCCGGGGGCCGTCTGCGCGCCGCTTCCGGGATCGAGCATCATCCGGTCGAGGGCGGCGACCCAGCGCTCGAACGGGCCGTTGGGATGGGCGGCGTCGGCGGGGTCGTCGAGGAGCTCGACGACGTAGTGCTGGCCCCCGTGCTCGACGACCTGCCCGAAGCGCTCCCGGTCCTTCAGCGTGACCTTCCCGCCCGCGCCGTCGGGGATCTTCTCGGGGCTCTTGACCAGCCCGTTGTGGAAGCAGCGGGCGACCCGCGCGTGGATCCGCTTGCGTGCGCTGGAGTGGTCCGCGGCCTCGGCCAGCGCGGCCAGGCCCTCGAAGTGGTCGGCGTCGCCGTGGGTGACGACGACCGCGTCGAGGACGAACGGCTGGTCGGCGGTGGTGCCGGGGAACTCGGAGGCCAGGAGTCGGGCGATGAACACCTCCTCGCCGCCGTCGACCAGGAGGTGCCGGCCGGAGGGCGTGCGGATGAAGGCGCAGTCGCCCTGCTGCACGTCGACGAAGGTGACGGCCAGGGGCCGCGGCGCGCCCGCCGGCAGGAGTCGCAGCGCCACGTTCTCCCCGCCGGAGCGCCGCTTGCGCACGGTGCCCTCGGCGAAGGAGCCGGACGGGTAGTTCCAGTAGCGCACGCGGACGTCTCGCACCGCGGGGTCGGTGGCCTCGGCCTCGTCCACCAGGTCGATCTCGTCACCCCAGTAGAGGATCTTCACCACCCGGTCGGCCTTCTCCTCACGCTCGAAGAAGTCCCGCCAGGTGCCCCGGATCCGGACCATGTCCTCGTCGACGAACCGCTTGGCCATGAGTGCCTCCTCGCTCCGGTCCCCCTACCCTACTCCCGTGGGCCCTACTCCTCTGGCCCTACTCCTCTGGGCCTGCTCCTCTGGGCGCGGAACCTCGCCCGCCGTTACAAGCCCGGTCGGTCGCTCCCGGCCCCCAGACGATGGACCTCAGACGACGGCCAGCGACGGATCGCTCACCGTGAGCCGCTCGAGACCCTGGTCGGTGACGAGGTAGGTCTCCTCCAGGCCGACGGCGCCCACGCCCGGGAAGAAGATCTTCGGCTCGACGGCGATCACCTGGCCGCGTTCGAGCGGCGCGTTCTGGCGCGGTGCCAGGACGGGCAGCTCGTCGAGCTCGAGCCCGATGCCGTGGCCCACGAAGCCGGCGCACTGCGGCCCCACGCCCATGAAGGTCTCGCCGTGGCCCGCCGCCTCGGCCAGCCCCAGCGCGAGCTTCCACAGCGCCTGCGCCTCGACCCCGGGGCGACCGGCGTCGACCAGCACCCGGTGGATCTCGACGCATACGTCGTAGGCCCGGCGCAGGGGCTCCGGCAACGGTCCCACCGAGAAGGTCCGTGTCATGTCGTGCAGGTAGCCGTCCACGGCCATCACGAAGTCGAGGCAGACCGGCATGCCCTCCTCGATGACCCGGTGTCCCGCCGCGTAGGGCGCCGCGGGCGTCACGCCCTCGCCGCCGAACGGCGTGTCGGCGAAGCTGAACGCCAGCGCGCTCTCGCCGGCCAGCACGTGGGCCCAGGGGCACTCGAAACCGACGGCCGCGCGCCACCGGACCATGCCCTGGAAGCCGTGGCGGCGCTCCTCGGACTCGACGACGATGGAGAGGTCGAGCTCGCGCATCCCCGGCGCGAGGGCGTTCAGGACGGCGCGGTAGACGGCGTCGGCCGCCCGCGCCGAAGCGCGGATCCGCCCCACCTCGAGATCGCTCTTGACGGCGCGCAGCTGCCGCCCGGTGGGCCCGACGTCGACCACCTCCCGGTCGCCGAGGACCCGCTTGTAGCGTTCGAACAGCGACACGGGCAGGATGTCGAGCTCCATGCCGAGGCGCCGCGCGGAACCCAGCGCCTCGGGCAGCCCGCGCAGACTGCGCATCGCCTCGACGGCCGTGAGCGCCGACTCGCGCCGCGCCCGCTCCAGGACCCGGCGGACCAGCAGCCGCGGCTCGCCCTCCCGGGGCACCCAGAGGTGCGCCTGCTGCGCGGTGCCCGCGTAGTACAGGAGGTGGGTGACACCGTGGAGCAGCACGCCGTCCAGCTCGAGGCGCTCGATCTCCGAGCGCAGGCGGTCGTGGCGCGCCGCGAGCTCGGCGGCCGGGAAGAACGGGGACGGTTCGGGCCGGGTTTCGGGAGCCATGCCGCAAGCGTACTGCGGGGCGGCCGGGGCGTCATCCGCCCGCGCGCCGCTCAGCCGACGTAGCCCAGGGCCTCGAGCTTCTCCTTCAGCCGGTCGGGCACCTCGTCCTGTCCGGTGGAGAGCTCGTCCACGCGTCGGTCCTGCAGCTCGCCCCACTCCCGGAGGATCTCCCGGAGCCGAGGCTCGACCTCGGGCCGGCTGCCGACGAGGCTGTGGTGCTCGCCGGGGTCCTCGAGCAGGTCGTAGAGCTCGAAGTCGCTCGCCTCGCGATGGATGAGCTTCCACTCGTTGCTGCGCACCATGCGCATGGTCGGGAACTTCTCACCGAACAGGTAGGGCTTCTTCCAGGGTCCCCCGTCGAGCGCCGGGCGGAAGCTGCGGCCGTCGAGCTCGCCCCTCGAGGCCACTCCGACGAGATCGAGCAGCGTCGGCACCAGGTCCGTCCCCTCGACGGGGCCCTCGAACACCTGCCCGGCGGGGATCCCGGGGCCGCGGAGGATCAACGGGACCCTCAGGGTGTGGTCGTAGAGCTCGCTGTGGCCGAGCTGGTACTCGGGATGGTCGCCGAAGTTCTCCCCGTGGTCCGAGGTGATCGCGACCACGGTGTTCTCGAGCAGGCCGGAGTCGCCGAGGAAGTCGAGGAAGCGGCCGATGACAGCGTCGGTGAAGAGGATCTCGCCGTCGTACTTGGACGCCACGTGCTGGTAGTCCCGCTCCTCCAGACGATCCGCGAGGTCGCGGTAGTACTGCACGCACTCCCCCTCGACGTGCACGATGCCGTCGTACCCGGGATCGGAGAAGACGTCGTACTCGGCGGGCGGCTCGTACGGGCAGTGGACCTCGTAGGTGTGCAGGAAGAGGAAGAAGGGCCGTGGATCCTCTTCGCGCAGGAGCTGCATCGCCCGACCGACCCGCCCCACGACGTCCCCGTTGTGGTCGGAGCGGTCGTCGAACACCTCGAAACCGTCGTAGCCGTACTCGCGGCTGAGGAAGCCGCCGTCGGTCACGCCGAGGACGCGGTAGCCGACGTTGCGCAGGACCTCGGAGATCATCGGGAACTCGGCGCCGATGCGATTGAACTTGGTGACGCCGCCATGGCGCGAGGGGTAGACGCCGGTGAGCATCGTGCCGTGCGAAGGCAGGGTCCACGGCGAGGGCACGTAGGCCCGCTTCACGACCAGCCCTCCCCGGGCGAACGCGTCCAGGTTGGGGGAGGTGGGCCGCTCGTAGCCGTAGACCCCGAGGTGGTCGGCCCGCAGGGTGTCCAGGGAGATGAGGACGAGGTTCGGCCGGTCCGGGCCCCGGCTCGCCACCGTCCGCGGGGCCAACGCCAGGCCGAGGAGCGCAACGAGCCCGACGACCAGCAGCGGCGCGCCGAGGATCTTCGGCGCTCCCCGTCCGGCCGCCCCGGCCAGCCCCGCGAGGGCGCGCCGGGAGAACCACCCGGCCACCAGGCAGACGGCCGACCAGGCCAGCGGCACCGTGAGGCTCAGGGTCTCCTCCAGCCCGGTGATCCACGAGCGCTCCGTCCACAGCAGGCCGAGCCCGATCGCCGCCCCCGTCGGCAGCAGCCAGATCCAGGCCGACGCGGAGAGTCGCTCCCCGCCTCCCGCCGCGAGGCGGAGCGCCGCGACCACGACGATCGCCAGCACGCCGGCGGCCAGGCTCACCAGGAGGAACCGTCGGAGGATGAGGTCGCTCAGGTCGAGAGCGAGGCTCCAGAGCTCGTCGCGGGCGTACTGGTTCGCCCGCAGATTCGCCACGACGCGCCAGGCTCCGAAGCCCAACCCGAGGGCGACGGCGCAGGCCAGACCGCCGCCGGCACCCGCGAGCAGGGAGCGTCGTCCCTCGTGGACCCCGTCGTGGCCCCCAGCGGGGCCCCCAGCGAGGCCCCCAGCGAGGCCCGCGGCGACGAGGCCGCCCACGCCGAAGACCGTGGGCACGACGGCGAGCAGCAGCAGGTCGCCCAGGGTGCCGCGGAGCCCCGCCGCGGCGATCTCTTCGAGCAGACGGGTCACCGAGCCCGGGAGCACGAGGACGGCGTAGGCGGCGGCCGCCAGAGCGAGCAGGAGCTGCCACACCCGGCGGCCGGCGGAGGACGGCGAAGACGGAAGGTGGTTTCGATCTCGAGCGGGTGGCAACGTCACTTACCTCGGAGGGACGGAGCGGACTCGACGGGCACCCGGAAGGGACTCGATCGGCGGAGCGACCCGACCGCTTTCGAAGATCAACGAATTCAATGGAGAGGTGCGCGCCCGGAGCAGCTTCTTAACGCGGGGAGGGTACCACAGGGCTTCGCGAGCTCGGACCGTCGGAGAGGGCCGGGGCACGCGGCGAGGATAGGATCAGGTGCCCCCGGGACCTCCACTCCGTCCCATCGGCCCCGACCCGTGAACTCCCGCTCCCGAAAGGTCCCGATGTACCGCGACACGCCGACTGGCCCGCTCCCCGCTGCGCCGACCCTCCCTGCCGGGGGCGACCTGCCGGACGCCGCGGCGACCGGCAGCAGGGGGCCGACGTCATGAGTCGCCGGCTCGCGATCGGGCTCGCCTTCGTCCTCGGCCTCGCCGCCGCGCTGGCGCTCGTCGTCTTCCTCTCCCTCCGGCGGCTCGATCCGGAGGCGCTCGGTCGTCGGGTGGTGGCGGAAGCGGAGGCCTCGCTGGGCATCCGTCTCGACGCCGCGGAGGCGCGTCTGGAGCCGCTCGGCGGCTTGCGCCTTCGATCCGTCACCGTGCGCGGCGCGACCCCGGCCGGCCAGCTCGAAGGCTCTCTCGGCAGCCTCGTCCTGAAGCCTCGCTGGTGGCCCCTCCTGACGGGTCGCGTGGTCATCGCCGACGTCCTCCTGGAGAGCCCCCGCCTCGAGGTCCGTCAACGTTCGGCGCCAGAGCGCGGCGCGGAGACGACCCGTGAGCGGCGGGCCCCCGGCGCGAAGCGCGGCCCGTCCCGAGACGCCCCGGAGGAGTCCGGGCGCTGGCGGTTCGAGGTGCAGCGAGCCGAGCTGAGCGACGGTCTCTTCCTCCTCCTGGGAGCGGACGGTGAGCAGGAGCTCCGGCTCGAGGGCCTCTCGGTCGAGCTCGCCGACCTGTCCCTCGAGCCGGCCGCGGGGCCCACGGGCCTGGCGGGCTTCTCCGGCCGGGGCCGTCTGGCCGCCGACAGCCTGGTGCTGAACTCGCGCCGGTTCGAGGCCCTGAGCGGCCGCCTCGAGGTGGCGCAGGACCGGCTCGTCGCCCGGGAGCTGGGCCTGACCACCCGCGAAGGGCGGTTCGTGGTTCGG
>CAJQNK010000240.1 GCA_905479655.1 uncultured bacterium | reverse complement strand
GGTGAACAGCAACCGCAGCACGTCTTGGGCCTCGGTCACCGTCCCGACCGTCGAACGGGCGTTGCGCACCGAGTTCTTCGCCTCGAGCGCCACCGCCGGCTGCACACCATTGACCGCGTCCACCGGCGGCCGTTCCATCTGATCGAGAAACTGGCGGGCGTAGGTCGACATCGACTCGACGAACCGCCGCTGCCCCTCGGCGAAGACCGTGTCGAAGGCCAGCGAGGACTTGCCGGCGCCGGACGGCCCGGTCACGACCGTCACCCGACCGTGGGGGATCCGGCAGTCGATCCCCTTCAGGTTGTGGGTGGTGGCCCCGAGGACCTCGATCGCGATGTCTTCCGTCATGGGAGAGCGTCTCGGGCCCCGCGCCCGGCCGGAAACCCGCCATCCTAGCCTGACCTTCTCACCGCGGCTCGACTGCGAGGCCGCAGGTGCCTGAACCTGCCGCGCCCGACAGCCCCGTTCAGCCGGCGACCATTCTCCAGACCTGCGCCACCACGAAGCAGAGGAGGAAGCCGAGCCCCAGGGGCAGGAAGGCCGAGAGCGCGGTCCAGCGCACGCTGCGGGTCTCCTTCCAGATCGTGAACAGCGTCGTGGAGCACGGGTTGTGGACCAGGCTGAAGAGCATCAGGTTGAGGGCCATGAGCAGGGTCCAGCCGCCGGCTCGGAGCAACTGCTCCGTGGCCTGCAGCGAGTCCAGCTCGAACATGACGCCCGGGCCGCCGCCGACACCGGAGCTTCCGGTCACGAGGACCGTGAGCATGAGGATGGTCGGGATGACGATCTCGTTGGCCGGGATGGCGATGACGTAGGCCAGGAGGATGATGCCCGAGAGGCCGACGGCCGCCCCCAGGGGGTCGAGCCAGCCCACCACATGCTCGGCGATGCTGGCGCCGGCCACCTCGATGTTCGACAGCAGCCAGATGGCCGCTCCGGCGGGCAGGGCGAAGACGACGGCCCGCCACAGAACGATCAGGGTGCGATCGACCAGCGACGTGTAGATCGTCTGCAGGACCCGCGGCGGGCGGTAGGGCGGCAGCTCGAGGTGGAAGGTCGAGACCTGGCCCCGCAGGACGGTTCGCGACAGCAACCAGGAGACCGCGAAGGTCAGGACGATGCCCAGCACGGCGATCGCCACCACCGCCGTCGCCGACAGCAGCCCGGCCAGGTAGGGCGGCGCGAGCCCGCCGAGGAAGATCGACGCGATGAGGATCTGCGTCGGCCAACGCCCGTTGCACAGGGCGAAGTTGTTGGTGATGATGGCGATCAGCCTCTCCCGCGGGCTGTCGATGATCCGGGTCGAGACGATGGCCGCGGCGTTGCAGCCCCAGCCCATGGCCATGGTGAGGGCCTGCTTGCCGTGGGCGCCGACCCTCCGAAACGTCGAGTCCATGTTGAACGCTACGCGCGGCAGGTAGCCCAGATCCTCCAGCAGGGTGAAGAGCGGGAAGAAGATCGCCATCGGCGGCAGCATGACGGCCACGACCCAGGCGGTCGCCAGGTACATCCCGTCGAGCACCAGGCCGTCGAGCCACCAGGGAACGCCCAACGCGGCGCTGCCGGCCTTGAGCATCGGGTGCACGGTGTCGAGGAGGAGCGACGCCAGCATCGCCGAGGGCACGTTGGCGCCCGCGATGGTGACCCAGAACACGCCCGTGAGGAGCAGCAGCATGAGCGGGAAGCCGAAGATCCGGCTGGTGACCAGGCGGTCGACGGTGCTCTCCCAGTCGAAGCGCGCCCCCTTGCCGTCGGTCTTCACCGCCCGCTCCGCCAGGCGCGCAGCCTCGGCGTAGATCCCCTCGACGACCTTTTGGTGAAAGTCCTGTCCCACCTGCCAGCGCAGCCGGCGGACCAGGCGGAAGATCGGCTCCGTCACCGGCGCCGGCCGGCCGGCCGGCTCGGCCACCGCGGCGGCGCCCACCACCGCCCCCGAGCCGCCGCCGATCGCCACCGGGCGACCTTCGGCCGCCGTGGTGGCGACCCCGAGACCGGCCGGCTCCTCGAGGGCGCCCAGCTCGCCCGTTCGGACCGCCTCCGCGATCCCCGCGTCGCCGTCGAGCAGGCGCAGCGAGACCCACTGCGGATTCGGCAGGTCGGGATAGGCGCGGGTGACCTCCTCCGTCAGCTGACTCACGGCGTCCTCGACCCGACCACCCCGCGCACCCACTCGCAGCGGCCGCGGGGAGATCTCGCCCTTGGCCATCTCGGTGACAGCGTTGCGCAGCTCGTCGAGGCCCTCACCGTAGCGCGCCGACGTCGCCACGACGGGCACCCCCAGATCGCGAGCCAGCCGTCGCTCGTCGACCTCGAGGCCACGCCGCCGCGCCTCGTCCACCAGGTTCAGGCAGACGACCACCCGGTCGGTGATCTCCAACACCTGGAGAGCGAGGTTCAGGTTGCGCTCGAGACGGGTCGCGTCCACGACGACCACGGTCACGTCGGGCCTTCCGAAGAGGATGAAGTCGCGAGCGATCCGTTCGTCGAGACTGGTCGACAGTAGCGAATAGGTCCCGGGCAGGTCCACGAGCTTGAAGCGGATGCCGTCGTTCGAGAAACCGCCCTCCGCCCGCGCGACGGTCTTGCCGGGCCAGTTGCCGGTGTGCTGGCGCAGCCCGGTCAGGGCGTTGAACACGGTGCTCTTGCCCGTGTTCGGGTTGCCGGCCAGGGCGACGACGAAGTCGACGTCGGTCAGGTCGACCCCCAGGCGCACCAGGTTGCCGACGTGGTGGACCGGGCAGTTGGCGCAATCCTCCGGTGTGTGGCTCATGCCGCGTTCCCTCCCCGAGCCTGGTGCTCGCCCTCGGCGGCCGTCCGCTCGACCCGGACCCCCTCCGCCTGTTCGCTGCGTAGGGCGATCACCGATCCCCGCACGCGATAGGCGCGGGGATCGCCGCCCGGCCCCGTCAGCTCCGCCTCGATCCGGGTCCCCGGCACGAAGCCCAGGTCCAGGAGACGGCGTCGCTCGGGCGCCTGGAGCCTGCGGGAGAGCGCGACGATGCGCGCGCTCTCTCCGAGGGCGAGGCCCGAGAGCCGGTCCCAACCGCCCTCGTCCTCCTCCGTCCTGCCCGAGCGCGACACCGAGACGTTGGCCGCCAGGACCGGAGCGAGGACGCGCTCTTCGTCGTCGGCCTCGAAACGGATCGCGCGCGGCCCGGCCTCGATCACCCGCAGGCGCTGGCCCAGGTACAGGCCCTCGGCCACCAGCTGAGCGTAGATCGCCTCCGGCTCGTCCTCGAGATGGACGATCTCGCCGACCTCCCCGACATCCAGCAGGTGGAGGGGCTCACCCCGCGGCGGGAGGATCTCTCCGGTCACCGTCGGAATCGGATCCCCGTGGGGATCGTACGGCGGGTCCCCCATGGTGGCGGCCAGCGCCTCGGCCTCCTCGAAGCTGGTGGTGTGCTCGAGGCGCTCCGCCTCGCCATGCCAGACGGAGGGATCGTGGCCGGTACGCTCCGAGAGGTAGCTCTCCCAGAGTCGGTGGATCCGCACGACCCGCAGCGCGTAGCGACGCCCCTCGGCCGTGAGCTCGTAGCGGCCTCCCTGGGGCCGCACCAGCTCGCTGGCCTCCAGCTCCGCCATGACCTCGGCGGCGCGGCGCCCGGAGATCCCGAGCCCGCCCGACAAGCTGTGCAGGGTGGCGTCGACGCCCCGGTACTCACAGTCGAACAGGTGCTTCAGGGCGTCCTCGACCAGGACCCTCTCGGTGGCGGCGAGCGCCCGCAACCCGCGCCACAGGAGTCCACGGTCGGGCCACAGCAGGACGACGGCCAGGGCCAGCAGCCCGAGCACGACGAGCAGTGACAGCGAGGGTCCGTTCACGGTAGCCTCTCCCGGCGCGCCACGATTCGTGGGGCCGCGCGGAACGCCCGACCATGTTCGGTGCACGCCAATTCGTCTTTTAGAGTACTCAAAAATACACCGGCTAGCAAGGGGTCCCCCGCCTGCGACCGCCGTGGGACCCGCGCGACGGGTGGCCACCCGGGGGACCGTCAGCCGCCTCCGGACCCCCGACGCCCCTCCCCGTCCCCCTTCTTCCCCTTGAACAGCCTCTCCAGCCAGCGGCGAATCGGCCGGCGGTTCCGCGGCTGCCCGTCGGGGCCGATCTCGTCGACCGGCCAGCCGCCGTGGAGTCGGCAGAGCTGCGTGGGGACCCTCTCGACCGGGAAGACCTCCGTGAAGAGCTCGGGGCACCGTTCGGTGGCGAGGTCCCCGGTGTCGGGGTCGATGACGGCGGTGGTGATTCCGGCGGGCTGCTCGGGCAGGGGGTAGCCCCCGGTCGGTCGCACCTTCCAGGTGAACCGTCCCCAGATCGGCAGAGCCGCCCGCCCCCCCGAGAGGTGGGTGGCCCGGTTGTCGTCGTAGCCGACCCACACGAGGGAGATGCGGTCGGGCGAGTAGCCGCCGAACCAGGAGTCCCGCCGCTCGTTCGTGGTGCCCGTCTTGCCGGCCAGGTGGTCGGTGAGACCCTGGTCCCGCACCGAGCGGCCGGTTCCCCGGTCCAGCACCCCTTGCAGGATCGAGCCCACGAGGAAGGCCGTCCGGGCCGAGAGCGCCCGGCTCGGGGTCCCCGGGGAGCGGCCGTCGACCGCCGCGCCCGATCGGTCGAGGACGGCCGACAGGCCGTGGACCGGTGGCCTGATCCCACCGGCCGCCAGCGTCGCGTAGACCGTGGCGAGCTCCAGGGGCGTCACCTCGAACGAGCCCAGGGCCAGGGACGGGTAGGGGGCGATGTCGCTCGTGATGCCCATGGCCCTGGCGACCTCCACGATCCGCGGCAGGCCGACGTCCATCGCCACCCGGACCGTGGGCACGTTGAGGCTCTTCTCCACCGCGGTGCGAGCCGTCACCCAGCCGCGGAACTCGTCGTCGTCGTTGCTCGGGCTCCACGACCGCCCCGCCAGCCGCACCGTGAGG
>CAJQNK010000239.1 GCA_905479655.1 uncultured bacterium | reverse complement strand
CGCTACGCGAGCGACCAGTTCTACCTGAAGACGGCGGACGAGATGTTCGCGCTCTTCCCGCGCGACGCCCAGGCGATCGAGAACACCCTGCGGATCGCGGAGATGTGCGACCTCGAGCTCCCCGAGGGCAGCTTCCACCTGCCGGAGTTCCCAGTTCCCGACGGGACGACCCTCGACGACTACTTCGAGCAGGTGGCCTGGGCCGGTCTGTCGGAACGACTGGAGCGAGTGGCGCAGCGGGGCGAGGCGCCACCGCATCCGAAGGCGGCCTACGAGGAGAGGTTGCGCCACGAGATCGCGGTCATTCGCCGGATGGGGTTCGCCGGCTACTTCCTCATCACCTGGGATTTCATCCGCCACGCCCGGGAGCGCCAGATCCCCGTGGGACCAGGGCGCGGCTCGGCTGCCGGATCGTTGGTCGCCTACTCGCTGCGCATTACCGACATCGATCCCCTGCGCTACGACCTCCTGTTCGAGCGCTTCCTCAACCCCGAGCGCGTGAGCATGCCGGACATCGACATCGACTTCTGCATGCGTCGGCGGGGTGAGGTCATCCAGTACGTCAACGAGAAGTACGGCCGGGACAAGGTGGCCCAGATCATCACCTTCGGCACCCTGGCCGCCAAGGCGGTGATCCGCGACGTGGGTCGGGTGATGGGGATGCCGTACTCGAAGGTCGACCGGATCGCCAAGATGGTGCCGGACATGACGAAGTCCCTCGCCGAGGCGGCGAAGGAGGTGGATGCCCTGGCCCAGGAGGTGCGGACGGACGAGGAGGTGCGGCGCATCGTGGAGGTCGGGAGCCGCCTGGAGGGGGCGCCGCGCCACGCATCCCTCCACGCGGCCGGCGTCGTCATCACCCCCGAGCCCACCGAGCAGCTGGTCCCGCTGTACAAGACCAGCAAGGGCGAGATCGTCACCCAGTGGGACAAGGACGTCATCGAGAGCCTCGGGCTCCTGAAGATGGACTTCCTCGGGCTGCGCACCCTGACCGTCATCGACGATACCCTGCGCACCCTGGAGCACCAGGGGCGGCCCCTCGACCTCGATCGGGTCCCCCTCGACGACGAGAAGACCTTCGAGCTGTTCAGCGAGGCGAAGACCAGCGGCATCTTCCAGTTCGAGTCGTCCGGAATGAAGGACCTCCTACGCCGCGCGAACCCCGACAAGTTCGAGGACCTCGCGGCCATGAACGCCCTCTACCGGCCCGGTGCGCTGAGCGTCGGGATGGTGGAGGAGTACATCCTGCGCAAGCTCGGGAAGCGCAGGATCCGGTTCATCCTGCCGGAGACCGAGCCGATCCTCGACGAGACCTACGGCGTCATCGTCTACCAGGAGCAGGTGATGCAGATCGCCGTGGAGGTGGCGGGGTTCTCCATGGGCGAGGCGGACGTGCTGCGCAAGGCCATGGGCAAGAAGAGCCCGGAGGTGATGGCGAAGCAGAAGGTCAAGTTCCTCGACGCGGCCGAGGGTCGGGGGTTCGACCGGGCCAAGGCCCAGGAGCTGTGGGACTACATCGAGCCCTTCGCGGGCTACGGCTTCAACAAGAGTCACAGCGTCGCGTACGCCATGCTGGCCTACAAGACGGCCTATCTGAAGGCGCACTACCCGGTCGCCTTCATGGCGGCCATGCTCACCTCCGAGATCAACACCAAGGACAACGTCGCGAAGTACGTCGGCGAGTGCCGCGAGATGGGCATCGAGGTGCTGCCGCCCGACGTCAACGAGTCGGCCTGGGCCTTCACCGTGGCCGGCGACGCGATCCGGTTGGGGCTCGGGGCGGTCAAGGGGATCGGCGAGGGCGCCGTCGAGGCCGTGTTGGAGGCCCGTCGACGCGTCGGGCGGTTCCGCAGCCTCGCCCATTTCGCCCTGGAGGTGGATCTCAGGGCGCTGAACCACAAGGTCTTCGAGTGCCTGATCCGGTCGGGCTCGTGCGACTCGTTCGGCTTCCGTCGCGGGGCGCTCATGGCCTCCCTCGACCGGATCCACGAGTACGCGGTCCAGCGGCAGCGGGACGAGGAGCGGGGTCAGACATCGCTCTTCGGCGGTGGCGCCCTGGCCGAGCCGGAGGTGGACGCCGAGGGGCCGCGCTGGCCGGAGCGGGAGCGGCTACGCTACGAGAAGGAGACCCTGGGCTTCTACCTCACCGGCAACCCCCTCGAGGAGTTCAAGGACCAGCTCGCCCGGCTCGCCGACCAGACGACGGGCTCCCTGCGTCTCCTGGAGGAGGAGGCGGGGGCCGCCTCCGTCGGCGGCATCGTGACCCGCCTGGTCAAGGCGAAGATCAAGAGCGGGCCGAACGCGGGTCGTCTGATGGCGCGCTTCATGCTCGAGGATCTGGAGGGGGCCGTCCCGGTCGCCGCCTTCGCCGACGCGTTCCAGCGTTGGGGCCACCTCCTCGAGGAGGAGGCGATCGTGATCGTGAAGGGCTCGGTGCGCCCGCGCGGCTCGGGGGTGGAGATGACGCTGGAGGGTCTGGAGGCGCTGGAGGAGGCGAGGACCTCGCTTCTGACCGCGCTGGAGCTGCGACTCGGCCAGAGGATCACCTCGCGGGAGCTGCTGCGGTTGCGCGAGTTGCTCATGGAGAACCCGGGGCCCGTGCCGGTGACCTTCGAGGTCGAGCTCGAGCGTCAGAGGGTCCGGGTGCGCGCCGAGGATCGCTTCGGCGTCCGCTACGCCCCCGATCTGGTGGCCTCGATCGAGGAGATCCTGGGGCACGGCTGCACGAAGCAGCGGTTCGCCACGAGCTGACGGCCTCCTCGCCCCTCGCCCCTCGGGGCCGCGGCCGCCCGTTCGAGAGCCGCGCCCCGGCACCGACCTCTCGTCAGGGGAGCGGTCGCAGCGTCCGCGGGTCGCGGGGCGGCAGGTGCACGACGGTGTGACCCGCGATCCGCTCCAACGCGCTCCGTCCCGGAGGCGCGCCGCCGGAGATCTGGGCCCAGGGACCGACGACCAGCACGATCAGGCGGTCCGGGTCGATCCGGCGGCGAGCGACCTGGCGTATCGTCTTCGGAGTGGTTGCCAGCAGGGTGTCGCGGTCCCGGTGCGCGTGCTCGTGGGGGCGCCCGAGGAGGACGTCCTCGGCGAAGCGGCCTGCGACCTCAGACGGGGTGTCCCAGTCCAGCATCAGCTCGGCCAGGAGGTTCTGGCGCGCGGCCTCCACCTCCCACTCCTCGGGCGGCGTGGAGCGTAGGCGTGTCATCTCCTCCAGGGTGAGTCTCAGCGCGTCCGGGACCTGGCCGGGTTCGGTGGAGAGGTCGATCCGCAGGGAGCCCGGCTGCCGGTCGCCGGGATCGAGCCGGGCGCCCGCCGCGTAGACCAGCCCCTCGGCGGAGCGGAGACGTCCGGCGAGGCGGGAGATGGCGCCCGATCCTCCCAGGATCTCGGCGGTGAGCGCCAGGTGGGAGCGCTCCGGGTCCAGCCACCCGGGCGCCTCCTCCAGCCGGTGGCCGAGGGCCACCAGGGTCTGCGGGAGCGCGGCCTCGAGGTGGTAGAGACCGGGGCTCACGCGGTCGTCCCGCTCGGGCGCCGCGGGCGCCTCCCGGGGAGCCTCCGTCTCGCTCGGCGGCGGCCCGGTGACCTCCGCGTTCCAGGAGGCGACCCGCCGCTCCAGCTCGACCGTCAGCGGCTCGGCGTCGAAGGCGCCAGCCAACGCCCAGACGGCACCGTCGGGTCGCCAGACTCGGCGGTGGTGGCGACGCAGCTCCTCGGCACCGAGGCCGTCGAGGGAGGCGGGGGTGAGGGGTGGGCTCCGCTCCCCGGGGGTGTAGAGCAGCTCCGCCCACTCCGTGTCGAGGAGGGCCGTGGCCCGTTGGTTCCGTCGTCCCATGCCCTCCCGGAGGTTCGCCAGGAGGGGATCGAGTCCCCCGGCCGAGAAGCGGGGTCGGCTCAACAGGTCGAAGAGGAGGTCCAGGCCGGCCTCGAGGTTCCAGGAGGGGATGCTCAGCCGGGCGGCCGAGCGGGTGACGAGGCCGTAGGCGTCGAGCTCCGCGCCCAACTCGTCCGCCCGTTGATCGAAGGCCTCGGGCGTCCGCTCACCGGCGCCGGCTCGGCGCAGGGCGGCGGCCGTGATCTCTCCGAGCCCGGGCCGCGAAACGGGGTCGAGTCCGGATCCGCGGGGCAGGACCACCGTGATCTCGACGAGGGGCAGGGAGGGGTCTGCGACGAGGAGCGCCGGGGCTCCGGCGATCGAGCCCAGGTAGGGGTCGGCGGTCGGCAGCTCGAAAGGCAACGGCGGGAAGTCGAGGTCGCGCGGGTGAGCCGCGATCGGCGAGCTCCCGGCGGGCGGCCCGGAGCCGGCCGGGGAGTTGGAAGGGGAGTTGGAAGGGGAGCCGGCCCGGGAGCTCGAAGGGGCGACGGCGAGGAGCGCCAGCGCGACCCAGATCGGCCAGCGGGCGTCGGGGCGGCGTCTCACGGCGCCCCCTCGTCCTTGGCGGCGGTTTCGGGGGTGTCGACCTCCACGGAGACGGGTCTCCAGACGGGCGGGGCCGAGCGGGCCGCCGGGCCCCCGTTCCGGAACAGGGCGACGACACGGCCGCGAGCCGTGAGACTCGCCCTCGCGACCCGTTGGACATCCTCCGGTCCGACCCGCGCCAGGTTCGACGGCCAGTCCGTTGTCTCGCGCCAGGAGCCGAGGGCGCCGTAGGTCAGGAGCTGGCGGAGAAGGTGCCCGGGCTCCTCCAGGCTCCGAAGGCCCTCGGCGAGGAGCCTCTGGCGAGCCCGCTCGAGCTCGTCCGCTCCCGGCGGCTCGTCCAGGAGGCGGCGCCGCTCCCGCTCCCAGCAGGGGAGGAGGGCCTCGGGCCGCTCTCCACCCCGGGTCTCGAGGTCGACGACGAGTTGTCCGCCCAGGCGCCGGGCGTGGTGCAACGCCCAGGCGGCGAAGACCGGCGCGTCGGCCCGGACGAGATCACGATAGAGGCGCCCCGACCGCCCGTTGAGGATCGCGCCGAACAGGTCGTAGGCAGGCCGGTCCGGGTCGCCCCAGGCCACACCCGGGTGCAACAGACGGGCCTTCGCGGGGCCGTCGTAGGTGGCGACCACGCGCGTCTCGAGCGGGGCTTGGTCGTCGGCGGGTTGCTCCGGGGGTCGGGACGCCCGCGGGCGTGGGTTCGTCTCGTCTCCGTCGGCGGGCAGCGCCTCCAGCCGGCCGAAGTAGCGTTTCGCGAGGCGCTGGGCGCGCGCGGGGTCGAACCCCCCCACCAGGGCCAGCGTGAGCCGGTCCGGGCGGTAGGTCCGGCGGAACCTCTCGCTCAGCAGCGCGCGGGAGAGGCGGACCACGTCCAGGGGTCGGCCCAGCGTGTCGTTGGCGTAGGGGTGGTCGGGGCCCCAGAAACGGGCCTCGAGGGCTCGATCGAGGAGCACGGAGGCGGAGACGGTCGTCGTCTGGCGCCTCTCCTCCTCGATCACCCTCTTCTCGCGTGCCAGCTCGCGGAACACCGGGTCCGCCAGGCGGTCGCTCTCGAGCCAGAACCAGAGCTCGAGCCTGCCCGCCGGGAGGATGACGGAGTAGAGGCCCAGGTCCGGGTAGGTGGTGGCCCTCAGTCGGGTGGCGCCCGCGCGGGCGTAGAGCAGCGAGAGCTCGCCGGGCAGGGCCAGAGGCCGCGCCTCCTCGTCGAGGGCCTCGATCCGGAGAACCAGGTCGCGTTCCCTGTCCCCGCCCGGATCCCGATCCGAGGCGAGCAGCGACCGCCATTCGGTGAACAGGCGGTCCTGCCGCTCGTGGATGCGCATCTCCCGGGTCCGGTCCCGCACGCCGATCGTGCCCGATCCCTGGAAGAGCATGTGCTCGAGGAGGTGGGCGGCCCCCTGCTGTCCGTCCGCGTCCTCCGCCGAGCCCGTCGCCACCGACCACCCGGCCGCGACGACGGGCGACCCCGGCCGGGGCGAGAGCAGGAGTCGTAGGCCGTTGTCCAGGACGACCTCCTCCACGGGCACGGGGAGGGGGGAGTCGGGCCCCACCGCCGGGGCGCCGGGCGCGGTCGACAGGAGGGCGAGGAGGACCGGGAGGACAACGCGGGCGCGGGTCACTGGGCCGGATATCCCCACGCCTCGCTGAGGCCCGGCGCCGTCTGCTCGAGCGCCTCGAGGTGCTCGGTGGCGAAGGCCTCCCTCCAGCCGCCGATCTGGCCCGTGCGAAAGGTCGAGGTGCCACCGAACAGGCGGGCGGTGAGGTCGTCGAGGAGCGCCTCGTCCGGCTCGATCCCGGTGTGGCGCGCCAGCGCCGCCAGACCCGCACGCTGGGCCTCGGCCGAGCCGCCACCGGCCTCGCCCACCAGGTCCTCGAAGCGGAGGTGGAGGACTCGGGGGTCGTCGCGCCAGGGCTCCATGGAGCGGAAACGCGCGGCCAGGGAGTCCAGGTAGCCGACACCCGGCACCGGTCCGCCGGTGATCGAGAAGGCGAGGCGCCTCTCCCAGGTCCCGAGCTCCCGGTAGTGGCGGTGGAAGAGGTGCCCGGTGTGGCGGGTGCAGTAGTGGGCGTGGGAGACGACGACGTCGCGCGGATCACGGACCAGGTGGACGGTCTCGAGACCCAGGTCGCGGAGCAGCCAGGCGAAGGCCTCGGAGTGCCGGACGTGGCCGCGCCCGTAGCCGCCGGGTCGGATCCTCCCGAGCCGGCGTCGCAGCCACCGTTCGCGCACCGGTACGGGTAGCTCGATCCCCAGGAGGACGACGTTGCGTCCGTTCGCCGCGGCTCGCGTCAACCGCTTCCACACGGCGAACCCGCCGAGCAGCGCCGAGCTGCCGAGGGGACGAGCTCCCCGACGGTGGCCCAGGATCTCGAGCGCCTTCGTGACGAGATGGGCGCCGGTCTTGGGAATCGAGTTCAGGAAGATCCTGCGGGACGGGCGGACGCGCGTCATGGCGGCTCACGATACCAGGGAAGGGCCGCCTCCCGTTCGGGTCGGCGCCTCGGCCGACGTATGATCGGAAGCGGACCCACGGAGCGCCCTTGGACCTGATCGTCACCCACATCGGAGCCGACTTCGACGCCTTCGCGTCGGTCCTGGCAGCGGGCCGTCTCCACGAGGGCGCCCGGGTCTTCTTCCCCGGCTCGAAGGAGGAGTCGGTTCGTCTGATGCTGGAGTCCGGCTTCGCCGAGGTCGAGGAGCTGCGGCAGAGGGAGATCGATCCGGCGGCGGTCGAACGGGTGATCCTCGTGGACATCCGACAGCCCGATCGAATCGGCGTGGTGGCCGAGTGGTTCGCGGCGCGGCCGGACCTGCCGCGCGTCATCTACGACCACCACACTCCGGCGGATGGAGACCTCGAGGCCGACGGCGGGATCATCGACCCCTCGGTCGGCGCCACGGCGACCCTCCTGGCGGAGGAGATGGGCCGGCGGGGGCTCCCGGTCTCTCCCCGCGAGGCGACCATCCTGCTGATGGGGATCTACGAGGACACCGGGTCGCTGACCTACCCGACGGTCTCCCCTCGGGACCTGGCGGCGGTGGCCTGGCTGCTGGAACGCGGCGGGGACCTCGCCGCGGTACGCCGCTTCGCGCTGCGCCATCTGGACGCCCGCCGGCTGGAGATCCTGCACCGGATGACGAGAACCCTGGAGGTTCGACGGATCCAGGGCCACCGGGTCGGTATCGTGGCGTTGGAGCTGGGGACCTACGTGGACGAGCTGGCGCCCCTGGTGAGTCGCTGCCTCGAGATCTTCGAGCTGCCGCTCCTCTTCGGCCTCTTCGGCGAGGAGGACCGGGTGATCGCCATCGCGCGCGGAGAAGCGGAGGGGGTCGACCTGGGGGAGATCCTGGCGACCACGGGCGCCGGTGGCGGGCATGCCACCGCGGCCTCGGCCAGCCTGCGGGGTGTGACCGTGCTCGAGGCCCGCGAGCAGCTGGTCTCCCTGCTGGAGGCCGAGCTCCCGACCGCGGCCCGAGTGCGGGAGATCATGACCGAGACCTTCCACCGGCTGCAGTCGTGCGCCACGGTGGTCGAGGCCAAGGAGTTCCTCAACCGTCGACGGGTCAATGCCCTGCCGGTGATCAGCGGGGAGGGCAGGGTCGTCGGGGCGGTGACGCGCCAGCTCCTGGACAGCGCGCTGCAGCACGAGCTGGGCGGTCGCCCGGTCGAGACCATCATGGAGACGGACCTCGTGTGGGTGTCCCCGGACGCCCCCGCCGACGAGATCGGGGACCGGATGATGGAGCTCCACCCCCGGTTCCTCCTGGTCGGCTCGGCGCACGACGGCGTGGCCCTGGGCATCGTGACCCGCATGCAGGCGCTGGCTCACCTCCACGGGCGGTTGCTGGAGAGCGGAGAGAAGATCGACCGTCGGACGCGGGAGGCCCGGCGTCAGCGGCTGCCCGCCGGCCATCTCCTGCGTCGCGGGCTGTCGGAGACGATGCGGGAGAGACTGGAGACGGTCGCCCGGGTCGCCCGGGAGCTGGGCGTGCCGGTGTACCTGGTCGGGGGCCTCGTCCGCGACCTCCTCCTCGAGAGGGCGAACCGTGACGTCGATCTGGTTGTCGAAGGGGACGGCCCCGACTTCGCGCGGCGGCTGGCCGAGGCGCTCGGCGGCCGCGTCCGGGTCCACGAGGCGTTCATGACGGCCGTGGTGATCGCGGAGGACGGCTTCCGCGTCGACATCGCCACCGCGCGCAGCGAGTTCTACCGCACCCCCGCCGCCCTCCCCG
This sequence comes from uncultured bacterium, assembly GCA_905479655.1. Classification (GTDB taxonomy): domain Bacteria; phylum Acidobacteriota; class Thermoanaerobaculia; order Multivoradales; family JAHEKO01; genus CAJQNK01. The sequence goes on along the minus strand of CAJQNK010000239.1, from coordinate 6,539 downwards.
AGGTCCAGACGAGCGCGCTCCGACAGGACCTCTACCGCAGGGACTTCACTATCAACACCCTCGCGATCCGTCTGGGCGACAAGGGCGAGCCCGTGCTGCTGGACTACTTCGGGGGGCGACGCGACCTGCGCCGAGGGACGATCCGGGTCCTTCACAGTCTCTCCTTCATCGACGACCCGACCCGCATGTTGCGGGCCGTTCGGTTGGAGCAGCGACTCGGCTTCCACATCTCGGGGGAGACCGAGCGGTTGATGAAGGTGGCGCTGGAGGAGGGTGCGATGACGAGCCTGTCTCCCTCCCGCCTGCGTGACGAGCTCAAGCTCCTCCTGGGCGAGCCGGCCACCGTGGAGCGCTCCCTGGACCGGCTGGAGGAGCTGGGCCTGCTGGCGACGATCCACCCCGACCTGCGGATCGGGACGGTCCTCCGGGATCGCGTCCGTCGGACGGTGGCGACCTGGGACTGGTACCGGATCGAGGGTCTCGAGACGGAGACGGTCGTGGTCTGGCGCCTCATCCTGCTGGCCGTGGCTGCCGACCTGCCGTCCGGCGAGGTGGCGTCGCTGGCGGATCGCCTCGCCCTGGCGGGGGAGGACCGGCACACCCTCACGGGGTTCCGGCCGCGGGTCCGCGCCGCCCGACAGCTTGCCGAGGACCCGCGGCGGGCTCCGCACGAGCTGGCCGAGGCCCTCGGACGACTCGCGGAGGACGAGATTCTCCTGACCCTGGCCGTCGCCGACGACCCGGGCCGCGAACGCGTGCGGATCTACCTGACGGAGCATCGGGCCCTGAGGCTCGGGGTGCGGGGGGCGGACCTGGTGGCGCGCGGGCACGAGCCGGGCCCGGCCCTGGGAGCCGCCCTCGCCGCGACCCTGCGCGCGCGGCTGGACGGGCGGATCGGAGCCGGCGAGGAGCTCGACTTCGCGTTGGCGGCCCTGGCGGGTGAGGGGGGCCCCGCCTCTCCCGTCGCGGCGTGCGACCCGGACGACGAGGGGGAGTCGTGAAGATCGGCCGGCCGTTGGCGATCGTGTCGATCCTGGTCCTGCTCGGGAGCGGGAGCGGCCTGGCGACCTCGGCGGCGACCCCGGCGTCGGCGGAGGAGGACGGCCGCGACCCGCGCACCGTGGAGGTGGCCCGCCTGGACTGCTCCCGGGGCGGCGATCGGAGGGAGATCACCCTTTTCGCCAACGGCACCGTCCGGCTGCGCTCGCGGGGCAGCCTGGAGTCCATGCGTCTCCTCGAGCTCGGACCGGACGAGACCGACGACATCGTCGCCACCTTGGAGGAGATCGACCTCGGGGAGGTCGAAGAGGGGCGACCCGTCCTCCGGGGGGGCGCCTGGCTGGAGACCTGTCGGCTGCGCCTGGAGCGCCCCGGGGGAGAGGAGACCCTCTCGTTCCACTTCGGCCGCACCGATGCGCTGCCCCTGGCCCTCTCTCGCGTCGTCGCCGTCGTCGACGAACTGGGGAGCAGGGCCGAGATCAGCCGGCAGGAGTCGGACTTCCCCGTCGGGTACGTCCCCCGTGCCGGCGACGTCGTCCGACGGGCGGACGGCGAGCTCTTCCGCGTGATCGCGTATACCACCGACGGAAACGGTGTCGAGCTCCAGGGCGTCGACCAGCCGCTCACCCTCTACATGCCCCACGAGGAGGTGGCCGGCGCCTTCGTGGCCCTGGAGGAGCAGGCGCGGCCGCTGGGGAGACCATGAGGGGGGCGACCTCGAGAGGGGCGACACTGGGGGTCGCGACACTGGGAATGCCGATACTGGGGATGCCGATACTGGGGGAGGCGGGATGGGGGCGGCGCCCATGAAGGGCGGTGTTCGCATCACGGGTGGACGCCTCCGGGGTCGGGTCCTGAAGGTCCCGCCGGGCGCGCGTCCCTCGGGCGCCCGCCTGCGCGAGGCGCTGTTCTCGATCTGGGCCGGACGCGTCCCCGAGGCGCGCTTCCTGGACCTCTTCGCCGGCAGCGGGGTCGTCTCCTTCGAGGCCCTGAGCCGGGGCGCGGCCCTGGCGGTGCTGGCCGAGTCCAGTCCCCGTGCGCTTCGCGTCCTGGAGGCGAATCGGAGGAGTCTGAGGCTCGATGACGTCCACCTCCGGCGCCTCCGCCTGCCGGGCGACCTCCGGGAGCTCGCTCGGCGCGAGGCCGACCGCTACGACCTCGTCTTCGCCGACCCCCCGTACGCCTTCGACGATCTCGAGGCGCTCCTGGAGGCCGCGGAGCCCCTGCTGGCCCCCGACGGCGAGCTGGGGCTCGAGCACTCGGCCCGGCGGGAGCCGCCGACGGTCGCAGGCGGCCTCGAGCGGGTGGACCGGCGGTCCTACGGGGAGAGCGCGTTGACGATCTACCGGCGAAGCAGCGGTTGACCCGGGCGAGCCGAGGGCGTTGCGCTCAGCACGAAACGTCTACCTCACCAGGTAGAAGGCGAGCTCCTCCAGGTGGATCCGCAGGTCGACGTTGCGGGTGTGGACCGCCGCCGACCGCCGGAGGTGGACCGGCGCGAAGTTCAACACCGAGAGGACCCCGGCCTCGACCAGTTCGTCGTAGGTCGACTGGGCGGCCTCGGCCGGCACGGTCAGCAGCCCGATCGTCGCCCTCGTCTTCTCGATCGCCTGGCGCAGCTCCTCCCGCGGACGGACGGTGACGTCGCCCAGTGGCCTGCCGATCTTCTCGGGGTCGCTGTCCACCACGGCCACCATGCGGAACGGCCCGTCTCCGGTGCCGAAGTAGCGGGCGACCGCGCTGCCCAGGTTACCCGCGCCCACGAGGACCATGCGGTGGGTGCGCTCCAGCCCCAGGTGGCGGGAGAGGTTGGCCGCCAGGGAGTCCACGTCGTAACCGACGCCGCGGATGCCCATCTCGCCGAGGTGCGCGAGGTCCTTGCGGAACAGGGCCGGCGAGATGCCGAAGCAGCGGCCGAGCTCCTGGGACGATACCTGCCGGAGGCCCTGCTCCTGCAGCATGCGCAGGCAGCGAAGGTAGATCGACAGACGGTTGACGGTCAGGGGAGAGACGTCGGAACGGGCGGACATGACGGCCTCCGAGCGGCGCGGACGGGAGTCGGCCAGGCTAGAGGGTGCCGGAGACCCGCTCGAGCCACTCGAGGATGCGGGTCGGCCAGACGCCGAGGATCACGGTCGCGGCAGCGGCGACCAGGGCGGCGGCCCGGGCCCAGGCGTCGATGGCCAGGCCGTCGGGCGCTCGCAACTCCTCCTTCATGTAGAGCACGTAGACCACCCGCAGGTAGTAGAAGACTCCCACCAGGCTCGCCAGCACGCCGACGATCGCCAGGTAGAGGTGGCCGTGACGGATCGCGTGCAGGAAGACGAGGTACTTGCCGATGAACCCGAAGGTCGGCGGGATGCCGCCCAGAGCCAGCATGCAGACGGCGAGGCAGGCGCCCAGCACCGGAAAGCGGTAGCCCCAGCCCGAGAGCTCCGAGACGAGATGCTGCTCGCCGGCCCGGGCGTAGAGCATGGAGACCAGCACGAAGGCGCCGGCGTTCATCAGCGTGTAGGCGAGGAGATAGACGAGCACCGGCGTCCACGAGGTGTCGTCGAGGCTCACCAGGGGGATCATGAGGTAGCCCATGTGGGCGATGCCGGAGTAGGCGAGCATCCGCTTGATGTCGCGCTGGACCAAGGCCAGTAGGTTGCCGACGAGCATGGAGGCCACCGCCAGGAAGGCCACGAGGTCCGGCCACCGGTCCCCGAGGCCGCCGGCCATGGCGACCTCCAACAGCCGGATCATCACCATGGCGGCCGCCGCCTTCGGTGCCACGGAGAGGAACGCCACGAAGGGGGACGGCGCCCCCTGGTAGGTGTCCGGCGCCCAGGCGTGGAAGGGGACCAGGCTCATCTTGAAACCGAAGCCCGCGACCAGGAGCAGCATGCCGAGGATGCCGATGGCCCCGGCGTCGCCCATCACCAGCGCGTGGCTGACCTCGTCCAACCGGGTCGAGCCGGTCTGGCCGTAGAGCAGGGCCAGCCCGTAGAGGATGAAGGCGCTGACGAAGGCGCCCATGAGGAAGTACTTCAGAGCGCTCTCGGTCGCCACGGAGAGGCGGCGGTTGAAGGCCGCCAGGGCGTAGAGGCAGACGGAGAGGAGCTCCAGGGCCAGGAAGATGGTCAGCAGCTCCTGGGCCCGCACCAGCAGAACCAGGCCCGCCGCGCACCAGAGGAAGAGCGCGTGGTACTCGCCGGTCAGGATCCCCTCGCGCTCCAGGTAGGCCTGGGAGGCGAGGAGGGACAGCGCGGTCCCCAGGAGCACGATGACGGTGGCGGCGATGGTGAAAGCGCTGGTCTCCAGCAGGCCGCCGAAGCTCTCGCCGTGGGCGCTGCCCCAGGCGAGCGCCGCCGCCGTCACCACCCCGGCCACCGAGATCGGAGTCCACGCCCGCCGGAGGGAGGGCCAGAAGGCGTCGAACAGGAGGATGAGGACGCCGAGGCCGCAGAGTAGGAGCTCGGGGGCGGCGGCCGCCAGATCGCCCGAGGGGATCAGGTAGCTCGCGTTCATCGGGTCACCTCGTCGAGGCTCGGGGCGGGGAAGGTGAAGGCCATGCTGTCGTCCAGACGCAGCAGGAACCGGGTCTCACCCTCGGGTGGGGGCTGTTCGAGGCGGATCTGGACCTCCTCATGGACCCCCTCGAGAGCGGCGAGGCTGGGCTCGAGGAAGGGCCCCGGCGCTACGCCGATCCAGAGCATGAGGACGCAGAGAGGCACGAGCACGCCGATCTCCCGGAGCGACAGGTCGCGCAGGCCCTCGTTCTCCGTCCTGGTGACCGGTCCCCACAGGGTCCGGCTCAGCATCTTCAGCAGGTAGACGGCGGCCAACACGACCCCGAAGGTCGCCAGGGCGGTGGGCACGATGAGACCCGCGCGGAACGATCCCGTCAGGATCATGAACTCGCCGACGAAGCCGTTGAGCGCCGGCAGACCCGCCGACGCGAGAGACGAGAACACCAGGAAGAAGGCGAACACGGGCACCACCTTGGCCAGGCCGCCGAAGTCGTCGAACTTCTTGGTGTGACGCCGGTCGTAGAGCATCCCGACCAGGAGGAAGAGAGCGCCGGTGGAGAGGCCGTGGTTCACCATCTGGAGCAGCGATCCCTGCCAGGCGAAGAGATCGAAGGCGAAGAGCCCCAGCATGACGAAGCCCAGGTGGGCCACCGAGGAGTAGGCGACGAGCTTCTTCATGTCCTCCTGGGCCCAGGCCACCAGGGCGCCGTAGAGGATGCCGACGACCGCCAACGAGACCAGCAGCGGGGCCGCGGCCACGGCGGCGTGGGGGAAGAAGGGCAGCGCGAAGCGCAGGAACCCGTAGGTGCCGAGCTTCAGGAGGACGCCCGCCAGGATGACCGAGCCGCCCGTGGGCGCCTCGACGTGGGCGTCGGGCAGCCAGGTGTGGAGCGGCACCATCGGCACCTTGATGGCGAAGGCCAGGGCGAAGGCGCCGAACAGCCAGATCTGCTGTGTCATGGGGAAGTCGAGGCGCAGCAGGTCCTGGTAGGCGAAGCTCCACAACCCGGTGAGCTCCTGGTGGGTCCAGCCCATCCACAGGATCGCGACCAGCATCAGCAGGCTGCCGGCCATCGTGAAGAGGAAGAACTTGACGGCGGCGTAGATCTTCCGCTCGCCCCCCCAGATCCCGATGACGAGGTACATCGGGATCAGCATGAGCTCCCAGAAGACGTAGAACACGAAGAGGTCCAGGGCCGTCAGAGCGCCGAGGATGCCCGTGGTCAGGAGCAGCATGGAGAAGGCGTAGCCCTTCCAGTTGCGCTGGATGCCGAGCCACGAGCCGCCGATGACGATCGGGAGGAGCAGGGCCGTGAGCACGACGAGGGGCATCGAGATGCCGTCGAGTCCGAGGTCGAAGTAGATGCCCCAGCTCGGGATCCACGGGATGCGCCCGCCGTCGGCGGCCAGCTCTCGGGTGGCCTCGAAGGTCGTCGTCGTCCAGTGGGGAGCCACGTAGACGAGGGCCAGGACCAGCTCCACCAGGCCGACGGCCAGAGCGTAGAGCTTGACGGCCCCGTCGGCGCCCTTCCGGAAGAACAGGAGCGGCAGCGCCGCCAGGGTCGGGAAGAAGACCAGGCGGGTCAGCGTGTTGCCGAGGAGCAGTTCGATGAGACCGTCCATGTCAGGAGACCATCCACCAGAAGAGGAGCAGGAGACCGGCGAAGAAGTAGAGGGCGTAGTTGCGCACGTTGCCGGTCGTCGTCAGGCGTCCGATGTCGCCGGTCAGGCGGGCGACGTAGGCGAAGCCGTGGACGAAGAGGCGGTCGATGACGAAGGCGTCGACGACCTTCCAGAAGAACCGCGCGAGAGCACGGAGAGGCCGCACGATCAGGCGGTCGTAGGCCTCGTCGACCCAGTACTTGTTGACCAGGAGCCGATGGAGGGCGGGGTAGCGTCGCGCCCAGGCCTCGCCGCCGGCCAGCCCTCTTCCGGCGCCGTAGATCCTCCAGGCGAGGAAGATCCCGAGGCCGGCCACCGCCACCGACAGCGCCATGAGCCCGAGCTCCAGCGCCAGGCTCAGGT
>CAJQNK010000238.1 GCA_905479655.1 uncultured bacterium | reverse complement strand
CCTGAATCTGCGGCGTTACGCTCTGCTCGGGCTCCTCGACGTACAGACAGTACGACTGCGTCGCCCTCGGTCGCAAGCCTTGCATCTCCAGGCACCTACGGCCTCTCGCAACGACACCCGGTGAGAACGTCAGGCTAGACGCTGGTCAACAACGAGTTCGGCGGCTCGCTCCTCGTCGACGTGCAACTCGACGGCACGGCGCCCGGCGGCTTCTGCGCCGGCATCGGCGACTCGTACGAGAACACCGTCATCGCCACGGCGTTCCCCACCACCGTGTGGGACTTCGGCGTGGACAACAAGGTGGTCGGCGGGCAGCCGGCGAACTAGCGAACGGCGCCGCTCCTTCGCGCTCTTCGCGTCTTCGCGTGATCTCGACCCACGCGAAGACGCGAAGACGTGAGGGCCCCGGGAGCCTCCGCGGGCCAACCTACTTCTCGCAACCCTTCTCCCTCGTCGGGTTCGCGTTGTAGGCGGCCGAGCCGCCCCGCGGGATGGTGATCCAGTCCCACTCCTCGCCCAGCGGAATCCGCGCCAGGAGCACGAGCTGGCCGACGTGGTAGGCGAGATGGCCGACGGCCCGGGCGAGGCTCTCGTCGACGGTCAGCTCGACGCCACGGATCGTCACCGTCCGGGAGAGGTCGTCGTCGGTCAGGGGGGCGAGGGCCGTCTCGAGGGTCCCCCAGCCGTCGCGCCACAGGGTCTCGACGTGACGGCGGTCGTAGCCGCGCTCCTCGAACTCGCCCTCCCGGTCGCGCCAGGGCTTCTCGCCGTCGCTGTCGAGGAAGTCGGTGAAGCGGGAGGTGAGGTTGCCCTGGATGTGGCGCACGATCATCGCCGCCGAGTTGCCGCCGGTGGCGGGGACGGAGTTCAGGTCGTCGTCGGCCATCTGGGCCAGGGCCTTCTCGCCGATCTGGCGGTAGCGACGGAGCTCGGCGCGGTAAGAATCGATCATCGGGGTCTCCTGGTGGGTTTCAGTCTCGCCGGGAAGCGCTTGCCGACTCCCTGACTCTGCCGGACGGCGTCCACCGGGTCAACCTCCCTCGAGCGACCCGGCACGGGGTCCCTCGACTCCGCCCTCCGGGCGCTCCGCTTGGGACGACACCTCGCGAGTGTCCCCCTTCCCCCGCCGAGGGACCTCCGGAAGCCATCTCCCGCGCCCCGGGGCGAACCCACACCTGCGGCGCTCAGCGCCACTCCGCGCGATCTCAGGACGACGGCGACGCTTCGTGGTAGGTCCCGCCGCGACCCGCCCGCTCGGCCAGCCCCTCCGGCACCGCGAAGGCCGCACCGTGGCGCGTCTCCAGGCGCTCCAGCATCTCGACCGCCCCCACGAGGCCCACCGCGTCCACGAAGCGGAACGGTCCGCCCCGGAACGGCGGGAAGCCCAGGCCGAGGATCGCGCCCACGTCGCCGTCGCGGGGCGAGAAGAGGATCCCGTCGTCGAGGCAACGGAGCGCCTCGGCCGTCATGGCCCAGATCAGGCGGTCGCCCATCTCGCGTGGGTCGGGCTCCCGGCTCCCCGAGACCTCCAGCAGCTCGAGGACCCCGGGATCCGGCGCCTTTTTCTTGCCCGAGTAGTCGTAGAAGCCCAGCCCCCGCTTGCGACCCAGCCGGCCCTCCCCCACTAGCCGCCGGAACTGCTCCGGGTACGGCATGCGCTCCGGGAAGGCCGCGACCATGGTCTCGGCCGCGTGGGCCGCCACGTCGATTCCCACCTCGTCCAGCAGCTCGAGGGGCCCCACCGGGAAGCCCGCGGCTCGGGCGGCGCCGTCCACCCCGCGAATCGACGCCCCCTCGAGAACCAGCGCCGCGCCCTGGGCGAGGTACGGGGAGAGGATGCGAGAGGTGTAGAAGCCGGGTCCGTCGTTCACCACGATGGGCGTCTTCCCCAGGCTGCGCACGAAGGCCAGCCCCCGACCGACCGCGGCCTCGGAGCTCCCGGCGTGGCGGATGATCTCCACCAGCGGCATGCGGTGGACGGGCGAGAAGAAGTGGAGCCCGATGAGACGCTCGGGGCGTTCGAGACTCGCCGCCAGGACGGCGATGGGGATCGTCGAGGTGTTGGAGGCGAGGACGGTGTCGGCCGTCGTCTCGCCCTCGAGGCGGGCGAACAGAGGGCGCTTCACCTCGAGCTCCTCCACCACCGCCTCGATCACCAGGTCGGCCCGCGTCAGGCCGGTGGGCTGCAGCGACGGCACCACCCGGTTCCTCGCGCGCCGCGCCTCCTGGCGCGAGATCTTGTGCCGCTTCGACCCGCCCTCGAAACGCCGGACGCAGAAGGCCAGGCCCCGTCCCAGCGCCTCGGGCGAGCTGTCGACCAGGCGGACCCGGTGGCCCGACAGCGCGACCGCCGCCGCGATCCCCGAGCCCATGAAGCCGGCTCCGACGACCCCGACCGACGCGTCGCGCATCTTCGGCTCGTCCCCCTCGCCTCCGAGCTCGCGCATCGCCAGGAACAGGTCCATCAGCCGACGGCCGACGGGAGAGACCACCAGCTCGCCGAAGGCCCGCGCCTCCGCCGCCAGGGCGGCCCGCCGGCCGTGGACGTAGCCCGTCTCCACCGCGTCGAGGATCCGCTCCGGGGCCGGGTAGTGACCCCCCGTTCGGGCCAGAGCCTGCTGCCGGGCCTTCTGGAAGAAGATCTTCCGGCCGAGGGCGTTGTGGCCCAGCAGCCGATCCGCGGCGCGCGGACCGTCATCTCGGGGCCCGTAGCGCAGGCGTCCGACGGCGGCCCGCGCCAGGAGCTGGGCCGAGACGACCTCGTCCACCAACCCGGCCCTCAGCGCCTCGGCGACGTTCAGGCGCCGGCCCTCGAGCAGCATCTTCACCCCGGCGGCGAGCCCGACGCGACGAGGCAGCCTGTAGGTGCCCCCGAGCCCCGGGATGAGCCCGAGCTGCACTTCCGGGAGTCCCAGCCGCAGGGCGGGGTCGTCCACCGCCACCCGGTGGGTGCAGGCCAGCGCCACCTCCAGGCCGCCACCCAGCGCGGCACCACCCAGCGCCGCCACCGTCGGCACCGGCAGGGCGGCCCAACGCTCCAGGAGCTCCTGGCCGCGGGCGACCAGGCCGCCCGCCTGCTCCGGGGTGTCCAGGGCGCGGGCCTCGCCCAGGTCCGCCCCGGCGAGGAAACGCCCCGGCTCCCGGGCCAGGATCACCGCGCCGACGAGGCTCGAGTCTCCCTCCAGCCGCTCGAGGATCCCCTCGAAGTCGGCGAGGGTGGCCCTCCCCAGGGTGTTGACGGCCGCGCCGGCCCCGGAGATCCAGACCCAGCCGATGCCTTCCGCGACCTCTAGCTCGAGATGAGACGCCATAACCACCTCCGCGCGCTGAAACGACGGCCGATGCCGGCCCGGCGACGCTCGCGACGGCTCCGGCCGGACCCGCGGGCGCCGAGCTCCTCGACCAGCCGGTCCGTGTCCTGGCCCAACCGCGGCACCTCGTCCGCGGCCGCGGGCCGGAGCCCCCCGATCCGGGCCGGAAAGGCCACCCGGGGGAGGCCGTCGGCGGCCGTCCGCACCACCCGGCGGCTCATGACCTGGGGGTGCTCGAGGGCCTCGGCCGCGCTGAGGACCGTCTCCACCGGAAGGTCGTGGCGCTCCGCCAGCTCCTGCCAGGCCGCCGCGTCGCGACTCGCGACCAGCTCGGCCACGCGCCGCCGCGCCGCCGGTTCGTCCGAGTACTGGTCCGCCAACAGATCCGGACGTCCGGCGGCCTCGCAGAAGGTCCGCCAGAAGCCGGGCTCCAGGGCCGCCACCGCCAGCCAGCGCCCGTCCCGCGTGGGATAGAGGCTGTAGCAGGGCAGCGCGCCCGACAGCGGCAGCGCGCCGCCCACCGGCTGCGGGCCCTGGGCCTCCGCCGCCCACGCCGTGAGGTTGCCGTGCAGCGCCGCGTCCAGCAGCGAGGCGTCGACGCGTTCTCCCCGGCCGCTCCGCTCGCGGGCGAGGAGCGCCGCCAAGACCGCCGTCACGGCGGCCCAGGCCCCCTGGAGATCGGCGCCGGGAGCCGCCGGCATGGAGGCCGTCGCAGCCAGGGAGCCGGCGACGGCCTGGTAGGTCAGGTCGTGTCCGGCCCGACCCGAGCCCGGCCCCTCCTGACCCCAGCCGGAGATCGAGCAGACGACCAGCCGTGGGTAGCGCTCGCGCAGCTCCTCGGGGTCCAGGCCCAGCCGCTTCATCGTGCCCGGGCGGAAGCTCTCCAGCATGACGTCCGCCCGCTCCAGGAGCCGCTCGAGGAGGCCGCGGGCCGGCTCGCTCTTGAGGTCCAGGGCGACGCTCTCCACCCCGGCGAGGAGGATGCCGGCCAGAGCGCTCAGCCCCCCCTTCGCCGGTGGCGCCCGGCGCACGGGGTCCCCCTCCCTCGGCTCCTCCACCTTCACCACCCGCGCCCCCAGGTCCGCCAGGAGGTGGGCCGTGAGGGGCCCCGGCAGATGACGCGTGAGATCGACGACCAGGAGGCCGCTCAGCGGTCGGGCGGGCATGGTGGGCGACGCGGCAACCGGGGCGGCCGAGCCCTCAGCGCTCCACGACCATCGCGAAGCCCACGCCGCCCGCCGCACAGACCGTCATGAGACCCAGGCCCACATCGCGCCGGTTCATCTCGAAGAGGAGCTGCATCGTCACCCGGGCGCCGGTGGCGCCGAACGGATGCCCGATCGAGATCGATCCGCCGTTGACGTTGAACCGCTCCAGGTCGACCTCCCCCAGCGGCTTCGTCCGACCCAGCTCCTCGCGGGCGAACTTCTTCGAGGCGAAGGCCTTCATGTTCGAGAGAATCTGGGCCGCGAAGGCCTCGTGCATCTCGATCAGGTCCAGGTCGCCCAGCTTCAGGCCGGCCGCGTCGAGCACCGCCGGCGCGGCGTAGGCCGGACCCTGGAGGAGCTGCGCCCCCGGGTCGACCGAGGCGTAGCCGAAGGAGCGGATGTAGCCCAGCGGCTGGATGCCCAGGGCCTTCGCCTTCTCCTCGCTCATGAGGAGCACGGCGGCCCCGCCGTCCGTGATCGGGCTCGAGTTGCCGGCGGTCAGGGTGCCGTAGCGCTTGTCGAAGGCCGGTCGGAGCTTGCCCAGGGCCTCGAGCGAGCTCTCCGCCCGCACGCCGTTGTCCGCCGAGACGGCCTGGTCGTGCCGGGGCCCCGGGAAGGTGGTGACGATCTGCCGCTCGAAGCGCCCCTCCTCGGTTGCGGACGCGGCGCGCTGATGGGACAGGAGGGCGATCTCGTCCTGCGACTGGCGGGAGATGTCGTTCTCCCGCGCCATCTTCTCGCACGCCTGGCCCATCGTCATGCCGGTCGTGTACTCCGCGATCGCCGGCGGCACGGGGACCAGGTCTCCGGGCCTCACCTTCGACAGCACCCCGAGCTTCTGCGGCAGGCTCCGGGCCTTGGAGAGCTCCATCATCCGGTGCGCCGCACTCTTCGAGTAGCGGATGGGGACGTTGCTGAGCGACTCCGCGCCGCCCGCCAGGACGACGTCGCACTGCCCGGTGAGGATCGCCTCGGCGCCGGACGTGATGGCACGGTTCGAAGAGGCGCACGCCAGATTGACCGTGGATCCCGGGATCGTCATCGGGAGGCTGGCGCGGAAGACCACCTCGCGTCCCAGGTTGGGGGCGTTGAGGGCCGGCACGACCACTCCGAAGATCGACAGGTCGATCTCCTCGGGGTCGATGCCGCTCCGCGCCACGAGCTCCGCCGCGGCGGTACCGGCCAGGTCGACGACGTCCAGGTCGACGAAGTCGGTGCCGGACTTGACGAACGGGGTGCGGCAACCGTCCACGACGGCGACGCGGCCGCCGGGACCCTTCAGGCCGTTGCTCACGACCCGGGCGACCGCCGGGGCCGCGCCCGGGCCGCGCGTCCAGACCGTGTCGGCCCGGGCGCCGATCTCCTCGCGGGCTCCGGCTTCGTTGGGCGCCGGCAGGCCCTGCGTCTCTCGTTCCGCCATGGGATGTCCCTCCTGGAGCTCTTCGCAACCGTTTCGCCACACTCCGACGTGCGGACAACCGAAAAACTACCACACGATCCGGGCCTCGGGGCCCGCTCTCCAGGGACTAGATGCCGCACCCCGACGAGACGGCCCCGGCCCGCGCCCGGACGCCGCGACGGCCGACCCCGGGCGGCGCCGGCGAGGCTGATAGCCTTCCGGCGTGCAGGAAACGCCTGTCCCCCCGGTCGAGGACGACGCGAGCTCCCAGGCCTCGCTCCGGGTACGCTTCCGCCGCGTGCTGATCACCGGGCTGGTCATCCTGGTGCCGGTGGCGCTCACGGGCTACATCCTGCTGACGCTGTTCCGGCTGATGGACGGCATCTTCGCGCCGGTGATCGACCGCGCCATCGGCGAGCGCCTGCCCGGGGTGCACATCCCGGGGCTCGGGCTCCTGCTCACCCTCCTGGTGATCCTGCTGCTGGGCTGGCTCTCGACCAACGTCGTGGGTCGCAAGCTGATCCAACTCGGCGAGCGCCTGATCTGCAAGATCCCCGTCGCCAAGTCCATCTACTCGGCCACCAAGGGGGTCCTGGAGGCCGTGTCGCAGCAGCAGACCGAGGCCTTCCAGCGGGTCGTGATGATCGAGTACCCCAAGGGCGGGATCTACGCCCTCGCCTTCGTCACCAACAACGCTCAGTGGCCCGGGCTGGCCGACGGCACCGAGGACATGCTCCTGGTCTTCGTCCCGACGACGCCCAACCCGACGAGCGGGTTCCTGCTCCTGGTGCCACGCTCGGGAGCGATCGAGCTCTCCATGACCGTCGAGGAGGGAATCCGGCTGGTGATCTCGGGCGGCCTGCTGCTGCCCCGGATCCCGAAGCGTCGCCTCTCCCGTCCCGTTCGCCAGGCGCCGGCGCGGGGCCCGGAGCCCCCGGTCGACGGCCCCGCCGGCGCCGCGGGCACGGTTCGTGCAGACGAACCTGTCCCATGAACCGGATCGAAGGCAGGAACACGATGGACGGCCCGGGCGCGACGGACGGCAGGGACGGCCGCGGGCCCACGAGCCCGCGAAGAGGCGCCGCCGGTTCGTTCGGCCGGAGGGTCGCCCAACTCCTTCTGGTCTCGTTGCTGCTGCCGGTCCCCTCGCTGGCCACGGCACCCCGGATCTCGGACCCCGACCTGTTCGAGAAGAGCCTGCGGGCGGCCCGTTCCGCCGTGGAGCAGTACGGCCCCTGGGAGAACACCGAGGAGATGGAGCGCCTGGTGGACATCGGGTACCGCATCGTCGACGCCTCGGGCTTCACGGAGTTCCCGATCAGCTTTCACCTGATCGACATGGCCGTCCCCAACGCCTTCGCCCTGCCGGGGGGGCAGATCTTCGTCACCCGCGGAATGCTCGCCCTCGACCTCGACGACGACATGCTGGCGGCCCTGCTGGGGCACGAGATCGCCCACGTCGTGCGCCGTCACGGCGTCCGGATGTCCAGACGGGCCACCCTGCTCAACGCGGTCAGCCAGGCGATCCTGGTCGGGGTGATCGTCGGGGCGTCCGGGGGCGGCAACTCGCCGCCACCGGTCTACGATCCCTACGGGCGGGGC
>CAJQNK010000237.1 GCA_905479655.1 uncultured bacterium | reverse complement strand
CCCGGAGCTGGGTCTGGACAACGTCGAGGCGCGGCGGGTGGAGCCCGATGACCCGGGGCTCGAGACGGGTTCCGTCGACCGGGTTCTGGTGGTCAACACGTGGCACCATATTCCCGCGCGGCGCAGCTACGCGGCCGCCCTGGCCCGCTCCCTGGCTGCCGGGGGGAGGGTCGTCGTGGTGGACTTGACCCTCGAGGCGGAGATGGGGCCACCGGTCTCGATGCGGCTGACGCCGGAGGCGGTGGTGGAGGAGCTGCGGGCCGGGGGGCTGGAGGCGCGGGTGGTCGAGGAGGGCCTGCCGGAGCAGTACGTGGTCGTCGGTGAACTCCCGGGGTCGTCGGCGCCCGTTGACACCGGCGGCTCGGTCGAGCTCGAGAGCTGCAGGATTCCGGGGCTCGAGGACGAGGCGCGTTGCGCGACGTACGAAGTGTACGAGGATCGGGAGGCGGGATCGGGAAGGAAGATCCCACTCCACGTGGTGGTCCTGCCAGCCCGTGGCGAGAACCCCGAGCCCGACCCCATCGTCTACTTCGCCGGGGGACCGGGTGGCTCGACGGTCGAGCAGGCGCCAGGCCTCGCGACCTTCTACGGCCGAGATCTCGAGAGGCGGGACTTTCTCCTGGTGGACTACCGGGGGACCGGCCAGTCGAGGCCGCTCTTCTGCCCGTACCAGGAGGACCGCCAGCTGGGGGTCTCCGAGGCGCTGGAGACGTTCATCCCGGTGGATCTCCTCGACTCGTGCCGCGAGGCGCTGGAGGACGATGCCGATCTGGCCCTCTACACCACGCCCAACATCGTCGACGACGTGGCGGAGGTGGCTCGGGCGCTGGGCTACGAGAGGGTCAACCTGTCCGGCGGCTCCTATGGCTCCCGGGCCGTGCTCGTCTTCCTGCGACGCCACCCGGAGATGGTGAGAACCGCGGTGATCGAGGGTGTCGTGCCGACGGATGCCCGTATGCCCGTGACCTTCGCCGCGGATGCCCAGACCGCCCTCGACGGTTGGTTCCGGGAGTGCGCCGAGGACCCGGCGTGCGCCGACGCCTTTCCCGACCCGGCGGGGGACCTGGAGAAGGTCCTGGCGGAGCTCGCGGCCGGTCCGAAGTGGCTCGAGGTGGTCGATCCGAAGACCCGGGAGACGGTCGAGCTCCGCCTGTCCCGCAACGCCTTCGTCCAAGCCCTCCGCTACATGCTGTACTCGTCGCTGGGGGCGCTCAAGATCCCGGCCTTCCTCCACGCCGCGGCCGCGGGCGACTGGCAGCCGATGGCCCAGACGACCTACGCGGTGGCCGGCATCCTCATGGCGTCGCTGCCCGACGGGCTGTACCTCTCCGTGGTCTGCCCGGAGGACGTGGCTCGCCTCGGCCCCAACGCCGCGGCGGTGCAGACCGGCTTCCTGGGCGACTTTCGCCTGACCCGGCAGGTCGACGCCTGCCGCCACTGGGTGCCCTCCGAGTTGCCGGACGGCTACTTCGAGCCCGTGCTGTCGGAGGCTCCGGTCCTCATCCTCTCCGGCGAGCGGGACCCCGTCACGCCGGCCCGCTGGGGCTACGAGGCGCAGGAGTTCCTGCCCAACAGCGTCCACCTCGTCGTCCCGGACGGCGGTCACGGCTGGTACGGCCTCGAGGGGGCCGAGTGCGTCGACGAGCTGGCATCGGTCCTCGTCGAGACCGGCAGCGTGGAGGAGCTCGACCCCGCCACCTGTGCCGCCTCGATCGTGCGGCCTCCGTTCCTCCTCGAGATCCCGAAGGACGAGGAGATCGAGATGGACCGCGGCCAGCTCGAGCGCTTCGCCGGCACCTACACGGCGGAGACGGGCGGCTATCTGGGGTCTCTCGAGGTCACGGACGAAGGGCTGATCGCGACCTTCGCCGAGGACAACCTCCGGCTGGTCCCGATCGGCCCGCTCCGCTTCAAGGTGGAGGGCGACCCGCCCGGCGACTGGTTCGACTTCGTGGAGGAGGACGGCGGGATCGTCGCCTTCGACCTGGTGCGGGGCGGCAGCGCCCAGCTCCGCCTCGTCCGGCAGGAGTAGACGGTCGGGGCGGGGGACCGTGATCTGGGAGCCCGCCTTCAGCGCATCTCGAACCGCAACGGAAGGAGAGACCCATGGCCGTACACGTCGTGCAGTTGGGCAGCCCGAGGCAGCCCCGGCGAGGGCCTGCGCATCGGGACCGTCCGCCGACCCCCGCGGGGCGTGCCCAAGGAGGAGCACTCGTCGCGGGATTTCTACGACGTCTGGCTCCCGAGCTCTCGCCGTCGGCGGCGCTGGTGAAGGAGGCGCTTCACGCGTCCGACGACAAGGTACTGCGCGAGCCGCCCTTTCGATGGCGCGCATTCTGGCGAGGCCATCGCCGTTGCGGCGTCGCACTAGCGACGCTCCTGGTCCTCGGGTCTTCGGGCGCTGCGCCTGTCGTGGGCGCCGACGGGGAGAGCGCCCAGGTCCTCGGATGGCGATCCCGGGCTCGCTCGATCGACGAGGCCCTCCATGCGGGGGAGTGGAAGAAGGCGCGCAAACGGTCGGAGGGGCTGCTGGGCGAGATGTGCGACTCGATCGTCGGCGGCCCGGGCACCGAGGCCTTCCTGGGAGTCGTCCTGACCTACCTGGCCCTCGCCGAGCGGGGCGGCGGCCTGGAGAGAGATGCGGCCTGGCACTGGTCCGTTGCCAAACAGCTCTTCCCGGAGGCCGCAGCGCTCGACCTGTCGTCGTTCGGCGAAGTGGGAGCCAGCCTGGCGGCGGAACCGGAGCGTGAGGAGGCCCCGGATGCCAACGAGGTCGCAGAGAAGGCGCTGGACCGCCAGGTGCGCGCGAAGGTGAAGCCCTGGCCCCGGGAAGTCGAGCCGCCCCGGAGCAGGAGGAAGGCCCCGCCGAAGTACCCGGCGGCCCAGAAGGGCCGTGCTCCGACGCTGACCCGCGTCGTCGTCAAGGCCGTGATCGGCAGGGACGGCCTCCCGCGCGACCCCGTGATCCTCGAGTTCGGCGGCCCGAAGACCTTCGTCCTGTCCACCCTCGAGGCGATGAGGGAGTGGACCTTCGAGCCGGCCAGGCTCGACGGCGAACCGGTGGCCGTCTGGTATGTTCTCACCTCCACCTACCGCTACTAGCCTGACCTTCTCACCGGATGTCGTTGCGAGAGGCCGTAGGTGCCTGGAGATGCAAGGCTTGCGACCGAGGGCGACGCAGTCGTACTGTTTGTACGTCGAGGAGCCCGAGCGAAGCGTAACGCCGCAGATTCAAGTAC
>CAJQNK010000236.1 GCA_905479655.1 uncultured bacterium | reverse complement strand
CCTTCTCACCGGGTGTCGTTGCGAGAGGCCGTAGGTGCCTGGAGATGCAAGGCTTGCGACCGAGGGCGACGCAGTCGTACTGTCTGTACGTCGAGGAGCCCGAGCGGAGCGTAACGCCGCAGATTCAGGTACATACGGTTTCGTAGGAGACAATTGGTGAGAAGGTCAGGTTAGGGACTCACGCTGAGACGCAAGACAGGGGAAGGAACGGCGCGACGCGGCCCTCTCCTCTTCGCGCCTTCGCGTCTTTGCGCGAGATCCCCCGCTCGCGACCCACACGCCCAGGGGACCGCGGGACGACTCGCTACCTACAACCCGCCGAGCGACAGCGCACGGATGCCGCGTCGCCGCAGCTCCCTCGCCAGCGCGGCCTCCGCGGTCACGAACACGGCGTCGAGCTCCGCGGCGAGGGCCACGTAGCAGGCGTCGTAGGGGGTCAGGAACTCCCGCAGGCGCCAGACCCGGGGGAGGAGCGGGGCCGTCCCGGCGGCCACGATGGGCAGCTCGGCCAGATGACCCGCTGCCCGCTCCGCATCGGCCGGCGAGATCGCCCCCAGGCGCTCGAGCTTACGCAGCGCGGAGAGGCACTCGGGGTAGACGAGGTCGGGTGCCCAGAGCTCGATGCCGCCCCGCGCGACGCGGTGGAAGAGCCGCGTCGCAGGCTCGGTGTGTCGAAGCACGACCAGGTACTCGACCACCACCGAGGCGTCGACGACCACCGGCCCGGCCAGCGGCGGCGCCGGCTCGTCAGCGGCCATCCCGATCCAGGCGGAGGATCTCGGCCGCGGAGGGCGCCCCGGCCCGCGCCCGCGGGCGGCTGGACTCGATCTCCGCCAGGAGCTCGTGGACCCGTGCGCGATCCGTCCGCAGCGCCCGCTCGAGCAACCGGATCGCCTCCACGGAGATCGACGAGCGGCGCTCGCGCGCCCGCTCGCGCAGGGCCTCGTAGGTCTCGTCGGGGACGTTGCGCACGTGCAGGGTCGCCATCACGGCCACGCTAGCACTGTTGCTAGCAACCTGCAACCACCTTGGCGCCTCGTTGACGCGCGGGCCAGCTGGAACTCTGGGGAGGGACTCACGCCAAGGCGCCATGACGCAAAGCAGGAACAGGGAGGGGAACAAGCGGCTCCACGGGGCAGCTCGCTCTTTGCGCCTTTGCGTCTCTGCGTGAGATCCCCGGCTCGCGACCGACCCGCCCAGGGGACGATCCCCCGCCAGCAACCTCCGCGCCCCCCAGCGGCTACACTCCCACCCATGCCCCCCACGCCCCTCACCATCGGCGGAACCGTGATCCGCCCGGGCCGCACGGCGCGGATCGAGATCCCGGCCGCCCGGCTGCCCGCGGGCACCTGGTTGTCCCTGCCCGTGACGGTGCTCCTGGGCCGGCAGGCGGGGCCGCGGGTCTGGCTCGACGCCACGATCCATGGCGACGAGCTCAACGGCATGGAGATCATCCGGCGGGTCCTCCGCCGCCTCGACCCGAGGAGCCTGCGGGGGGCGCTGGTGGCGGTGCCGATCGTCAACGTCTTCGGCTTCGTCCACCAGAACCGCTACCTCCCGGACCGCCGGGACCTCAACCGCTCGTTCCCGGGGTCGGCCAAGGGCTCGCTGGCCTCACGCATGGCCCACCTCTTCCTCACCGAGATCGTGGACCACTGCGAGTTCGGGATCGACCTTCATACCGGCTCCCAACACCGCACCAACCTGCCGCACCTCCGCGCGCGGCTGGACGACCCCCAGACCCGGAGGCTCGCCGAGGCGTTCGGTGCGCCGATGATGTACCCGGCGCCGAAGCTCCCCGGCTCCCTGCGGGCCGCCTGCGACAAGCGGGGGATCCCGCTCCTGGTCTACGAGGGCGGGGAGCCCATGCGCTTCAACCCCGAGGTCATCGAGGCGGGCGAGGCGGGGGTCCTGCGGGTGCTCCAGGAGCTGGGCATGGCGACGTTCGACGACCTGCCCGAGCCGGGGCCGAGCTTCATCCCCGACAAGACCACCTGGGTGCGAGCGTCCCGCAGCGGCATCCTGCGCATCGCGGTGGGCGTCGGCCAGAGGGTCGACCGGGGCACCGTCCTCGGACGCATCGCCGACCCCCTGGCGACCCGGTCCCGCTCCCTCAAGGCACCCTTCGCCGGCATGGTGATCGGCCACACGAACAACCCCCTGGTGCACCAGGGCGAGGCCGTCGTGCATCTGGCGAAGGAGCCCGGGGACGGCTCGTAGATCCCTGTGGCGCCGCGGACCTGGGAGAGAGATTCACGCAAAGACGCGAAGCCGCAAAGGGTCCGTGCGACGCCTCTCTACCCCTTCACCTCTTCGCGCCTTCGCGTCTTCGCGTGAGATCCCCTGTTCGCGACGGACCCGCCTCGGCGCCGGCGGCCGCCACGCGCCGACGCGCCAGGTAGGAGCGGCCGGGGTCGACGAGGAACCGGCCGCGCACCGCCTGCCGGCCGAGGAGCATGCGGAAGCCCATCACGTCACGATTCACGAGGGTCACCTCGATGGGCCAGCGGCGGCCCGCCAGGGAGACCCGGGTGAGGATGACCGGCCGGAGGGTGGCCTTGCCGGTGGAGGGCCGGATCCTCCTCTCCTCGAGCAACGGCGCCTCGGCCTGCACCTCGGTGCGGGTCTGGCGCTGCAGCGGGTGGACGACGAAGCGGACCCAGGGCTCTCCATCCCGCTCGAAGCGGCAGATCTCGACGGCATGCAGGGCGGACGAGCGCGCGCCGGTGTCGACCTTCGCCTTGATCCGGTCGACGCCGAGATCCGGCAGACGGAGCCACTCACGCCAGCCGATCACCCTCTGGGGTCTCTTCGCGGACACGGGTGCAGGATAGCCGAGGCGGGTCAGCCGGCGCGCAGCGTCCGCACCGTGTCGCGGGCGATGAGGAGCTCCTCGTCCGTCGGCACGACGACGACCCGGACCGCGG
>CAJQNK010000235.1 GCA_905479655.1 uncultured bacterium | reverse complement strand
CGGCGACAAGGGCCGGACGGGAGGCGCTCGGGGGCCAAGGCGCGCCGACGCAGGCAATGCAGGGACATTGTCGAGGAGACGGAACGCTGGCAGCCGAGATGCATCGCGGGCGGACTGTCGTCGAAGTTCGGAAACGCTGGTCTAGTGTCCTGTCACCGCGTGCCGAAGCGAGATTCTCGCCGTCTTCGGACATCGCCCAGTGTGCCCGAGCCAACAACGGAGCCCTCCGCCGCGCGGGCCGGCATCATGCGATGATGCCCCCGTGCAGACCGAGCAGAGGGTGCCCACCGACTCCCCCGTCAAGCCGCGGCTGGTGCCGGCGATCACGCTGGAGACCTGGATCGCGCTCGCCATCCTCGCCACGCTCTTCGTCGTCTTCACCTGGAGGATGGGGCTGGCCCCCATGCTCAACACCATGATGGCGACGGCGCACGACCTGATCCTGCACCTCGTCCTCTTCCTGATGGCGCTGATGATCCTGGCCGGCGGCTTCACCGCCTTCGTAGCGGAGGTCGGGATCGCCGCGGTCGCCAACCGGATCCTCTCCCCGCCGATGCGGCCCTTGTTCGGCCTGCCGGGAGTCGCCCCGATCGGCGTCGTCGCCGCCTACCTGTCCAACCCGGCGATCATGCCGCTGGCGACCGACAAGGGCTTCGTCAAGTCCTTCCGCAGGTGGCAGGTCACCACCCTGGTCAACCTCGGCACGGTCTTCGGGATGGGCCTGATCGTCACCGCCTTCATGCTCGGCCAGTCGACGCCGGAGCGACCGCTGGCGCGCGCCGTCCTGCTGGGCAACCTCGGAGCCGTCCTCGGCGGCGTGGTCAGCGTGCGTCTCATGGGGATCTTCGGCAAGCGCAAGTACGGCGGGGAGCAACCGGCGGTGTCGTCGGTGGCCGAGGGCTACGACGTCCTCCGGTATCGCGAGATCCGCTACGGAAATAGCGCTCAACGCCTGCTCCAGGCGCTCCTCGACGGGGGCGCGAGCGGCGTCCGCATGGGCCTCGACATCATGCCCGGCGTCGTCGTAGTGTGCAGGCTGGTGACGATGCTCACCTACGGTCCGAAAGACGGTGTGTGTCCACTTCGTCGGCGGCCCGAGCGCCGGCATCCTCGCCAACCTTCTGTTCGCGGCGTTCGGCTGAACGCTCGCGGCCTCGACGCACTTCGGAGACACCATGCGCCCTGTCCTCTCGTGGGTTCTCGGCACCGTACTTTTCCTGCTCGCGGGCTCGGCTCCCGGGTTCGCGGCCGACCCGGCCGACCCCGCCCGGGACCTCAGAGAAGCCGCATCCGCCGGCGACCGGGCGACGGTCGCCCGGCTGCTCGCCGCCGGCGTCGACGTGAACGCAGCCTCGTCCTCGGGCGGAACGAGCCTGATGTACGCGGCGTACGGAGACCACGCCGCGGTCGTTCGAGACCTCGTGAAGGCGGGCGCCGAGCTCGACCGGGGAGACCGTCTCGGAGACCCCGCGATCCACTGGGCCGCGTACGGGGGGGCGGCCGCGGCGGTGGACGCCCTGCTCGAGGCGGGGGCCGACCCGACGGTGGTCACCCACCACGGCGACGCGCTCGCCATCGCCATGCGCCGGGGCTTCCCGGGAATCGTGGAGAGCCTGGCCCGTCACACGGGCACGGCGACCGGCGACACGCCGATGCACGGGGCCGCCCGGGCCGGCGACCTCGCCACGGTCGAGGGGCTCCTGGCGGCCGGAGAGGCAGCGGCTGCCGAGAACCGAATCGGCTACACGCCACTCATGGAGGCTGCCCGGGAGGGGCGCGTCGCCGTCGTCGCGCGCCTTCTGGAGGCTGGAGCGGACCTCTCGCACCACGGCAACCGTCTGGGGATGGGCATGACGGCCCTCCACCTAGCGGCCGATCGCGACCAGGTCGACGTGGCTCGCGCCCTCCTCGCCCGTGGGCTCGCCGTGGACGTGGGCAACACCCAGGGAACCACCCCTCTCGCCTGGGCCCTGGGCGAGGGCTCGCTGGGAGTCGCGGCCCTGCTCCTCGAGGCCGGCGCCGACCCCACCCTCGAGGACGAGCACGGCTTCTCGGCCCTCAGCATGGTGGACTCCATCGAGAACGACGCACTGCGCGAGGCCATCCTCGAGGCGGCGGGCCGATCCGCGATCGAACGCGAGCTGCGGACCGCGCTCGAGGAGCTGCGGGTGGAGATGGCGGCGCCGGGCGGCATCGTGGGCATGTGGCGGTCCGGCGCCGAGCCCCTCGTCGTCGCGTCCGGGCTGGCCGACCTCCAGTCCGGCCGACCCCTCGAGGCAGACGATCCCTACTACATCGGCAGCATCTCCAAGACCTACACGGCCGTGGTGGTGCTGCGCCTGGCCGAGGAGGGGAAGCTGACCCTGGACGACCCCGTCGGCCGCTATCTCCCGAGTGTCCCCCGCGGCGCCGAGATCACGATCCGCCAGCTCCTCGACCACACCAGCGGCCTCCGGGACTTCTACACGTATATCTACTTCCGGCCTGACCGGGACGAGATGGTCGAGCTGGTCACGAAGGACTGGGACGAAGACGAGGTCCTGGCTCTCGTCGAGCGGCTCGGCCACGACTTCGATCCGGGCACGGATTGGGCCTACAGCAGCACGAACTACTTCCTCCTGGGGCTCGTCGTCGAGCGCGTCACGGGGCTCTCCCTGTCGCAGGCCTATCGCCGGACCCTGTTCGAGCCGCTCGGATTGGTCCACACCTGGCTGACCGGGCACGAGCCTGACCGCGGACCGCTTCCGACCGGCTACATGGGCCCGCTCGAGGGCTGGGCCCATTCCGAGATGTTCGGCGAGCTCGGACCCACCACCCTCCTCGACTCCTCACCGATCGAGTGGGGAGCCGGCGGCCTGGCCACCCCGGCCCGGGAGGCACTCCTCTTCTTCGGAGCCCTCTTCTCGGAGCGCCTGATCCGCCCGGAGACGCTGCGGTGGATGACCGAGTTCCGCACCACGCAGCCGCTCGGAATCGACGACGGCGCCCCGCCGTCGCAAGAGGGCACCGACGGCTACGGACTGGGCCTGATCCGGATGGAACGCTCGGGGCACGAGCTCCTGGGTCACGGCGGGCTCTTCACCGGCCACACCGCCGGAGTCTGGCACGTTCCCGACTGCGACCTCACGCTCTCCCTCTACTTCAACCGTGGCTTCGTGGGCCAGAGACGGGTCCTCGATCGCCTCCTCGCGACCGCCCCCTGCACCTCGCCACCCGCCGAGAGCGAGGGTGGCGCCGAAACGGCCGGCACTCCGGACCGGGGCTCAGAGCAGGCGGCGGACCACGAGCGGGCGGATCTCGGCGATCCGCTCGAAGTCCCGATCGACATGGAGGACGCCGAGCCCGTGGTGGAGCGCGACCGAAGCAGATAGCAGATCGGGGATCGGCGTGCGGTGCCACATGCCGTGGTGATGGGCCAGGTCGCGCTGCAACTCGAGGGCGCGATCGAACACATCGGGCGGCGCGTCGACGACCTGGAACGCCTCCTGGAGGTCGGCATCGAGCATGTCGTAGTCGCGGGCCGAGCGCGCGGAGTAGAGCTGCTCCAGTCGCCCGACCGGGCACAGGTGAAGCGATCCGGCGAGTTCCGCCAGTTGCGTCGCGACTCGCTCGTCGGCGCTGCGAGCAGCAGCGCTCTTGTCGAGCAACCACCCTCTCAGCGCCACATCTCCTCCGAGGCCAGCAGGTCGAGGTCGGCCCGCGAGGCCAGCGTTCGTAGGTAGCGTCTCTGCTTCGCGGCCCGCTGGGCAGCGGCGGACTCGACCTCCTCGGCAGCGCGGCGCAGCGCCTCCTCGACCGTAGCGCGGGTCGTCGGCTGTCCGAGCGCCTCGCGCGCCCGGGCGAGCAGGTCCTGGTCGATTTCGATCGTGGTGCGCTTGATCATACGTACATACTAGACTGCTGGTCTGTACAGGTCAATGGATCGTCGGCGTGGCGCTTCTCCCTCGACCGGTCGGGAATTCATGCAGGCCGGCGTCGTGATCCCGCTCCCCGGCATGTGGGCGTCCTGCTGGGTCGAGGTCCAGAAGCGGGCAACCTCGCCTCGGACCCGACCGCCTGAGAGGAGTCGCCCCCCCGGAGGACCACCCCGAACCCGTGGACTGTGCGGATAGCGGCGAGCTCGCCTGCCCCTCTCACCGGGTGTCGTAGCGAGAGGCAGTAGGTGGTTGAAGATGCACGGCTTGCGACCGAGGGCGACGCGGTCGTACTGTCACGTCGAGGAGCCCGACCGGAGCGTAGCGCCGCAGATTCAAGCGCATCGCCATCTCGTTGCCTCCCGCGGGTCCAGGGCCCGGCCGGGCACCCCGTAGGAGATCTCGCTGCGCTCGGGTGACGGGCGCCAACCCGGCGCAGAGCTCCTCAGCCCTCGTCGGCGCGGACGTCGTAGACGTGGAGGCGGTCCTGCTCGCGCAGGTAGAGCCTGCCGCCGGAGATCACCGGATGGGACCAGCTGGGGAGCTTCACGTCGGGGATCTCGAAGGAGCCGCGCTCCCGGTAGCCCTCGGGGGTGGCCTCCACCAGCACCATGACGCCGTTTTCGTAGCGGAAGTAGATCCGTCCGTCGGCGTAGGCGATCGCCGCCGACCCGGTGCCGTCGTTACGCACCGGTCCCCACGCCACCTCCCCGTCCCCGACCCGCAGGGCCAGTGGGAAGCCCCGGTTGTGGCCGGTGCCGGTGTACACGTGGCCGTCTTCGAGGATCATCCCGCCGTGGTGGTTCTGGAAGGTGTCGCCCGACAGGAAGTAGACTTCCTCGGCCCGGACGCCCGCCCGGCTCCCCTCCTCGGCCTCCTCGCCTTCCCCCGCCTCCTCGGCCTCGCTCGGCGAGAGACGGATCAGCGCGGCACCCGCGCCGTATCCCGTCGACGCGAAGACCCGGTCCCCGAAGACCAGGGGGGTGGCGATGTTGGCGATATCGTTGGCGACCGGGTTGTAGCCCCAGAGGAACTCACCGCTCTCGGCGTCGATACCGATCAGACCCCGACCGATGAGCTGGACGTAGTGGCGTCGACTCGCGCCCTCCGACACCACGGCGGAGGAGTACGCCGCCCCGTAGGCTCCGGACGAACCCAGACGCGGGATCGAGGCGCGCCAGATCTCCTCGCCGGTGCGCTTGTCGAGCGCCACCATGGCGGCGTCGGAGACCCCCGGGGTGACGATCACGCGGTCGCCGTCGACCAGCGGCGACTCGGCGTACTTCCAGTCGGTCGACCCCATCGCCTGCATGATGTAGCTGCCGAACTCCTCCGGCAGGCTGCGACGCCACACCTCCTCGCCGGTCGCCGCCTCCAGGCAGACCACCTCGCCCTCGGTGTTCATCACGTAGATGCGCTCGCCGTCGACCGTCGGCGTCGAGCGCGGACCGAGATACTCGTCCTCCCAGGTCGGACCGATCCGGGTGCGCCAGAGGACGGCGCCGTCCCGGTCGTCCAACGCCAGGGCGTACTGGCCGTCGCCGAGGTCTCCCATCGTGTAGATCCGGCCGCCGACGACCGCGACACTCGAAAAGCCGCCGCCCAGCCCCGAGGCCTCCCACGCCTGCGGCGGGCCGCCTTCCGGCCACTCCCCGAGCAGGCCCGTCTCGGCGGACCGGCCGTCCCGGTTCGGCCCCCTCCACTGTGGCCACGGATCGCCCGACAGGATGCCGGGGCCCACCGCGAGCGCGGCGAGGGTGAGGGCGATGGTGAGGGTGGTGCTGGCCTGAAACGTCTTTCTTCGCTGCATCGTGTCGCCTCCTCGGTCGGGTCGCTCCTGAGTACGTCCGACTCGGCCGAGGGTTCTCGGACTCGCGGCAACAACGACCCGCACGCGAACCCTGCAGGAGGTGCCGGTCGCTTCGGAGGGCCGGAGGGCCGGAGGGCTGAGCGGCAGGGCCGGAGGACCGCGAGGTTCATGGGCTGGCGCTTCCGGGGCTCGCCTCAGAGGCTCCTAGCAGCCCGTGGTGGAAGCCGGGCGCGAGCGAGAGCGCGCAATCTTCTTCGGAATCAAGGCGGGAATCCGCACTCGATTCGGTGAATCGGGGAGGATTCCCAACGAAGAGTCCGGAGAAGAGGGCCGCTCGTAGCGTG
>CAJQNK010000234.1 GCA_905479655.1 uncultured bacterium | reverse complement strand
CTTCATCTCGGGGCTGGTTCAGCCTGTGCTCGTGGATTATCGTGAAGAACCGTCCTGGACGGACGACTCGATCTTCCGATTCCTTGGATCTTCGCCGCCTACTCATCGCCTCCTCCTCCGAGGTCCTCGGCCGAGCGGATGCCCAGCAGCTCGTAGACCGTCGGAAGATCGGCGTTGTGACGCAACAGCTCCGCCAGGACGTCGCCCAGGCTCAGGTTGCCCCACGAAATCGCGCGACGGACGAGATAGGGCACCGGACTGTGGGGCTCGGTCCTGAGGAGGTACTCCGTCGCCTGCCGGAGCATCCGATACGCCTCCGCCCGGTTCGCGATGCCGTCGACGCCGCTGGGGCCCTGGGAGCTACTCGTCATTTCCACCTCCGTGTCGGCCTCGGAGGCCGCCGCGGCTCCACCCGAGACCTCCTCCGAACCGCGGCTCGCACCGACGCCCCGCTCCTCTAGGATCCTCTCCACGAAGTTCGCAACGCCTTGGAAGACATCCCGGAACTCGCCGAAGCTGGGAGTCCGGTCGCCACACCGTTCGCGAAGAGAGCCGTCCAGGAGGTCGAGGGCCTCCGCAGCCGCGGAGACCGTCTCGTCGAGTCTCTGATAGAAGGCGGTCGGGGTCACCGAGACCATCGACTGGATCGTCTCCCGCGTGAGCCCGCTGACCTGTTGCTTCTTCTTCGCAGGCGGGAGGTTCTGGTGAATGCACCGCTCCCAGTCCGCCCAGACGCAGGTCTGCCCGGAGTTGTCGTCGGTCGACGTGATCGGGACCCCTTTGATGACGATCGAGACCTTGTTGTTGAGCCACTCGAAGGGAGCGAGCCTGGCTTCCAGGTCGCCATTCTCGATCTGGGGATGGATCTCGTCCCAGAAGACCTCGACGAGGCCCCGGAGGAGCCGGAAGCCCAGCTCGGACCCCTGAAAGCCCATCAGGTGGATCCAGGCCTCGGCCAACCAAGCGGCCAGCTGCAGGTCCTTGGAGCGAGTCTCGAGAGCGGTCCAGGAGAGGTCGGCCACGCCGCTCCAGTCGGCCTTCTTGAGACTCTTCTGCCAGACCCCCTGCGGCAGGTTCGGGTCGTCCTCCAGCCGAGCCTCCTGGATCAGGTCGTAGGTGCCCTCGTAGCGCAGGGACTCGCCGACCGCCGATTCGCCGCCCAGACCCTGGAACAACGGTCCCAGCTCGATGGCCTCGGCATCTCGGGCCTGCCGCTCGACCGTCATTCCGCCAACTCCTCCTCGACGTTGACGGACGCCGGCAGGGGGGGTGCCTCCCTGGGGAACGAGGGCAGGAGCAGCGGCGCCTTCGACTCCGGATCGATCAGGGTCACCCGGACGAAAACCCGGGCCTGCCCTGCGTGCCCGCTCACGACGACACCGTCGACGGTCTCGGTCGGCACCACGAACTGAAGAGTGTGGGGCCTGTCGTCGACGAAGCCGGAGAGATTCGCCGCCGATGCCAGGTGGTTTCGCAGAAAGGTCACCAGGGACCAGCGGTTCCGATAGTGGTAGGAGACCGTCGTGTCTCCGACCTCGATCTCCGGACCGACATCGTCGCCCTCCAGCGGCCGCACGCCCGAGCCCTGGGCCCAGCGCAGAACCAGACGGACCGGGTCGCCGAGGGTCCAGTGGACCAGGGGGTTCGGATCGGGGTGGACGATCGCGGAGCGGCCACCCGACTCCAGGCGCCACTCGATGATCTGGTCCGCACCCAGCTCGCGCTGCCGGTTCACCCGGAACTCGATCTCGAAGTCCACCACCGGCAGGGCGCTGGTCGCATTGTCCAGATAGGGAGCCAAGAAGGTCCGAACCTGATCGAGACGGTCCATGAAGTCGCGGATCGCGGGACCGCCGTCCCGGAACCTGCGGGCCCCCTTCGGAACCGAGCGGATGATGTCCCGATGCAGGTCGTAGAGCGTGAAGAACTCGCGCAGGGTCTCTGGATCCGCCTCCACCGGGAATGCGTCCTCGACCCTCTCGGCGAATGGGAAACGGCCAGCCAACCGCTGGCTGAAGAAGACCTCGATCTCCCGGTACCCGGCGGCTGCCCGATCCACCACCATCGCGAAACAGCGCTCCTGCAGGCGGTCACCGAGCTCGACCTGCCTCGCGGCCAGTGAGTTCCTCAATGCACCCGGTCGCCGAGCCCGATCCGCGATCTCGAAGCAGTTCCCGAGCTGCACCGTCCGCAGGTCCTCCTTGATCATTCCCTCGAGGGCCTCGAGGGAGTTGCCGGGACTGCGATTGTCGAACGCCGTGAGCACCTCGAGGATGGCCGACCACTTCACGGTGAGCTCCAAGCCCTCCTCTCTTCGCGTCTGTGCGGCCGCCTTGGCCAGCATCGTCACGAGAGGCTCCGCGTACTCCCGGGCCATCACGTTCAGCCGGCTCCGCTGCTGCTCGAGGTAAGCCTGCAACTCCGGCTCGTCCTTGGCGCCATAGGCTTCGAAGACCAGGCCGGACCCCCCTTCCCACCAGTCGAAGTCGGGCGTCTTGGGCAGGTAGAGCGCCTCACGGCGGTAGAGATCGTCTACTTCGGCGAGAAGCTGACGACTCTGGGAGGCCATCAGGTCGTAGAGATCGCTCAGGGCGCTGCCCTGCCGAGCCTCCTGGAGGATGAGGAGCAACCGATTCAGGGGCTCGTCCGCCTCCTCGAAGCGATCGATGTCCTGCCGCAGCTCCCGCTCCTGCAACGAGGTCGTCAGGCCTCGGGTGACGGGCTCGAAGCTCTGGCTCGCCGAGATGAGGTTCACGAGCGACTGGTTCAGCCCCTTCTGCGCCGCCACCTTGAGAGTGGGCTGGAGGCTGGCGCGGAAGCCAGCCAGGTCCGAGGCGACGAACTGCTGGTATGGCTCGTAGAGGTCGCTGGCGGTCGCCAGCAGGTTCACGTCCCAGCGAAGCTTGGACCGCGATCGGTCCACCACGGTGACGAACCCCCCCGGCTGCCCGGCCCGCATGAACGGCTGGTCCAGGAAGCCCGACAGGACCGTCCTCAGATCCCTGGGCTCCTGTTCGAGCTGCATCAGGAGTCCGTCGCGGTCGCTCTCGAACAGAGGGCCGAAGAACGGCGAGCCCTCCCAGGAGAGCAGGTACCGCCGGAGGAGGTTCCAGCGTGCCTCGCCCTCCTCCCGGACGCGCGCGGCCAGGTTCGACTCGCCGGCACCGCCGACCAGGAGGTCCGAGCCCTCGATCTTCGTCAGGAGGCTCGCGTACTCGGGACCGAGGTTGAAGCTCCCCTCGAAGGCCCACCGGAGGTTCAGCTCCGAGAGGGCCGTGTCGAGGTCGCCGAGAACCTGCACGACCCTCTCGAGACTCGAACCCTCGTCCTCCACCGACCACCGCTGGCGCGACAACGCCCGCAGGTCCTCAGAGAGCTCCCGCAGGGCCGTCACGAAGGCGCTGCGCTCGAAGAGGGCCTGATAGAACGCGTCGACGCTCCGCAGGACCCTCCGTCGGGCCTCCTCGCGGTACGGAGTGAGGTCGAAGCTCCCGACATCCGCACGACGCAGGGCTTCGCTGTATAGGGTCTGACGCTCGAAGAAGCCCCGGGGGAGATCCTGCGCGAAGAGGTAACGGACCAGCTCCTGGAGATCCAGCAGGGGCTCCTGGGAGCCACGAAGTCCCTCGTAGCGCCCCACCATCGCCTCGAGGACCCGAAGCGACCCGACGTACCGCTCCAGGTCCACCATCTCCGGGATCTCTCCGACCGGAACGACCTGGATCCCCGCGGCCGTCTCGGAGCGCCGGAGGCGCGTACGTGCGCCCGACTCTCCCCGATCGAATCGACGGACGACGTCCTTCGCCCGCTCCTCGAGCTCGAGGGCCACCGCCTTGAGCACCACGCCGTCGAAGGACCGGACGAGCCAGGCCTCCAGCAGCTCGTCGAAGTCGCTGACCCAGGAGCTGGGCAGGAAGAACGAGCCGAAGCTCCGCGCATCGAGCCGGCTGAGTCGGG
This sequence comes from uncultured bacterium, assembly GCA_905479655.1. Classification (GTDB taxonomy): domain Bacteria; phylum Acidobacteriota; class Thermoanaerobaculia; order Multivoradales; family JAHEKO01; genus CAJQNK01. The sequence continues at coordinate 4,274 of CAJQNK010000234.1, read as the reverse complement.
CGAGGAAATCCGTGGAGCGCTCCCTGAGCTCTCGACGCTCCTCGCCGCCGGACATCGACTGGACTCCCTGGAAGGCGTTGCGTTGATCCCGGGAGACCTCGAGGAACGGCTTCAGGGAGTGCTTTCTCTCTCGGAGGCCACGATACGAGAAGAACAGGCCGAGGGTCAGCCCGAGAGCCAGTAGCCCGAGACCCACCTGGGCCAAGTGGACCCGTCGGTTCCTCGTCAGCAGGGTCGCCCCCGTAGGACCCGCGAGGTTCCCCTCCCGGAAGACCTTCTCGTCGAACAGGTCCCGCAGGAAGAAGGCCCGACCTGGACTTCGGCCGGCGGCGTCGGAGCTCAGGGCCTCGCCACCCTCCGCCGGCTCCTCGGCGGCGCCCTCGGCTCCGGCCTCCGAGCCACAGAGGTAGATGCCGCGGAGCATCAGCGACTCCTGGTACGCGAACGATCGGAAGATCTGGTTCAGGAAGACCCGGGCCGGCTCGCGCAGTGTGTCGAGCTCGCCAGGGAAGAGGAAGAGCTCGTCGGGCCGATCCAGGTCCTCGATCTCCGCGAACATCTCCAGCTGGAGCTCGTTCAGTGACTGCCGGATGCCGTCGAAGGCGGTGTCGACCGACTCGGCAGAGTAGGCGACGCTCGGCCCGAACGGGCTCGACCAGCCGAACATCTCTCCGAGCAGCTTCGAGGGCAGCTCGCCCGCGAAACTGGAGAAGCCGTCGAGACGCTCGCATCCGGTGATCACCACGTAGATGGGTAGCCGCAGTCCCAAGGTCTTCTGCGCGCTCCAGAGCCTGTCGTGCAGCTTGCGCGCCCGATGTTCCATCGTCGCGACGCCCTGCGCACCTCGACGTGCCTGAAGCAGCAAGTCCTCGCAGGACAACGTGAGGACGATTCCGTCCAGGGGGCGGCGCGGGCGATGACGCTGCAGCAGTCGGAGGAAGGTTCGCCAGCCCTTCTCGTTCGAGGTCTCGCCGTCGGACCGGAGAACGTACTCTCCCGGAAGGTCCAGTACGACGCCGCGGCCACAGAACCACCATCGACAGGCGAGCTCGCTCTCCAGGTCCTCCTCGCTCGGCCGGCCGAGAGGCAGCTCGAGACCCGACGCGCCGACGAGATCCGGACGCCGGGAGCCTCCCGGCCCCAGGAGGGCGAACCAGGGCAGCTCGTACCGGAAGTCGCGACCGACGGCCTGACTCTTCAGTCGCTGGAAGCCCCTCTGGAACGACTCGCTCAGCTGTTGCTCCCCGAGCGCCGGCGCGGCCTCCTCGGCCTCGTCGGACGACTCCGAGACGTCGTCCTCCGCGGCATCCTCCTTCGCGGTCGATCGGCGGGCCTTCAGGTACAGGAAGAGGAGGTAGCCCGTCAGGAGCACGACCAGGATCGCGACGACGAGGATGACGATCGGCAGATGATCCAGCAGCGCTCGAAAAATGACCTGGTCCTCCTCCAGCTACTCGAGGATGGTCTCGATGATCGGAAACAGATCCCCGGTTAGGCTCATCCAGAGTCCGTGACCCACCAGGATCCAGAGCACGAGGACGGCGCCGAAGCCGAGCAGCCAGGGTCGCAGGTACGGCAGCGTCTGCCCCTCGCCACGATCCAGCGTGTTCGCGTAGGTCTTGCCGAACAGACGCTTCGACCCGTCGCGGAACCGCGGCTCCCGCTCGCTCACGAACTCCAGAATCTCCTCGCGGTAGTCGGCGAGGCGCTGGCCTCCGCCCTCTGCGTCACGGAACTTCCCCTGGAAACCGAGGGCGAGGGCCATCAGATAGACCTTGGCGAGATCGAGGTGGATCGGATCGCGACCCGACAGGATCTCGTCCAGGCGCTGAAAGACCGCCTCGCCGGCGTGATGCGTGTTGAAGAGCTTCGACTCGATCAGGTTCGACTTCCAGCTCTCACGCCCCCGCCAGTCGAGATGCAGGAAGACCTCGTCGGCCAGCGCCGCCATGATGTACTGGGCCTCGTGGTAGAAGCGCTCCCCGAATTCGCCTCCGGCCCGTCGCGCCGAAGACGCCTGACGCTCGAGCAGCGTCAGGAGGCGTTGCCAGACCGCCGACGGTGAGCGAGGATCCGAGCCCTCTTCGGCTTCGTCGCTCGGCTCGTCCCCCTCGAAGACCCAGGCATCCCGCCCCACCCTGCGCTTCAGTCGAACGACCTCGCGGTAGAACTCTCGGAACTGCGCCAGCAGGAACGGTTCGGCCTGCGGCGTCAAGTGCCCGGCTCCTCGACGGCGTCGATGCGTTCCTCGCGGGGTTTCCTGACGTACAGAACCAGACTCGACGGGCGGCGCCGACCCTCCCGATCCTCCGGGTTGAAGACGATCAGGTCCTGGTCCGTTTCGACGAAGTCCGGGTCCGGGTCGAAGGCGAAGAGCCGGAGGCCCCGAGCGGGCACGAGGTCCTCGTCGCCCTCGATCGGCTCCCGCCGCGGACCCAGCACCCGCCGCTGTCGCATCGACGTCAGGCGCCCCTCCGAACCGATCAGCGCGTGCTCGAGCCAGGTTGCCGCCTCCGCCTCGCCGTCATCGGAGCGGGCTCGGACTCCGAGCACGAGCTTGCGGCCGAGCCAGTCGGGATCGAAGCGAAGCGAGAAGCGCTCCTCCTTCTCCAGCGTGAAGGGAAAAGCGAGATAGTTCTCGATGAAGCCCTCGGCGAGGACACGATCGATGAACCGAGCGGCCGCCCCGAAGGCCTGAAGGGGGTCGTCATGGTCGTAGGCCGGCAGCACCGGCGGGTTCAGCGAGTTTCCGAGCAGCGCGAGATGGCCGACCAGGTGGCAGAGGGCGTGGTAGAGGACGAACGGGTGGGCGACCTGGATGTTGAGGACCGCCTCGAACTGTGGGAGACCGGCCACCAGGGCATGCGCGCGCCCCTTGGTCTCGAGCAGCAGCGAAGCCTTCCCCGCGATGTTGGGAGAGCGCGCCCGCTCAGAGAGAAAGACGGCCTTCTCCCTCAGACGGGCCGCGATCGACGCACAGAGGTTCGCGATGGGCGAGGCCGGCTGCACCCGGAGCAGTGGTGGCACGTAGGCCCCCAGCTCGAACGTCTCGTTTCGGTACGAGATCTCCGCGAGCGGCAGGCTGCTGAACTTCTCCGACGGCTCGTCCCCGGTCAGGAACAGGACCCTGGGCCGCAGTCGCGGGATCCGGATCTCGCTGTCGCCCGTGTTCTGGTCCAGGACGCTCGGGCCCTCGACGGACCGGTAGCGGGCGAGATCCCCGCGAAGGGACGAGCCGTCCCGCCGGAGCTCCGGAACCGCGAGGTGGACCCGGAGCGGCGCCCGCGCCAGGTCCTCCTTCAGTGGCTCCAGCTCGAGCGAGAGTTCTTCCGGTCGGAGCCGGGCGTCCGTGAGAATCAAGCCATCCGGCAGCACCGCCTCGAGCTCAGTGACCCGGAAAACGCCGTCCACGAGAAGCAGGGGGTCGATCCTGAGATGCCGCACGCCCCAGTGGAAAGGCGACGCGAGCTTCGCGTGATATCCGACGAGAAGCTCCTGGCGCAGCGCTGCCTGCTGGAAATGCTGCGGGCTCAGTAGCATCCCCTCGTGCCACTGTACGGGCTCTGGCAGAGTTCGGGCCTCGGGCAGACTATTGACCTTCGACAAGCGCTCCTCTCCGCGTTCTCGTGCGCACCCCGCATCGACGGGGGCACCTGCCAACCCTCGCGGCAATCCAATCGACCGCCATCTCGAAAGAGAGGAAGTGTACTATATCTCAGGGGTCGGACGGCGGGCGGCGACGGCGTCGACCCTCGAAACTGCCGAGAGCGCGCGTCAATCGCACGCGGCCGGCTGGAGATTCTCCGGGTTCAAGGCCTCGAGTTCCGGAAGGACGAACCGACCGTCCTTCCGCACCAGGCGATCATCGAACCAGACCTCGCCACCACCGTGGTCTGGATCCATCATCAGGACCAGGTCCCAGTGAATCTGGGAGCGATTGCCGTTGTCGGCCTCCTCGTAAGCCTGTCCCGGAGTCAGGTGGATGGAGCCCGCGATCTTCTCGTCGAACAGGATGTCCTTCATCGGCTCGTGGATGTGCGGGTTGAGACCGATCGCGAACTCCCCCACGTAGCGGGCCCCCTCGTCGCTGTCGAGGACCCGCTGGAGAGCCTCCTCGTTGCTGGAGCTGGCACTGACGATCTTGCCCTCGCGGAACTCGAAGCGGACCCGCTCCTGGGTGACGCCCTGGTAGATGGAGGCCGCGTTGTAAGTGATCGTGCCCTCGATGCTGTCGCGGACAGGAGCGGTGAAGACCTCGCCGTCCGGGATGTTGC
>CAJQNK010000233.1 GCA_905479655.1 uncultured bacterium | reverse complement strand
ACACCTGGCCGCTGGGCCACAGGACCTCCACGGCCACGCGGGTCGCGGTGCCCAGGCCGAAGTGTACGACCAGGTCGTCCTGGGAGTGAGCGCTCGAGCCGCCTCGGACCTGCCGCATCAGACGCAGGGGGCCCCGCCGCGCCCGGACGACCGCGTTGATCGCCGATCGGTTGCTCACGGCCCCGACGAGCTTCACCTGGAGCCAGTTGCCGGTGTCCGTGGTGTCGTTTCGGTACAGGTCGAGGGCTCCGTCGTAGTGCACCAGGGCGACGTCGAGGTCGCCGCCCCGATCGTAGTCGGCCAGGGCTGTACCGCGGGTGTTGCGCTCCCGCAGGCCCGAGGTCTCGCCCACGTCGACGAACGTCCCATCCCCCTGGTTCAGGTACATCTTCGGAAAGTCGATGGTCGTCCCGACGAGCAGGTCCTCCCAGCCGTCCTGGTCGACATCGAAGAAGTTCACGCCCCACGAGAACTCACCGTCGATGCCCCGCTCGACGGCCGAGTTCTCCTCGAACCGGCCGCCGCCGATCCCGTGGTAGAAGGGGTTGCCGAACGGCAGCTCGTCGTTCGTGCTGAAGAAGACGTCGGAGATGTAGACGTCCCAATTGCCGTCGTGATCGATGTCGGCGATGTCGATCCCCATGCCGCTGCCGGCGTCGTCACCGATCTCGGGGTCCGCCGCCAGGGTCTCCTGGAACGAGCCGTTTCTGCGGTTCCTGAACAGGAAGTCCTCGTGGTGCGGCGCGGACTCGTGGACGTTGACGACGTACATGTCCGGCCACATGTCGTTGTCGAAGTGCCCGCCCAGAAACGCCAGGCCCGGGCGCCGGCGGTCCGGATCCGAGCCGTCGTCGACGCCGGCGGTCGCCGTCGTCTCCGTGAACGTGCCGTCGCAGTTGTTCCGGTACAGGTGGTCGCCCGTGGCCTCCGAAGTGGCGGCCTGGAGGACCATCTCGACGACATACAGGTCGACGCAGCCGTCGCGGTCATAGTCCAGCCAACCGCCGCTCATGCTGCGCCGACCGGGATAGAGGCCGTAGGCGACGTCCGGCTGGTCGGCGAGGCCGGCGGCCGCCGCCACGTCGACGAACAGAGGCTGACCATCGAGAATCTGGGAGCCGTTCTCGACGAACTGGTTCTGCAGCAACAGGTTGGCGGGCCCGTCCGGGCTGTTGGCGCCGAACAGATCGAACTGCTCGTTGCTCACGAACACGTAGAGGTCCAGATCACCGTCGTTGTCGTAGTCAGCGAACACGGCTCCGGACATCTCCACGTTGGGAAACACCGGCAGCAGGTCGCCCCGCTCGGTGAAGGTGCCGGCGCAGTCGTCGTTGCGGTACAGATGGGCCGAGTGGTCGAAGCCGTTCGGAATGAACAGGTCCGGGCACAGATCCTCGTCGATGTCGATCCAGGCGACGCCGAGGTTGTGCAGGGTCGTGCCACCCTGCGCGTGGCCCTGGATCCCGGCGGAGGTGCTGACGTGGGTGAGCTGGACAACGGCGCTCGCCGCGAACGGCACGAGCGCCAGGATCGACAAGGCGATCCCAGCTCGAAGCTGGGGGCGGGGGCAGAGGGTCATGGCGAACTCCTCCTTGGGCGCGAGGCCCGATCGGCTGGTCTCGTGGGCGGATCCCAAGACACCTGCGGGTCTCCCCGAACGGGATGCGAACCTCCGAGGCACAGATCAGAAAGGCTTTCCTCAAACATATACCTCGAACGGCCCCGGACTCAAGCCCAGATTTAGTGTCCCGCTCCGAAAGTGCCGTTCCCCTAGCTCGCGCCGATTCTCGTTCCTGGCAAGGCGCTGCGACGAGCCATATCGGGGATCTGGAGAGGAGCAGCAACGCCGCCGGGATCGGACCGGGGAGGCGCCGGAGCGCAGCCGGCCGACCCCACCCTCGGAGTGGCGACTCGTTCGCGCGCCCTACTCCTCGGCCCCGAACAGCCCCAGGTACTCCCCGTAGCCCTCCGCCTCCAGCTCCTCCACCGGGATGAAGCGCAGCGCGGCGGAATTGATGCAGTAGCGCTGGCCCGTGGGACGGGGGCCGTCGGGAAAGACGTGGCCCAGGTGGGAGTCGGCATGAGGGGAGCGGACCTCGGTGCGGCGCATGAACAGCTTGCGGTCCGTGCGCTCGGCGAGGTCGATGCCCTCGACCGGGGCCCAGAAGGAGGGCCAGCCGGTCCCCGAATCGTACTTCTCGTTCGACGAGAAGAGGGGCTCGCCGCTCACCACGTCGACGTAGAGGCCGGCACGCTTCTCGTCCCAGTACTCGTTGCGGAAGGCCGGCTCGGTGCCGTCCTTCTGGGTGACGCGGTACTCCATGTCGCTGAGCTTCGAGCGCAGCTCCTCCTCGGGGGGCTTGGCGAATCGGTCGTCGGTCACGGTCATGTCGCGTTCTCCTCGCCGGATCTACGCGTCGCCGGCCGCGGCGGATGAGTCGGCGTCGCCGCCGGCGAGCTCGGAGGGCAGGAGCGGCTTCGCCAGAAGCTCTCCGAAGATGCGCCAGCGCTCCTGCGGTCGGTCGGCCGTGCCGCCCAGGGTCTCGACGTGGCGCTCGACCAGATCCTGACCCAGGTTGTAGTTGATGACGTAGCTGCGGTACTGCTCGACGAAGCGCAGCCGCTGCTCCGCCCGGGGTCGCGGCATCAGCGCGTAGCGCACCAGCCACTCGACGGCCGCCTCGCCGTCGATCTCCCCGTCGAGGTAGCGCCGCGCCGCCTCGTTCCCTGCGTAGTCCAGTCCCTCGACGAGCGAGAGCACCCGCGCGTACTCCTCGGCGCGGGAGGGGTCGAGCTCCGCCAGCGGGTAGAGCACGTCGCGCTCGAAGGCCGCCCGCTCCTCCCCGGGGAAGGCCACCGCGATGCCGTAGTTGGCCGAGCCCTCGGCGATCAGGGAACGCGGGCTGAAGAGCGGGTAGATCGCGAATTCCACCCAGCCTCTGCCCTTCACGAGATCGCGCTCCACGATCAGGTTGTAGACGTGGTGCCCGGGGTAGCCCTCGTGGCAGGCCAGATCGATGGCCCGGTCGATGTGGATCGGCAGATCGGTGTTGACCTGGATCAGGCTCTCGTAACCGCCCTGGTACCAGTTGTAGCCGCTCCACGACTTGTCTGTGACGTACTCGACCCGGAA
>CAJQNK010000232.1 GCA_905479655.1 uncultured bacterium | reverse complement strand
GCCCGGCTTCCACCACGGGCTGCTAGGCGCCGCCGCCCCCCGGGCCGCGCCGACCCCTGAACCAACCAGCCCCTGAGCCCGCTGATGCGGCTCGCGGGGCCGGCGGGTGGAGTGTGTCCGCCCGCCACGGCGGAGGTGCGTCCGCCGCCCGCCCGCGTGGCAGGGCTCCGCCGCCGACCACGGCAGTTCGACACGACGTCATCCAACGAGGAGAAAGAAGATGAGAGCGACTTCGAGCCCCGACTCCACGACCCTCCGACCGGGCGGTTCCCTGCGGGTCCTGCTCCTGGTGTGCCTGAACCTCGCGGTGGCCACCGTCGCCCCGATCCCGGCTGCGGAGATCACCTGGGAACCCACCGCCGTCGAGATCGGCGACCGCTCGGTCGAGGCCGAGTCGGGCCGGCTGACGGTGCCCGAGGACCGCGCCGCGCCGGCGGGCGCCCAGGTCGAGCTGGCCCTCCTGCGCCTCCCTTCGACGAGTGGGACGCCGGGCGCTCCGGTCGTCTATCTCGCGGGGGGGCCCGGCGGCTCGGGGATCCGGTCGGGCACCGCGCCCTGGCTCTACCCGGCCTTCGAGAGTCTGGCGGCCGATCGCGACGTGATTCTCCTCGACCCCCGCGGTGTCGGCGCTTCGAAGCCGATGCTCGCCTGTCGGCCCCGGAGCCTACCGCAACCGGAGTGGTTCGCGGAGATGCCGCGCTACGAGGAGTGGATGCTCGGAGAGCTCGAGGTCTGCGCCGCGAAGTTCCGGGCGGACGGCGTGGAGCCGAGCCACTACAACACGGCGACCGCCGCGGACGACCTGGAGAGCCTCCGCAGCGCCCTGGGGGTGGAGAAGATGGACCTCCTCGGGTTCAGCTATGGCACCCACCTCGCCCTGGCGGCCCTGCGGCGCCACCCGGACTCCTTCGAGCGCCTGGTGCTGGTCGGTACCGAGGGGCCGGACCACACCCGCAAGTTACCGAGCGCGCTCGACACCCACCTCCGCCGGCTGTCCATCCTGGCGGCCCAGGACCCGTCGATCGGCGAGGTCGTTCCGGACGCCGCCGACCTGCTGGCTCGTCTGCGCGCTCGCCTCGCGGTGACGCCCCTGCCCGTCGTCGTGCCCGGGCCGGACGGGCAGTCCATGACCTTGCCGCTGGGCGCCGACTTCCTGAGCTACATCATCCTCCGCGACATGGGCGACACCAGCGACATCCCGGTTCTACCGGCGCTGCTCGCCACCATCGAGCGGGGCGACCCGTCGCTGGCGCAGTGGTTCGTCGCCAAGCGGACGGCGGAGCTCGGGAGTTTCGTCTACGTCACCTACTTCGCCGTCGACGGCGCCTCTGGCGCCTCGCCCGAGCGTTGGGCCCGCATCCGCCGGGAGGCTCCCGACAGCCTCTTCGCGGGTGTGCCGAACCTGTTCTTTCCCGAGTCCGCCGAGCGCCTGGGGATCGCCGACCTGGGCGACGAGTTCCGGGGCCGGCTGGTGAGCGACGTGCCGACCCTCTTCGTGAGCGGGCGACTCGACGCCAACGCGCCGCCCTACCAGGCGGAGGAGATCCGCTGGGGACTCCCCCGGGGCGAGCACCTGATCGTGGCCCATGCGGGTCACGAGGACATGCTGGGCCACCCCGAGGTCACCGACGCCATCGTCGACTTCCTCGCGGGTGAGCGCGTCGAGGATCGGCGGATCGCCCGGGAGCCCATCGACTTCCTCTCGATCGAGGAGGCGAAGCGGGACCGGGGCGTGGAGTAGGGACGGAGGTATCCTCCGGCCCATGGCGACCTTCCTCGAGGACGTGACCCCGGGCTCGGTCTGGCGGTTGGGCGAGATCGGGGTGGAGCGCGAGGAGATCCTCTCCTTCGCGCGCCGCTTCGATCCCCAGCCGTTCCACGTCGACGACGGGGCGGCCGCCGCGAGCCCGTTCGGTGGGCTGGTGGCCAGCGGCTGGCACACCGCCGCGCTCACCATGCGGTTGATCGTGGGTTACCTGCTGGAGCTCCGGGTCGCGAGCCTCGGCTCACCCGGAGTGGACGAGCTGCGGTGGCTGCGGCCGGTCCGCCCCGGGGACACCCTCTCGGCCACGGCCGAGGTCCTCGAGGCCCGCCCCTCGCGCAGCCGCCCGGACCGGGGCAGCGTCCGTCTGCGCGTCGTCACCCGCAACCAGGACGGCGACGAGGTGATGTCGATGATCTCGCTGGGGCTGGTCAGCCGCCGGCCGGGGTAGACGGTAGGCGTGGCGTCGCCCCCCCCCGGAACACCGAGCCTCAGGCTACGGCCTCCCCCACAGCTCGCTCTCGTCCTTCGGCTTCGCCGCGGCCCGCTCACGGCGACTGCGCGCGGCGGCCACCTCCTCCATCAGCGGGGCGAGCGCCGTGTCCTGGTGGCGCTTGAGCTCGTGGATGCCGAGGAACGCCAGGTCGAGGAGGTGGTCCAGCTCGTCGCGCGTATAGCTCCGCCGCTCGCCGGTGCCTTGAACCTCGACCAGGGTGCCGCCGGCGCTCGCGACGACGTTCATGTCGACGTCGGCCGAGCGGTCCTCGCCCGCATCGAGGTCGAGGAGGGGCTGGTCCCCCACGATCCCCACCGAAACGGCGGCGATCTGCTCGCCCACGGGCCAGCGGTCGAGATCACCGGAGAGGAAGAGCTTCCCCAGCGCGTCGACGGCAGCGACGTAGGCCCCGGTGACCGAGGCCGTGCGGGTGCCCCCGTCGGCCTGGATCACGTCGCAGTCGAGCACGACGGTCCGCTCGCCCAGGGCCCGCAGGTCGACGGCCGCGCGCAGCGACCGTCCGATGAGACGCTGGATCTCCGACGAGCGACCCGAAGGTCGGCCGCGCTGGACCTCGCGGGTCGAACGGGTGGACGTGGCCCGGGGCAGCATGGCGTACTCGGCGGTGAGCCACCCCTTGCCGCTGTTCGCCAGGAAGGGCGGCACGCGGCTCTCGACCGTGGCCGAGACCAGCACCTGGGTGTCGCCGATCTCGATGCGGCACGAACCCTCGGCGAACTTCATGATGCCGCGTTCCACCGTGACGGGGCGCAGCTCATCGACTCCACGCCCGTACGAGCGGTGGACGGTTCCGGTCGCGTTGCTCATGGGCCGAGTCTAGCCTGCCCTTCTCAGTACGCCGTGTAAAGCCGGCGACTTTCAGTGGGTGCGAATCCCACCCGGCAACTGGTCGCTCCAGCCGGAAGCAATCGGAGCGGTGGAGGAGGCGACGAATCCATCGGAGTCTTCGGTGTAGA
>CAJQNK010000231.1 GCA_905479655.1 uncultured bacterium | reverse complement strand
TAGAAGATCTCGTTGAGCTCGGGCGACGGACGCAGCAGGTACCGGCCCTGGATCGTCCGGCAGGTCACCTCGACGAGGGAGCCCGGGGGCACGTAGCGCAGATCGCGTGGCATTCCATAGAGACATGGACGCGAAACGAGCTCGCGTTCGCTCAAGGGGAGCCGGGTGACACTTCCGGATCCTGCGTGGCTCCGGGATGGGCAGCTGTGCTTGGCCGGTGCGCACCCTTGTCAGGAGCCGCCGCCGGCGCCGACGCCGCTGGCCGACAGCCAGCCGACGGCCGGCCGACGAAAAGGGTGGCACTCCGCGGGGACCGTTTGCGTGCTAGTCGGGCCAACCGGTGAGCTCGGCTAGCGCCCACCCCCGCTCCGTCTCCACGAACACCGCCTCGGCGGAGTCGCGCCCCGCGGGCACCTGCGGGGCGAGGTAGCCGATCTCGAGGACCCGTTGCGCGGCCCCGTCCGCGCTGTCTTCCCGGTAGCCGGTGAAGGCCCAGCCGGTCGGGCCCACGCGGCGGACGAAGGCCTGGAGCCGCCCTCGCACGGCCTCCACGCGACCGGCGTCTGCCGCTTTCGTCGGATCGCACGGCCTGGGTTTTTCAACGGGCGGCCCGCCAAAGCAGGCGATGTGCGACGCGAGCTCGTCGATCCCGGCGTCGATCCCCGGGTAGAGGAGCCAGCGCATCGCTCGGGCCGCCTCCTCGTGCGGCGTGGCCGGCGGCGGCGCGACGGGCGGCTCGAGTCGGAGCGTGCCGACATCGGTCAGGAGAAGCGCCTCGCCGTAGGCGCGAAGGCGCAGCTCCTCGAGAGCGGGCGGCTCGCGGCTGCGGATCTTCACCTGGAGACGCACGGAGGCGCCCAGCCCGTCGTCCTCGACCGGGACGAGCCAGTCGATGACGTAGGAGTGTCCCGCGAACAGCTCGCGCAACGTCTCGCCGACCGCATGGACCCACTCGGCGTCGTGGGGCAGGACACAGGGCCGCAGGCGGACCGTCCCCAGGCCCTCCACGCCGCTGGTGCACCCCAGGAGAGCCGCGAGGTCTGCTGCGTCGCCGGACCGGGCGTTCTCGACGACTCGATCGAGGGCGCCCGCGACCGCCGTCTCGTCGTGGGTCGCGAGGCCGGAGCTTGCGAGAAGGCCAAGAGCGACGGCCGCGACCGGCGCGAGGAACGGGGCGGATCGGTTGAATCGGACCAGGTAGTCACTCCTGACGGTCGACGGAGCTATCAGGTTCAAGCCCGTTGGCCAAAGGACTGGGGGCTTCTCGGCTCATCAGGAACTCGCCTGGGAGCGGTCCAGTGCCCGACCGGGTAGCCATAGAGTATCTCGTTCGACTCGCGCGAAGAACGCAGTACCTACCGGCCTGGACCGTGCGGCGGGTCACCTCGAGGAGAGACCCCGGGGGCACGGAGTGCAGATCGCGTGGCATTCCATGGGCTCATCAACGCGATCGAGAGCCGCGATCGCTCGGGACGCGGCACCGACATCGCTCGGCCGAGGCGGTTGGCACTCGCGTCCGGCACTCGCATCCGCACTGCCCTGACCTCGGGTATCGTGAGGGATGCGAAGCGCGAGCCCCCCTGTGCGTGCTACCCTGCGGCCGTTCTCGACCCACTGCAGGAGGAGGCATGTCGGCTCGCACGATTGCCGTTTGCTTCGTCCCCACGACCTAACTTCTCTTTGCACGACCGAGTTCTTCCCCCGGCTAGGAGGTACCCTTCGATGACCCAGAGCAACGACCGACCCACCGTCTTCATCCTCGCCGCGATCCTGGCCACCCTCGGGGGCGTCGGCGTCCACGTCGTTTCGGCCGCGACGCCGAGTCCCGATCCGGCCCCGTCGGAGCAGGACGCCGTGCGGATCGACCTGATCGACTACGGAAGCGGTGCGTTCCCGGTCCGGGCCGACGACAAGCTCCAGGGCGCGGTGGCTCGCGCCGTGCTCGACGGGCTGGGGGGCTTCGTGACGCTCCCGGGCATCGGGCCGGAGGGACCCGAGCAGCCGGTGCAGTTTCTCGTCGAGCTGGCGGCGCCGACGACCTTCACGAGTTTCGCCGTGCCGCCCATGTCGAGCTTCGGGTGCTGCCGCGGAACGCACATCCGGACGGTCACCGTCGAGGGATCGGCGTCCGGCCCCGACGACGGCTTCGAGGAGCTCGCGCGCTTCGACATCGCGCCGGACGTCTACGACGCCGACCAGGAGTTCCCGGCCACGTCGTCGATGGCCGTCCGGTGGCTCCGCCTCTCCCTGGCGGGCCGTCAGAACCCGGACCCCGACGACTACCACGGCACCACGTTCACCGACCTGCACGGGTACGGCGTGCAAGAGCCGCGGGAGGCCGGGCCGGACGAGTTCACGGGGATCTTCCTCACCGGCGGAGGCGGGTCGGGCCCCAACGCCAACCGCATCGAGCTGCTCCAGGACGGCGCCCTCGTCACGGGGTGTGTGCAGTCGGGTGGCGCGGTGCGGGAGTTGAGCGGAGGGATCGAGAACGGGATCCTGAAGGTGCTCGCCGACGACGGCGTCCCGAGCCTCTTCCTCATCGACAGCCAGGGCCGACTGCTCGGGGTCGAGGTGGGTCGGTCCTACGGTCGCAGGGTGGGCGTGGCCGGTGGCAACCCGACCGACTGCTCCGCGACGAAGGGCGAGTCCACCAACGGGGTGGGACAGGCCCTGGACGCCTGTGAGGCCGCCGTGGTCTATGGCGTCAACTTCGACGTGGACTCCGACCGACTCCGGCCGGACGCGGAGCCGGCCCTCGAGCAGATCCTCGCCGCGCTCGCGGCCCGCCCTGACCTGGTCGTCACGGTGGAAGGCCACACCGATTCGGATGCCAGTGACGCCTACAACCTCGACCTGTCCCAGCGGCGAGCCGCCACCGTCGTGGCGTGGCTCGTCGAGCGGGAAGTCGAGGCCACCCGGCTGACCGCCCTCGGGGTGGGGGAGGCGCAGCCGATCGCCGACAACCAGTCGAGCGCCGGGAAGGCCGCAAACCGACGGGTGGAGATCCGGCCCGACTGCTGAGGCGGGATCTCCCGCGTCCGGTTTCAGATACCTACGACCTCTCGCGACGACACCCGGCGCTGGTGGGCTAACCTCGCCAGCATGTTGCGACGGCGCCCCGCCTCTCCCTTTCGCCGGCTGTTGCGTTCCGGCGTCGGCCTCGCCGTCGCGCTCCTGGTGGGCTGGCTCGTCCTCGCTTCCGCTATGTCCGATCTCGGGCCTGGCGAGACGGGCGGGCAGAGGTTCGCTTGGGAGGTGGGTCTGGCGGCAGGCGGCGGCTTCGTCGTAGGCCTTCTGGCCGGGCCCGCCTGGCCCCTGGCTGCCCTGTGCAGCTGGCCGCTGCTCCTGCGGGCGGTGCTGGACCTGTGGCGTATGGCCGGCGGTGGCGCAAGCGGGTTGAGCGAGTCTGCTCTGCCCGGTCTCGGTCTGGCGGCGGTGGCGCTCGTCGGCGGTTGGTTGGGCGCCAAGCTCGGCCGGGCGCGGCCGGGGTCCTGAGGGGTCGCGGCGGTACGCGCCGACGCGAAGGGTGAGGCCAGCCGAGCTGCAGGAGCCGAGCGGGACCCGGTGTGGATCGAAGGCGTGTCTGTCAGAGATGGTCGCTGGGCGGCAACTCCAAGGGTAGGAGCGTTCTATCTCTCGGGAGTCTGAACAAGGCCTACCCGGGAGTCCTTACCCCGGAGGTCGAACCGATGAGCTCTCGTTACACCGCCCTTGCTCGAATCGCCGTCACACTAGCGCTGTCCCTCGTCGCCGGTACCGCTGCCGCCGCTCTACTCACCGGCCGGCTGGAGGTGCGCGGCGAGCCGGACCGGCTCGACGGCGAGTACGTCCTGGGAGAGGACCTCGCCTCGTTCCTCGCCGAACAGCGAGAGGACGGTCGGGTCGAGGCGAGGATCACGGTCAACGGAATCGCATTCGATGCGATCTTCGATCCGGCCGGTCCGGAGGTCCGCCTCGACGGTGGTGGTCAGCGGCTGCCGGCACCCGAGCGCGCTGTCCTGAGAAGCCTGGTGAGCGAGCTGGAGCGGCGCTGGCAGCCCTCCCGACAGACCCTGACAGACCCCGAGCGCACGGTGTTCCGCCTGGTCCTCCTGCTCTCCGACGCTCCGGCGAGCTTCGTCTTCAGTGCGATGACGGTCCGCCCGAACGGCGCCGGGTCGGGGGGTCCGGCCGGAGCACCGATCCCAGGGGGGTGCGAGGATCAGGACGACGGTGACAACACTTACATCGACTGCCCGCCGCATGTGGGCGAGGTGTGCTACGACGCTTGTCCCATCCACGGGTTCCTCTGCGAGGACGCCAATCTCGGCTGCGACCAGACCAACGAATGTCTCGGCCGGTGCGGCGCCGGGTGCAGCAGCGACGGTAGCGGCGCCTACCGCCAGGACTGCGCCGACCACGACGCCTGTTGCCGGCGGCACGGCGACTGCCTGAATCCCCTCGATGCCGAGTGCGGCGACGAGTACTTCGAGGCTGCCGACGACTTCCTGTTCGCCGAGCCCAACTGCACCGATTGTCTGGACGACTGCGTGATGCGCCTCACGGTGGAACGGGAACTCCTGTGGCCAGGGGAGGAGCTGGCCTTCGAGATCTACTTGAGCCATCGCCGACCCGACACCGTGCGCCAGGCGTTCCGGATCCGGCTGGTCGCACCGGACGGCCGTGTGGTGGCGCTCCGCACCACGGACGAGCGGGAGATCTCCCAGGGTGACGAGCTGAGGGTCCGGGAGAGTCTGCTGCTACCGGTTGATCTCAGTGCCGGCCGCTACGAGCTGATCGTTGGCATGGAAGGCATGGAACAGGGCCGCGCGGTGCGGTCCGTGATCGTGACCGTCGAGGAGTAGCGCGCGCCCGCGATCCCGTCCGCTTCAGTCCCGGTGCCACTCGATGTTGTCGACGAGCACGGTCCCCAGGGTGTCCTGCTCGAAGAAGAGGTAGACGTCGTCGGCGAGGCCCGGGAGGTCGTCGTCGGCGGCCCAAGCCGGGAAAGCCCGGCCCTCGGGGCACGCCGTCCGCACCGAGACGCCTGACATGGATCTCGAAGTCGGCGGTGACGACCACAACGCGGCACTCCGCGTCCTGGAAGACGACCAGGTACTCGTTCCAGCGTGGGTTCCAGGCCAGTCGGGGCTGGCGTGCGTGGATCACGCCGGACTCTTTCTCGCTGATGAGGAAGTCGTCTTCCCCCACGGCCCGGCCATCGGCGGCCAGGCGTTGGCCTCGCAGCTCCTCACGCGCGCCGTGATCCCGGCTCCAGAGTCCGGCCCGACCTCCGCCCCGGACGCCGCATCGAGACGCTGGCCGTAGATCTCGAGCTCGAACGGAGTTGTGTCATCGCCGTGCCAGACCACGAGGTACTCGTGCCGTTGGGGGTTCACGGTGAATTCGCCCCCGCCGTCACTCCTTCCCCGTGGGGAGGAGGTTCCGGGAAGAAGACCGCCTCGAGCCTCCGGGCCCCGTCAACCCGAGGAGTCGAGAGGATCGGACGCGCCTCTTTCGCACGCCTCGGTTGGAAGTACCCGTTCCCCGGGGTGGCAAACGTCCGAGGCCGGCACTCCTCTCCCTGATGACGACCCCTCGAGCTGGGAGCCCGCTCGGCTCGGTTCGGGTATCGTCGCACGGAGTGCATCGGTATCGAAAGGAGACGACCATGGGCCGCCCGTCCCTTCTCCGAGTTCTGCTTCCGCTTCCGAAGTTGCCGCCCCGGTCGCGGCGCGGCCGGTCGCGCTCGGCGCTCGGCGCCGCTGCCCTCGCCTGTCTGCTCCTCTGTGCCACGGGCGCCGTGGCCGCCGGCATCGGGCTGGGCTTCGAGGAGATCCTGCACGGCGATGCGGATGCCTCGGAGGACCTGGGGTGGGCCGTCGACCTGGCCGACGGGGTGCTCGTCGCCGGCGAGCCGCGGCACCTCGACGGCGGCTTCCGCAAGGGGCGGGCCCACGTCGCCGAGCTCGACCCCGTGAGCGGGGAGTGGCGGTTCGTCGCGACACTGGAGTCGAGCGACCCGCAGACCTCGGACGGGTTCGGCAGGGACGTCGCGGTCGACGGCACGATCCTGGTCGTCGGCGCCGACGACCTGGGCGCGGCGTTCGTCTACGAGCGCCAGGAGGACGGGCACTGGCTCGAGACCGCCCGTCTCACGGGCTCGGGCCAGGGGGTGGAGGACGAGTTCGGCAGCGAGGTGGAGATCGAGGGCGAGACGATCATGGTGGGGTCGCAGCTCTTCGAGGAGGCGACCGGGGCGGTCTGGGTGTTCGAGCGCGACCCCGTCGACGGCTGGGTCGAGACGGCGCGGCTGCAGCCGGCGGGGGCCCAGGAGCACGGGGTGTTCGGAAACGACATCGCTCTGGAAGGGGAGACGCTGGTGATCGCCGCGGCCCTGGACGACCGCCAGGGGCAGGACGCGGGCGCGGTCTACGTCTTCGAGCGCGACCCGGTGAGTGGCGTGTGGAGCGAGGTCCAGACCCTGCTCGCCTCCGACGGCGACGACGGCGACATCTTCGGCAGCGACGTGGCGCTCGAGGGGGACTCCCTGGTCGTGGGCGCCTACCGCGTGCTCCTGGGCGGCGCGGCCTACGTCTTCGAGCGCGATCCGGCGGACGGGTCGTGGGCCGAGGTCGTGAAGCTCGTCGCGCCCGACCACGCGGCGGTCGACGACTTCGGCTTCGACATCTCCCTCGACCACGGCCTGCTGGCGATCGGCGCTCCGGGCGAGGACTCCCGCGTCTTCGAGGGGGGCGCCGTCTACCTCTACCACCGCGACCGCGGCGGCCCCGGAGCCTGGGGTTTCATGGCGAAGCTCCTGCCGCCCCTGATCGGCGGGTTGGCGCAGGAGTACCAGGCCTTCGGCAACGCCGTTGCGCTCGACCGCGGTCTGCTGGCGGTGGGTGGGGAGAGCGACCGCAGGAGCAGCTCGCGGGTCTTCCTCCTCCGGGCGCGACCGGTCGTGCCGCGAATCGCCCTGACCGGGTCGTGCCCGGGCCGGGTGACGGCCACGTTGAGCGGCCTCCAGAGCTACGGCCTGTTCGACCTCTACGCCGGACAGCCCGGTGGCGTGACGGTGGTGGACTCGGGCGCCTGCCTCGGCGTCTCCCTTGCGCTCTCGGAGGCCCGGCTCCTCGCGCAGGGCGTGGCCCTCGAAGACGGCTCGAGGAGGCGCAGCGGCGACGTCCCAGCCGGCGCCTGCGAGTTGCTGTTCCAGCTCCTCGACCGAACGAGCTGCGCCGTCTCGGAGGTCGCGCTTCTGCCTTGATCGTGGGCTCTCCGTAGCGGTCGATGCCCGGGACGAGACTTGACAGGTCCGATCGACAGTTGTCAATGAACACCGCCGGCGAAGCCTGCACCTACGACCTCGAGGTCTCCGGCGCCGAGACCGGCACAGCCAAGGTCACCAACCCGAACGGCCACCCCACGGCGTTCCTGAAGCTCGACTACAACATCCTCGTTCCGGGAGAGGCGCCCGTGGTGCACGAGAATCTCTCGATGCACGGTCTCCACCGCGTCGGAGGATTCTGGATCCGGCAGTACGGAACGGACCCCGACACCGAGGCGAGCCTCCAGTTGACGGACCCCGAGACCGGCGTGCCGCTGCTCGCCAGGAGCACCCCGGCCGGTCTCACGATCGAGCGCCATCCGGATCTGGTCGCGCACGGTCACACGCCTGGCGTAGGCGACGTGGACCACTTCTCGGCCTTCAAAGGGGACTTCCCGGAGGATTGCGTCCTGACGAACCTGGCTCCGTAGGGGCCGGGTGGCGGCTCCCGGAGGCCGGCGCGACGGAGGCCGCAACGGCCGTGATACCGTCCGCCGGAACGGATCCACCACCTGATGATCGACCTCGAGACGATCAGCGGACCGGCGCTGACGGCGGCGCTGGAGAGCAACCTGCGCCGGCTGGCGTCGCCGGAGAAGGTCCATTCGCACTTCCTCACCCTGCTGCGGGGCCGGTTCGACGCGGCGGCGACCTGGCTGTGGCTCTGGCCCAGCCAGATTCAGCGGAACGACACGCGGGTCGTGGAGGGGGAGGCGGGCCTGATCGATGAGGAGATCCTCGAGGCCTTCGCCGGGATGGAACGGCCGTCGCTGCCGCGCAACGTGCTGTTGACGCCTCTGTGGGTGACGGGCCGGCGGGTCGGCCTCGTGGGCATGGCGCGCTCCCCGGGGGAGTTCGAGCTCGGCGAGGGAGGGGATCTGGCCGGCTTGGTCTCCGTCCTGGGAGACGAGCTCGGTCGCCGGGAACAGGAGCGGGTCGACCGGGTGCTGAACCGGATCAAGGACAAGGTCGCCGCCCAGCTGCGGCCGCGGGACCTCGCCTACCGGATCCTCGACGGCCTCCTGCAACTCCTGCACTACGACCATTCGGGCACTCTGGTCCTGCACGACCCGGCGGCGGACGTGCTGCGGATCGAGGCCGAGAAGGTGGTGTGGACGAAGGGCAAGAGCCCGTTCATCGGGTACTCCATCCCGGCCGCCGAAGAGGTGGTCCAGGCCCTGGCCGAGGGGCCCACTGTCCGGATCTTCCCCGGAGCGTCGGACGGCGGCACCCGGGAGCTCGACGCCGTGCTGAAGCGGCTGCTCGGGTACCACCGGGGCCGCGGGATTCCCGAGCCGTCGAGCACCCTCCTGGTCTCCCTCTCCCTCGACGGCGAGCTCCTGGGCCTCCTCAAGCTGGCCTGCGCCTCGCGCCCGCCGTTCGACGAGCACGATGTCGCGGTGGTGGAGCGCTTCCTGCCCGCGGTGCGCTACTCCCTGCGCAACGTCCGCCTCCGCGAGTCGTTGGAGAGCAAGGCCCTCCAGGCCGAGACGCGGGCGAGCCTGGTGACCGTGGCGCGGGCCGTGGCCCACGACGTGAACGGTGCCGTGGCCGCGATCCTGCTGCGCGCCGAGCAGGCCCAGGAGGAGGCTCAGACCGGCGACCTGGACCCGGCTGACCTGCGCGACGACCTGGCCGAGATCATCGACCGGGCCGCCCTGTGCAAGAGGATCTTCGGCAACATGCTGCGGGTCAGCCCGCAGCAGGGCGGCATCGGGCCGGTGGATCTCGACCGGATCGTCGGCGAGTCCCTCGATCTCCAGGCGGCACGGGTGGCGACCAGCGGGGTCGAGCTGCTCACGCGTTTCCACGGCGCTCTCCCGCCGGTGCGCTCGTCCAGCTTCCACCTGCAGCACATCGTCTTCAACCTGGTGACCAACGCCCTCGACGCCGGAGCGGGACAGGTCGTGGTGTCGACCGGGGCGGAGGAGGAGCCCGGGTGGGCGGTGCTCACCGTCGCCGACGATGGTCCGGGGATCCCCCCCGAGCTCCGTAGCCGGGTGGCGGAGCCGTTCTTCAGTACCAAGGGGGGCACGGGCCTGGGCCTCGCCATCTGCCGCTCCCTGGCCGGGCAGTGCGGAGGCAGCCTGTCCCTCGACAGCGACCCCGGTGAGGGCACGAGGGTCGCCGTGCGCATCCCCTTCGCCGAGGTGGCGGAGGACGGGAAGGAGGGCGGGGAGTGACCGCGTCGTCCCAACGCCAGGGAACCCAACGCCAGGGCCTCCAGGGCCAGGTGGCCCAGCGCGGTCGCATCCTGGTCGTCGACGACGACCCGGCCATGCGGGCGGCGATCCGCCGCGTCCTGGCCCCGCACTACGAGCTCGAGCTCGTCGACGGCGTCGCGACCGTCGAGGAGGCCTTCGTCCCGGGCCGCTTCGACCTGGCGCTACTCGACGTGCAGCTGGGCGACGGCGACGGCTACTCTCTTTGTCGCTGGATCCGTCAGGCCGACCCGGAGACCGAGGTCGTCCTCATGACCGGATCGGTGAGCCAGCCGGACGAGAAGCTCTACCGGTCGCTGGAAGAGGAGGCCTTCTACTTCCTCTTCAAGCCATTCGAGCGGCGGGTGCTCCTGGCGCTCCTCGAGCGCTGCCTGCGGCTTCGCCGGGAGCGTCGGATCAAGGAGCGCTACGCCCGCGAGCTGTCGCGCGACCTCGAGCGTGCGCGCGGCTTCCAGAGAAGCCTGCTGCCGGACGGGCCGGTCGAGGCCGGGGGCTGGATCGCCGACGGCCGCTTCCTGCCGTGCGACGCGCTCGGCGGCGACTTCTACGCGCTGTTGGAGGAGCGGGGCGGGGACGGCCTCGTCTTCTCGGTGGCGGACGTCGTGGGCCATGGTGTCTCGGCCGCGATGGTCGCCGGGATGCTGCGCTCGGTGCTCGACGCGGCCCGACGCCGTCATCCGGAGCCCGACCGGGTGTGGGGGGAGATCCTCTCGGGGGTCGACTTCTTCGACGGTCCGCGCTACGCGACGATGGTCTTCGGTCGGCTGGGCTCCGATGGCTCGGTGTGCTACTTCAACGCCGGCCATCCGCCGATGCTGCTTCAGGATCGGGCCGGCGCGGTGCGTGAGCTCGGCGCCACCGGCCTCTTCGTCAGCCGCCTCTTCGCGGACCGGCCGCGCCGGGTCGAGGAGGTGCGCATGGGGCCGGGCGACCGTCTCCTCGCCTACTCCGACGGTCTGTTCGAGGCGCGCGACCCCTCCGACCGGGAGCTGGGCCTCGCCGGCGTCGTCGAGTGCTTGCGGGAGAGCCGGGAGCTGCCGCTCGCCGAGGCTCTCGAGGCCGTGATCGGGGCTCTGGAGACGCACGTCGGCGAGCGTCCCCTGGAGGACGACGTCACCGTGCTGCTGATCGAGCGACGAGGCTGAAAGGGAAGCCGCGCCGCCGGTTCAGAGGCGCGGTGCGGCCCGGCTCGGCCTCTCAGGGCACGACGTCGAACGGCTGGGAGGTCTGCAGCCTTCCCTGGGCGGAGCCGTCGATCCGGAACCACACCTTGTAGGTGCCCGGATTCCAGCTCCCGGGGATGGTGAAGGTCGAGGCGAAGGACGGGGCGGTGAGGTAGGGCACCTCGCGCGCGGTCGACTCCTTGACGTGGCTCACCCGCGTGTCGTTCGCGTCGGTGATCCAGGTCGAGAAGGTGACGATGTCGCCGGGCACCTGGAGCTGGCGGAAGAAGAGGGTGTAGGCGACCTCCTCGCCGACCTGGTACTCCGCGCGATCGACGGTGACGTTCAGCTCGCTCACGAACGGCACGGGTCGGGCCACGTCCCCGAAGGTCAGGTCGAACGGCTCGCCCTCGAAGGTCAGCGGGCCGATCGTGCCGGTGCTGCCGTCGTCCAGATCGATCCAGTACAGCAGGTCATCGGTGGAGGAGGCGATGATCTTGTTCCCGGGCCACCAGGTCGTGCCGGTGATCCAGCCGCCCGCGGGCAGGGTGGTCGAGTCCACGACCTGGGCCGTGTTCTTGTCGATCCGGAGGACGTTCTCCACCTCGTTGTTGGTCACCGCGTAGATCGTGCCCTCCGGGTCGATGTGCAGGTCGCCGCCCTCGAGATCGATGTCCCGGGCGCCCTCGCTGGTCTCGACCACCCCCAGGAGCTCGGTCTGACAGTCCGGCTGGCAGGTCTCGAGGTCCAGCGAGAAGATCTCCTCGGTCCGCTGATCGGCCATGTAGAGCCGGCCGTCCCGATCGCAGACCAGGCCCACGATGCCTCCGACCAGGGCCGGAGGCAGTTGGCCGAGGAAGATCTCCTGGCCGGTCTCGAGGTCGAGCTCGAACACGACGCCGTTCTCCTTGCCCATGGCGATGAGGTTGCTGAGCTTCTCGCGATGGGGGCAGAACGCGGTGGCATGGACCTCCTCCGCGAGGGTGAAGGTCTGCCAGTGTCGGAGGACGAGGTCGTCCGAGTCGAACCAGTAGAACTCGGTCGGGTTGGATCCGTCGGCGAGGAAGATGACCTTGCCGGCCGACGGCGCCGCGAGGAGCAGGGCGAGCAGGAGCAGGGAGAAGGGTCTCGACAGGGAGCGGATCCCTGGGGTTGCCAGGCGAAGAGGGGGCATTTTCAGGTCCTCCGGAAGATCGAAGTTGTGGTTCAGGGAGGTTGCGGGGCGGTGCCCGCGAGAACCGAGGCCGCTCTCAACTTCCCAGATGGAACCTGACAGGAACATGAGGGCGACGAGCCGAGGTCGGTGGGGCGGGCGCCGAGGGACCTCGACCTCGATGGAGGAGCTCTCGCAGCCGGCTCGGGTCTCGGACTGGCCACGCCGGTGACGATCGGTCACAATGCCCTGGTCCCGTGTCCTCCCCCCTCTCGATCGTCGCCACCTGCGCCCTCGGCCTCGAGGAGCTCCTCGAGGCCGAGCTCGTCGGGCTCGGTGTCTCAGGGATCGCGCGCCAGCGGGGGGCGGTGGCGTTCGTCGGCGGCTGGCAGGATGTGTGGCGGGCGAACTACCGTCTGCGCACGGCCAACCGCGTGGTGGTGGAGCTGGGGAGCTGGGCCGCGCCCGACGGCGACGCTCTGGCGGCGGGGGCCGAGCGGATCGTCGACGAGGGCTCTGCCGACTGGGACGGCCTCCGGGCGGATCAGCTGTTCCGGCCCGAGCGCACCCTCGCCGTGCGGGCCACGTCCAGCGCCTCCGCGGTGCGCGACGTCCGCTGGGTGGCCCTGCGGTTGAAGGACGGTCTCGTGGACGCGCAACGGCGCCGGTTCGGCAGCCGTTCCTCCATCGACCGCCGACAGCCGGACGTGCCGCTGCGGGTGCGGCTCCATCGGGACCGGGCCACCCTGCACCTGGACACCTCCGGCGAGCCCCTGGACCGACGCGGCTACCGGCTCGACGCGGCGGCGGCGTCGGTTCGGGAGACCCTGGCGGCCGGGTGTGTGCTCGCCAGCGGCTGGGACGGCCGTGGCGCGGCGGTGGATCCCATGTGCGGCGCCGGGACCCTCCTGGCCGAGGCCGCGGCCTTCGCGCTGGGCCGTCCGCCGGGCGCGTGGCGCCAGGGGTGGGCCTTCGAGCGTCTGCCGACCTTCGAGCCCCGTCGCTTCGCCGTGGTGCGCCAGGAGACGCTGCCGGCGCCAGGTTCCGAGTTGCGACTCCTCGGCATCGACCAGGACCCACAGGCTCTGGCCGCGGCGCGTCGCAACCTGCAACGCGCCGGCTTCCTCGACCGAACCTCGTTGCGTCAGGCGGACGGCTTTCTGGCCGAGGCTCCCACCGGTCCTGGGCTCGTGCTCGCCAACCCGCCGTACGGTGAGCGGCTGGCGGAGTCGCGCGAGCAGTGGCGCCGCCTCGGCGACCTCCTCAAGCAGCGCTACAAGGGGTGGCGTGCGGTGGTGCTGGCGGGTGACGCCGGGCGCGGCAAGCACATCGGGCTGCGACCGTCGTCCCGCATGCCGGTCAAGAACGGGCCCATCGACGCCCGGATCCTGACGTTCGAGATCTTCTAGCAGCCCGTGGTGAAAGGCGAGACACGCTACGAGCGGCCCTCTTCTCCGGACTCTTCGTTGGGAATCCTCCCCGATTCACCGAATCGAGTGCGGATTCCCGCCTTGATTCCGAAGAAGATTGCGCGCTCTCGCTCG
>CAJQNK010000230.1 GCA_905479655.1 uncultured bacterium | reverse complement strand
TGCTTGGCCTTCTGCAGAGCGTCGATCAGGTTCGGGATCAGGATCGCGGCGATGATGCCGATGATCGCCACCACGATCAACAGCTCGATCAGGGTGAAACCCTTCTGTCCACGGCGCCTGCGCATTGCGTTCATCATCTCTTCGTTCCTCCGTTTCGGTGAATCGATCGTCTCGGCGAGTTGTCGAGATCGTGGAGAGCCTTCACCTCGCATCAGTTCGAAGAAGCACTTATCGTGCCAAGGGCGGAAGCGCCCTCTTTCCCGGCGCCTGGGTGCTCCGCCAGACCGAGAGTTGACAAATTCCGTCAGGCCCTCATGCCGCGCCGTGTCAGTCTGGAGTCTGAGGATCGGGCTCTTCGGCCGGAGAGAACACCAGGGCTTCCAAGGCGTCGGTCATCAGGTCCACCCCGTCCACGAAACCAGGCAGGCTCAGGCGCTCGTTGACCGAGTCGACCTGCAGCGTGTCGGTGTTCAGGATGAGGAAGGGCGAGAAGCCGAAGGTCGGCAGACCGGCGCCACGGAAGAACCGCGCGTCGGTGGCGACCCAGACCAGGAAGTGGGGCCCGACCGGGGCCTCCGGATACCGCGCCCGAATCGCCGCGACGAGGTCGGCGAAGGCCGGGTGGGACGGGTCCGTGCCCCCGAACCCTCCGAGGGGCTGGCCGATGTGGAGCTCGACGCCGTGGGTCAGCCACTCGGGCAGCAGACGTTGCACGGCAGCCCGCGGGTCGGCTCCGGGAAGCAGGTGAAGGACCATCTCCAGCCGCCACCCCCCGCCCGGATTTTCGGCCAGTTCCAACGGGTGGATCTCGTTGCGGAACAGGGCCCGATAGTACGACGGAAGACGGCGCAGCCGCACCGGGTCTCCCAGGACGCTCTGCGGTTTCTCGAGCAGGATGCGGTATCCGGGGCGGTCCCGCGTCACGGCGTAGCGGGAGAGGAAGATCGCGGCCTCGCGGGTCATCGCGAGGCCGGTGAGCGGTTGCGAGAGGTCTTCGAGGTCCGCGCGCATCGCTTCGAGGCGTCCGCGGTCGTGGTGACATGCGACGATCGGCGCGAACCACTTCTGTGCGAACTCGACGCCCCAGTACTTGATCGTCTCCCGATTCACCGCCTCGACGACGCCGCCCTCGGTGAGAATCACCCAGGTGTTCTCGAACAGCTCGGGGTGTTCGCGCAGCACCCAGCGCGTCCCCAGGTGGCTGCCGGTCTCCTCGGAGCCGGTCGCGAGCAGCAGGATCGAGCGGTGGGGGCGGCGGCCGCCGGCGAGCAGTCGCTCGACCGCCACGATCTGCGCGGCGGCCACGCTCTTCATGTCGAAGACGCCCCGGCCGTAGATCCAGGGCAGGTCGATGACGGCGCCGAAAGGCGGGTACTCCCATTCGTCCGGCCGCTGGATCCGCGACACGTCGAGGTGGTGGTGCAGGACGACGGTCTCGGCGCTCTCGCCCTCGATGCGCGCCCAGAGGTTGGCCCGCCCGTCGCCCAACTCCTCGACCACCGGGTCCAGTCCCAGGCCGCGGAGGTAGCGCGCCAGGAAGCGCGCGCCGTCGATCTCCCGTCCGGTCGTGTGCGAGGTGTCGATCCGGGCGTACTCCTGCAGCAGACGCACCTCGGGCAGGGCGGGATAGTCCCGGTCGGACCAGGCGTCCGAGGGGCGTACCAGCGCCCGGGAGCGCAGGGCCTGGATGACCGGGACCGCCGCCGCCGCCAGGACCGCGATGAGGGCGAGCGCGCCGTAGAGCGCTCGCCGGGCTGTTGCTCGACGTCGTCCCTCGAGCACCTCGAGTGCCATCAGGAGGATGCTACCAGTCGGCCACGCGCCGCCGGCTGCCGCCCCGGGTCCGGCCGGCTGGTAGCATCAGCCCCCATGCCGTCCGATCCGGCCGCTCCTCGGAGCCCTGAACGACTGCCGGCCCTCGCTTCGCGGCGCGCCCGGTGGGCGGTGGTCCTCCTCGCGGTGGCGGCCGCACTGGGGTACTGGGTGACGGAGGCCTGGCTCCTCTCCGGTGACACGGGCCTGCCGCTGGACGACAGTTGGATCCACCTGACCTTCGCGCGCAGCGTCGCCGAGGGTCGCGGGCTCGCCTACGACGACGCCCGCTGGGTCGCGGGCTCGACGGCGCCCCTGTGGACCGCTCTCCTCTCCCTGGTCTTCCTCCTGCCGGGCTCACCGGCGGCCTGGGCCAAGGTCGGTGGCATCGCCCTGACCGGCCTCGGCGTCGCGCTCACGGGCAGGCTGGCCCGCGAGCTGGGCCTCGGACCCCGGGGGCAGCTCCTCGCGTCGGGTCTGACCGCCGCGACGCCGTGGCTCGTGTGGTCGTCGCTCTCGGCCATGGAGATCCCGTTGTTCGTCGTCCTGTCGGTGGGCGGCATGACGCTCCACCTGCGGGAGCGGCGCGACCCGGCTCGTCCGCCGCTGGCTCTCCCCGTGCTGGGGCTGGCGGTTCTGGCGCGCCCCGAAGGCTGGCTCCTCCTCGCGCTGGCGTTTTTCGACCGGCTGGCCTTGCCCGCCGGCTCCGACCGCGCCCGGGTCTCTCCGCGGGCGGCTATGGCGGCCACGGCGCGCGCCCTCGCGCTGGTCGCGCTGGCCGTCGGACCCTGCGTCCTGTTCTACCAGTGGGTCGGCGGCAGCCCCTTCCCCGCGACCCTGGCGGCGAAGACCGCGGGCATCGTCCGGCTCGTCCCGGATCCGCGCTACGTCACGGCCGTCGTCGGCATCCTCCTGGGCTCGCAACCGTGGACCACGATGTTGGCGCTGGGGGGCGCCATGGTCCTCGGGCGCAGGGTGGCCCGCGGCGATGCCAGGGGACTCCTGCCGGCACTGTGGTTCGTGGCCCTGCCCCTGGCCTACTCGCTCCTGAGCCCGCCGGGACCGGGGCTCGTGGCGGGCAACTTCGGGCGCTACTTCTTCCCGCTCTTTCCGGTCGTGGCGGTTCTCGGGATGCTGGCGGTCGACCCTGTGCTGGAGGATCTCGGCGCCACGCGCCGCTGGGGCCACCGGTTGCGAGCCCTGGCCATCTTCGTTCTCCTCGCTCCCACGCTCCTGGCCCTGGCCCAGGGGGCTCCGCGCTACGCCCAGACCGTGGCCAACGTGCAGGACAGCGACGTCCGGATGGCCCGCTGGCTGGTGGAGCGGGTCGACCCGCGGGCGATCCTGGCGGTCAACGACATCGGAGCGATGGGCTACATCCTGCCCAACCCTCTCGTGGATCTCGCCGGTCTCGTCGACCCGGACGTGCGCGCGGCGGTGGAGGCCGCGCGGGCGCAGGGTCGATCGACGGAGGAGGGGCTGCTGACCCACCTCGAGCGCGAGCGTCCCGACTACCTGGTCGTCTTCCCCCGCTGGTTCCCGCGACTGACCGCGGAGGGCTCGCCCTTCCAGCGCCTCCTCCTGCTCGAGATCCCGGATAACATCACGATGGGCGACGACCGGCTGATGGTGCTCGCAACCCCGTGGACCCGGTTCGAGCTCGAACGTCTGCCCGGCGACGGCGCCGGCGGGGCGCCCTGACACCGACCCGGCGGGCTCGACACCATGAACGTACCCTTCTTCGACCTGTCGCGCGCTGCGGCGCGCATCGCACCGGAGCTCGACGAGCGCTGGCGGGGTCTTCTCGAGCGCACCGCCTTCGTGGGCGGCCCGGAGGTCGCGGAGTTCGAGCGCGCGTTCGCTGACTACCTGGGGACGACGGCCTGCGCCGGTGTCGCCAACGGCACCGACGCCCTGGTGCTCGCTCTGCGGGCCCTGGATCTCGCGCCCGGAGACGAGGTGATCGTCCCGGCCTTCACCTTCGTCGCCACCGCCTCGGCGGTCGTCATGGCCGGCGGTCGGCCCGTCTTCGCCGACGTCGAGGCCGCGACCCTGAACCTCGATGCCGAGGAGGTCGAGCGGCGCCGCACCGAGCGCACCGTGGGGGTGATCGGCGTCCATCTCTACGGCCGCCCGTTCGACGTCGAGGGGGTCGGCGAGGTCTGCCGCCGTTACGGCCTCTGGCTGGTGGAGGACGCGGCTCAGGCCCACGGGGCGAGCTCGCACGGGCGCCGGGTGGGCCGTTTCGGCGACCTCGCCACCTGGAGCTTCTATCCGTCGAAGAACCTCGGGGCCTTCGGCGACGGCGGCGCGGTGACCGGGGAGGATCGCGACCGGGTGGAGAAGGTGAGGTTGCTGGCCAATCACGGCCGGGCGGAGCACTACCACCATGTGGTCGTGGGGACCAACAGTCGTCTCGACGGCTTGCAGGCGGCGGTGCTCAACTGCCGTCTGCCGCGGCTGGAGCGGGACAATGAGCGCCGCCGCGAGATCGCCTGTCACTACCATCGGGGGCTGTCGGACCTGCCAGGCATCCGGTTGCTGGAGGATCCCGACGGCGCACTTTCCGTCTACCATCAGATGACGATCCGGGTACCGGGGCGGCGTCACGAGCTGCGCGAGTTTCTGGCGTCGCGCGGGATCGGCACCGGGGTGCACTACCCGGAGGCGCTGCATCGGCAACCGGCCCTGCTGCCGGAAGACGGCGAGCCGCCGGTCCTGCCGGTGGCCGAGGCGGCGGGCGGTGAAGTCCTGTGTCTTCCGGTGTTCCCCGAGTTGGAGGACCGGGAGGTCGACGCGGTGATCGCGGAGATCCGGGCCTTCCCGGGCTCGACCGGGGCCTGAAGCGACACGAGCAAGCGAGGAAGGGAGCAGCGATGACGACGAAGGCGAAGGTTGCGGTCGTGAAGACCACGCCCGATCAGGTGCTCGAGGACGTCGCACGGACGATGGAGCTGGCCGACTACCGGGCGCACCTCGAGCCCGGCGCGACCACCATCCTCAAGGACAACATCTCGTGGCACTTTCCCTATCCGGGCGCCAACACCACGCCCTGGCAGCTCGAGGGCACGATCCAGGAGCTGCGGAAGGGTGGCTACGGGGACCTGGTGTGCGTGCAGAACAACACGGTCGTCACGGACCCCAAGAAGGGTGAGCGGCTGAACCGCTACCTGCCGGTGCTGGACAGGTACGACGTCCCGGTGCGCTACAACTGTTTCGACTGGGACCTCGAGTGGGTGCGCTACCAGCCCGAGGGCGAGATGCTGGTCCTGCCGAAGATCTTCCCCGAGGGCATCACCATCCCGGCGTTCTTCCAGGGCAAGAACATCGTCCACCTGCCGACGGTCAAGTGCCACATCTACACGACGACGACCGGGGCGATGAAGAACGCGTTCGGCGGCCTGCTCAACACCCGGCGTCACTACACCCACTCCTGGATCCACGAGACACTGGTCGACCTGCTCAGGATCCAGAAGGAGATCCACCCGGGGATCTTCGCGGTCAAGGACGGCACGACCTGTGGCAATGGGCCCGGTCCGCGGACGATGATCCCCGTGGAGAAGGACTTCCTCATGGCCTCGGGCGACCAGGTGGCGATCGACGCGGTGGCCGCCAAGCTCATGGGCTTCGACCCGATGTCCATCCGTTACATC
The DNA here is from genome assembly GCA_905479655.1 of uncultured bacterium. Classification (GTDB taxonomy): domain Bacteria; phylum Acidobacteriota; class Thermoanaerobaculia; order Multivoradales; family JAHEKO01; genus CAJQNK01. Next base: position 2,303 of record CAJQNK010000230.1, on the reverse strand, counting down.
CGACTGGCCCACGAGGCGGGCCTCGGGTGCGGCGATCCGCGCGACATCGAGATCGTGGGCGAGGACATCTCGCAGTGGAACTTCCACTTCTCGGTCGGCGACAACACCGCCAGCAAGATCGGCGACCTCATCTGGTTCGGGCCGCTGAAGCGCCTGCAGAAGCTCTTCTTCCACACTCCGCTGGTCTACCTGTTCGTGTTCGGGTCGTACTTCTACCACGACTTCGCGTGGTACCCCACCGTCGGCAAACGCCGAATCGCGAGCTACGCGAAGCGGTCGAAGTGGATGCGCCTCTTCGAGACCTATCCAGAGGAGACGAAGGAGCGGGAGAAGGTCGCCTAGTGGACCTGCACCCCGGTTTCGAAGGCGCTGGTCTCTAGCGGGATGACCCGTCGCCGAGTCTCGCTGCTCGCCGCCGGCATCCTGCTGCTGGCCGCCGGGGTACGCCTCGGGTACTGGCTGGAGGTGAGGGACGAGCCCTTCGTGGCTAAGCTCGTGGGCGACTCGGCGGAGTTCGACGGCTGGGCGCGGGGGATCGCGAGCGGGGACTGGCTGGGGAGCGAGGCCTTCTTCCAGCCGCCGCTCTACCCGTACCTGTTGGCCGTCGTCTACGCGTTGGGAGGGGGTCTCGACACGATATACCTCCTGCAGGTCGCGCTGGCGGTGCTGGCCGTCTGGGGGGTCGGCCGGGTCGGACGGCGCCTCGGAGGGGAGGGCGTCGGCCTGGCGGCGATGGGGCTGGCGGCGCTGTACGGTCCCTTCGTCTTCCACGACGTGCAGCTCATGAAGGAGTCGCTGGCGGTGCTGTTCGTCGCTCTCCTGCTGTGGCTGACGGTGTCGTTGCGGGACTCCGGTCGCGTGTGGGGCTGGGCCGGGGTCGGCGTCCTTCTGGGGGTGCTGGTCCTGTTGCGGGAGAACGCGTTCCTGGCGGGCCTCTTCCTCGTGCCTCTGGTCTTTCGGGCGGGCGAGGGCCGGTGGGCGGCCGGACGACGGCTCGCCCTGGGGCTGCTGGGTCTCGCCCTGGTGCTGCTGCCGGTCGCGGCGCGCAACATGGCGGTCGGAGGCGGCTTTCTGCCGACCACCTTCCAGGGAGGCGCCAACCTCTGGATCGGCAACCACGCCGGAGCCGCGGGGACCTACGCGCCGCTCGCGCCGGGCGCCCAGGTCCCCGCACTGGAACAGCAGGCGCCGCGGATGCTCGCGGAGCGGGAGACGGGTCGGGAGCTCACGCCGAGGGAGGTGTCGCGCTTCTGGGCAGGGCGGGTGGTGGACTGGGCGCTGGCCGAGCCCGCCGCCTTCGCGAAGCTCCAGCTGAGAAAGCTGAGGCTGTTCTGGAGCTTCTACGAGTGGCCGGACTCCGTGGACTACTACTGGATGCGGGGCCGCTCCCGGATCCTCGGTGCGCCGCTGCTGCAGTTCGGCGGTGTCGTCATCCTGGCCCTCGCCGGGCTGTGGATCGAGAGGCGGAGGATCGGGCCGTGGTCGCCCGTGTTGCTCTGGACCGTGGGCTGGACCCTCTCCGTCGTGGCGTTCTTCGTCTTCTCGCGCTACCGGCTGCCCGTGGCTCCGGCGCTGATCGTGCTGGGGGCGGCGCCGGTGGCGGCCCTGGGCCGGTCCGTGGCCGCGGGCTCGCTCCGGCGTTCCGCCGGTCTGGTCGTGGTGCTGATCGCGGCCTGGGTCGTGCCGGCCCTCGCCGGCTACGCCCCGCGCCTGGATCTGGTCCACCACAACCTGGGCCGGCTCGCCCAGGAGCGGGGGGATCTGATGGTGGCCGAGGTCCACTATCGGCAGGCTGCCGCGGTCAACGAGGGATTCTTCCTGTCGCGCCTCAATCTGGGAGCTCTGGCCGCCCGCACGGGCCGACCCGAGGTTGCGGCGCGCTGGTACGCCGAGGCGGTGGCGCTCGAACCGGAGTCGGCGGCGGCCTGGACCGGCCTGGCGGCGACCCGCCTGGCCCGGGGTCAGCTCGAGCCGGCCCGGGAAGCCCTCGAGCACGCGCTGACGATCGACCCGCGCCATGTCGAGGCGTTGCACAACCTGGCGGTCCTCTCCCTGGCGGCCGGTGACCTGCCGGGTGCGACGGAGTGGAACCGCCGCACCCTCGAGGTGGCGCCGGGCTTCGCTCCGGCCGAGCGCCTCCGGAAGCGTCTGGCCGGCGCCGGGGCTAGACCAGCGTTTCCGAAGTCCGGCGACAAGGGCCGGACGGGAGGCGCTCGGGGGCCAAGGCGCGCCGACGCAGGCAATGCAGGGACATTGTCGAGGAGGCGGAACGCTGGCAGCCGAGATGCATCGCGGGCGGACTG
>CAJQNK010000229.1 GCA_905479655.1 uncultured bacterium | reverse complement strand
CGGGTGGCGCGCTGGTACATCAGGTACAGGTAGCGGAAGATGCCGTAGAGCACCAGAGGCACCGTGTAGATCAGGTGGTCGCTACCGAAGTGCTCGACCGTGTCGTCGGACATGGCGTAGAGCGAATAGGCGAGGACGGACGACGCGGTGACCACGTTGATCATCTGGTCGAGGAAGGCGGGGCTGTAGTGGCTCAGGACCCCGCGCTGTTCGGCGGCCTTGTCCGACAGCAGGATGAGCTCGTGGCGACGCTTCGAGAAGGCCAGGAAGAGCGCCACCAGGGTCGTGCACAGGAGGAGCCAGCTCGAGACCTCCACGTCGATGGCCCGCGCGCCGCCCAGGACGCGGAGCACGAAGCCGAGGCTGATGGCCATCACGTCGAGAATCACGAGCCGCTTCAGCTTCAGGGAGTAGGCGAACTGCAGGACCAGGTAGGCGACGACCACGCCCAGGAACTGGTCGCTGACGAAGAACCCGCCGACCACGACGATGGCGACCAGGACCGCCGCGGCGACACCGGCGACGCCGACGGGCAACGTGCCGGCGGCCAGCGGCCGGTTGCGCTTCACCGGGTGCCGGCGGTCCTCCTCCCGATCCCGGATGTCGTTGACGACGTAGATCGCGGACGAGGCGCAGCAGAACAGCGCGAAGGCCACCAGCGCGGAGCGCAGGGCGCTGCCGTCCCCGAGACTCTCGGAGAACACCAGGGGAGCCAGGACGAAGGCGTTCTTGACCCACTGCTGGGGGCGGAAGGTGCGGAGGAGATCGACCAGCACTGAGCTATTGTAGGGAGGCAGGCCGAAAAGTCCACCGTCCCCGAGAGCGGATCCGGGAAGCTGGGCCCACGGGAAGCCGTCCGTCGGGTCGGGCTCGCTCCGTTTCGAGGGTCCGAAGCTCAGGAACTCCGACGCTCAGGAACTCCGTGAAGCGATTCTCGCTCCTCTTCCCTCTGCTCGCCGCGCTGATCCTGGCCTGGGCCCTGGCGCCGCTCGTATCGGGCGACGAGACCCTCTACCTGCGCGACGTCTTCAACACCCACATGCCCATGAAGTGGGTCGGGGCCGAGGCCCTGGCCCGGGGTGAGCTTCCCCTCGTCGACCCGTTCCGCGGCGGGGGGCAGCCTCTCCTCGGCAACCCCAACACCGTCTCGCTCTACCCGGACAACCTCCTCTTCCTGGTGGCGCCCTTCTTCTGGGCCTTCAACGCCCACTTCTGGCTCCATCTCCTCGTGGCGCCGTGGGCCGGGTTCTGGCTGGGCCGCGCCTGGGGCCTCGGCCGATCCGAGTCGTGGGTGGTCGGCGTGGCCTACGCCGGCAGCGGCTTCTTTCTCTCGACCCTCAACCTCTACAACCTGGTGGCCGCCGCGGCCCTGGCGCCGGCTCTCGTGGCCGCCTCCCTCGACGTGGTCGCCCGCCGTCGACCGCGGCTCTCGCTCGCGGCGCTCGGCCTCCTGTGGGCGGGGCTCCTGCTGAGCGGCGACCCGTTGGTGGCGGCCCTCTCCCTGGCCCTGGCCGGATCGGCCGTCGTCTTCCGCGGCGGGCTGGGCTCGGCGGGCGGGAGGCGACAGGGGCTCGTCGGACTGGCCGCGCTGCTCCTGGGCACGGGCGTCGCGATGCCGCAGCTCGTGGAGTTCGCTCGCATCCTGCCGTTCTCGTTCCGCGGCTACTGGGGTTTCTCGGCGGAGGTCGCGACGGCGGCGAGCTGGGATCCCTCCTCGGCGCCCGAGATCTTCCTGCCGTTCGCCTTCGGCACCCCCGACCTCACGTTCTGGGGCCACGCCGTCTACGGCGGCCAGCCGCCTCTCTTCTACAGCCTCTTCCCGGGTGTCCTGGCCCTCGCCCTGGTGGTCGCCGCGGGGCGACCCCGGGGACGGGCCGCCTGGTGGTCCTGGAGCCTGGTGGGGCTCGGCCTGTTGTTCTCCATGGGCCGTCACAACCCTCTGCTCGGGCCGCTCCTGGAGCTCCCTGGGGCCTCGCTGCTCCGTTTCCCGGTGAAGCTCTGGCTCCTGGTCGCCGTGGGCGGGTCGCTGCTGTGCGGCCTCGGCGCGGCGCGCGCCCGGCAGGCAGCCGGGAAGCCCCTGCTGCTGGCCGTCGGGGCTCTGGCGGTGCCCTACCTCGCGACCTGGGCCTGGCTGTCGTTCGCCCCGGGCGCGACGCCGATGCTGCGCGCGATCGTCCCCGATCGGCTCGGGGGCGAGTTCGTCGAAGGGGTCCGCCTCCGATGGGCCGGTCTTTGCCTGATCGGGCTCCTCCTCCTGGCGGTTGCCGCGGCGGTCGCCTGGCGTTGGCGGGGGGCTTCGCGCCGGAGCGTCGCCATCCCCGCGGCGTCGGCCGGCCTCGCGCTGCTCGCGGCTCTCCACCTCGCCAGCCAGCTCTTCCTGCTCCGGCCCCTGATGGCGACCGACGAGCTGGCGCCGTACCTGGAGCCGCCCCGGGCTCTCGAGTCGATCCCCAGGGAGGGCCGGGTCGCCCACGCCGGGCGCTTCGACCTGTTCGGACCCGTCACCCTCGAGCTCGATCGGTACCGGGACTCGCGGCTTCTGTGGCTCCAGCGCCAGAGCCACGAGGAGGTCCAGCCGCCCGCGGGCGTGCGCTGGGGTGTGCGCTACGACATGAACCTCACCCCCGAGGGACTCGACTCGTTCTTCACGCGTGCCGCCGCCCAGGCCATCCGCGACCTGCCCGATCCCTCCCGGTTGCGGGTGCTGTCCGCCGCCGGAATCGGCCACCTGCTGATGGAGAGACCGCTGGACCCGTGGAGCGGCTCGCTCGCCGTCGAGACGGCCCACTACCCGGAGGCCGGCGCGGGCCTGTGGATCTACCGTCTGCCCCTGGCGCCGCCCGAGGTCTCGCTGGTGTCCCGCGTCCGGCGCGTACCGCACCTCAACGCCGCGCTCGCCGCGGTCCTCCATCCGTCGTTCGATCCCCGGCGTGAGGTCGTGATCCCGGCGCGGCTCGGCACGGAGGGAGACGGCCGCCTGGCGCAGGGGCCGATGGCGCCGCCGGTCGTGCCGGTGGACGCGGTCGAGGTTCTGCGCTCCGACGCCGAGCGCCTGGAGCTGGCGGTCGAGGCGCCGGACGGCGGCGCCGTGGTGATCCAGCGGGCGTGGTTGCCGCTGTGGCGGGCGCGTGTGGACGGCGAGCCGGCCCCGGTGCAGGTGGCGAACCTGGATCGCATGGCGGTGGAGGTGTCACCGGGAAGCCACCGGGTCGAGCTGGCGGTCGATCGCCGGCCCCTGACGGTGACCCTGCCGCTGGCCCTTCTCTGCCTCGTGGCTCTGCCGCTCGTCGCGTTCCGACTCGGTGGCTCGGGCTGCTAGGCTCGAAGCCGTCGAACGAAGCTGCCGGGGGTGCACCGGAAGGCGGGACCGAGGCCACCGTCCCGCCATCGGCGACTCCACGCGAGGACCGAGAGTCATGACCCAAGAGCCGACAACGCCGCCGCGCGAGATTCGCAAGGTCCTGGTCGCTAACCGTGGGGAGATCGCGGTCCGCGTGCTCCGGGGTCTGGCGGATCTCGGGATCCGGGGGGCGGTCGTCTACTCCGACGCCGATCGTCGCGCCCTGCCTGTCCTGCTGGCCGACGAGGCCTACCGGATCGGCCCGGCGGCCTCCAACGAGAGCTACCTGCGGGGCGACGCCATCGTGGAGCTGGCGCTCGAGATCGGCGCCGACGCGATCCACCCCGGTTACGGCTTCCTCTCCGAGAACGCCGGTTTCGTCCGCCGCTGCGACGAGGCCGGTGTGAAGTTCATCGGTCCCGGCCCCGAGGCGATGGCGGCGATGGGTTCCAAGATCGAGAGCAGGAGGCTGATGAGGGCCGCGGGAGTGCCGGTGGTGCCCGGGGGCGAGGATCCCCTCGCCGACGCGGAGGAGGCGGCGGCCTTCGCCGACTCGGTGGGGTATCCGGTGATGATCAAGGCCTCGGCCGGCGGCGGTGGCAAGGGCATGCGGCTGGTGCGGGAGCCCGAGAAGCTCGCGTCCGCCTTCCGCGCGGCGACCTCCGAGGCGACCTCCAGCTTCGGCGACGGTTCCGTCTACATCGAGAAGTACATCGAGCAGCCCCGGCACGTCGAGATCCAGGTCCTGGCGGACGAGCACGGGACGGTCGTCTCCCTGGGCGAGCGGGAGTGCTCGCTCCAGAGGAGGCACCAGAAGGTCGTCGAGGAGGCGCCCTCGCCGGTCGTCGACTCCGACCTGCGGCGGCGTATGGGCGAGGCGGCGGTCCGCGCGGCGGCGGCCGTCGGCTACACGAACGCGGGCACCGTCGAGTTCCTCCTGGCGGCGGACGGCTCCTTCTACTTTCTGGAGATGAACACCCGGCTGCAGGTGGAGCACCCGGTGACCGAGATGGTCACGGGTCTCGACCTGGTGGCCGCGCAGATCGCGATCGCCCGGGGCGAGGCCCTCGGCCCGGAGTTCCACGGCGTCGAGCCGCGGGGACACGCGATCGAGCTCCGGCTCTACGCGGAGGACCCCTACCGCGGGTTCGTCCCCTCGCCCGGGACGATCCGGCTGCTCCGCTGGCCCGAGGGGCCGGGGGTGCGCAACGACTGCGGCGTCTACGAGGGTGCCGAGGTGCCGATCCACTACGACCCGATGTTGGGCAAGCTGATCGTGTGGGGGGCCGATCGCGACCAGGCGATCCGCCGTCTGAGGCGCGCCGTCGGCGAGCTTCGGATCGAGGGCATCGAGACCGCGGTGCCGCTCTACGCGGCGCTCCTGGCCGATCCGGATTTCCTCGCCGGCCGCCTGGACATCGGCATGCTCGACCGCAAGATGGAGGCGGGCGAGCTGGCACCCGCCGAGGTGTCGGAGCTCGACGACCTGCCGGTCATCGCGGCCGCCCTGGAGCATGTCGAGGCCCAGGCTCGGCGGAGCGCCGAGCCCGTCGCCCGGCGTGGGGCGCGAGCCCGCTGGCGCGAGGCGGGTCTGCTGGAGGGTGTCGGCCGGCCCGGCTGGAGGTGAACCGATGGAGCTGATCGTGCATTTCGACGGGCAGGAGCGCAGGGTGGTCGCGGAGCGCGTCGGCGACAACTGGCGGGTGGAGATCGACGACCGGGCGCACACCGTCGACGAGGTGTCCACCGGTCCCGCGACCCGCAGTCTCCTCATCGACGGCCACCAGCACGAGGTCGCGGTCCTCGGCGGCCGCCAGCGGACCTCGTACCGGGTTTCCACGCGTCATGGCTCCGAGCAGGTCGAGGTCCTCGACCTGCTGACCCACCTCGCCCGCGAGACCCGCGGCGAGGCGGGCACCGGGGGGCGGCGGCAGGTCAGCGCCTACATGCCCGGCCGCGTCGTCGCCGTCCTGGTGGCGGAGGGCGACGAGGTGGAGGCCGGCCAGGGCGTCGTGGTCCTCGAAGCGATGAAGATGGAGAACGAGATCCAGGCCGATGCGGCGGGCACCATCGAGAAGATCCACGTCCAGCCCGGACAGGCCGTCGAGGGCGGGGACCCGCTCTTCGACCTGGCGTAGGGAAGGATGGAACCAGGCGCCTCGGCGTCGGGTGGGTCGCCCGGCCGGCACGAGGGAAAGGAGCCCCGATGTCCGAGAAGCCCATGACCGGGAAGCCCACGACAGGTAAGCCCATGAAGGGAGAGCTCGTGCAGCTCTCCCGCAACCGGACCGAGCGCGGCGAGCTCGCGCCGCGCTCCATCCCCACCTTCGAGGAGTGCTACCCGGGCTCCGAGAAGTGTTGGCGCGAGCTGCGGCACGGCGACGACGACCTCGCCGTGCCCTACCGCCGGGTCGACCTGACCGACGGCGGGCTCTTCGACCTGTACGACACCTCGGGTCCCCAGGGCTTCGACCCGCGGGAGGGTCTGCCCAGCGCGCGGGCGGCCTGGTTGGCGCGGCGCGAGGCCGCGGGCGGCCACCGGACCCAGCTGGAGTGGGCGCGGGCCGACGTCGTCACCGCCGAGATGGCCTTCGTCGCCGCCCGCGAGGGTGTCGAGCCCGAGGTCGTGCGACGCGAGGTCGCCGCCGGCCGCGCGGTGATCCCGGCCAACCGGCGTCACGGCGAGCTCGAGCCCATGATCATCGGCCGGCGCTTCCTGACGAAGATCAACGCCAACATCGGCAACTCGGCGACCCACAGCTCCATCGCCGAGGAGGTGGAGAAGCTCCAGTGGGCCACCCTGTGGGGCGCCGACACCGTGATGGACCTCTCCACCGGCCGCAACATCCACGAGACCCGGGGCTGGATCCTGCGGGCGAGCCCCGTCCCCATCGGCACCGTGCCGATCTACCAGGCGCTGGAGAAGGTCGGG
>CAJQNK010000228.1 GCA_905479655.1 uncultured bacterium | reverse complement strand
GCCAGCGAGCTCGTCGAGCACCGCGTCCCACTCCACCCGCTCCCAGCGACCCTCGCCGCGTCGCCCCACCCGCTTCATGGGATGGAGGATGCGGTCGGGATCGGTGATCTGGTTGAGGGTCGCCGGCCCCTTGGCGCAGTTGCGACCGCGCGAGCCCGGGTGCTCCGGGTTGCCCTCGAACTTCCGCACCTGGCCGCTCTCCTGGTCGACATAGGCCAGCAGCCCGCACGCCGACTCGCAGTTGAAGCAGGTGGTGGGGACCAGCATGTAGCGCTTCTCGACCCGCTCCGGCCAGGCCTTCGAGTCCAGCTCGACCCAGTCGTCCCAGCGCTCCTTGGGCGGGAAGGCGGCGAGATGGATCCGGCTCGGTCCCGGGTAGAAGGTCTCGCCCCGCGCCTCGGTCTCCGCGCGGGCGGCGCTGACTCGCTTCTCCAGATCGTCGAGGCTCATCTCTCGTCTCTCCTTGTCAGGCCAGGGGGACCGACTGGCCGGCCTGGACATAGGCATGCTCGAACGCGAGGAGGCCGGCGACGGCCAGGGGCGCCGCCACGGTGCCGAGCCAGGGCGCGGCGACGGCGACGGCCACGAGGACCGCCCCGGCCCAGAACCAGGCGCGGTACCGGCCGGAGACCATCTCGTGGTTGGCGAGCCGCGCGTGGGCGGTGACGTGGGTGAGCGTCGCCTCGCCCGCGACCATCAGCAGGTGGACGAGGGCCGACGCGGCGAGCACCCAGGATAGCGTCGGCACGGCCCCCGGCGCGAGGGCGGCCGCCGGCGGGATCAGCGCCGCCGAGCCGGCCAGCAGGGCCTGGACCAGGAGGTGCGGCGGCAGGAGCGGGCTCTGCCACAGGTCGCGGGCCTTGGCCTGGGCGAAGAGGTAGGCGGTGTAGACGGCCGTGGCCGCGGCCAGCGGCAGGCCCAGGATGCCGAGGGCCAGGGTCCAGCCGGCCCGGCCGAGGAGCACCGCGAGGACGTGGAGGGCCAGGATGCCCGAGTAGCCCGCGATGATGAACCCGCCGCGCACCAGCCAGCTCTGCCACTGGGGGCGGGTGAAGATCATGTAGAACCGCTCCGGGTGCTCCAGGTCCCAGATCAGGAGACCGCCGGTGGCCCCGAGGAAGAGGCCCGCGACGACCGGCGCGACCCACTGCCAGAGAACGCTCGAGGCGTCGAGGAGGCCGGTGAGCACCAGCAGCAGCGGCACCAGGTAGGCGCCGGCGGCGATCCCCTTGGTCAGGGTGTAGAGACTCACCCGCCAGTCCCAGGGCGCCTTGTGCGAGACGTCGTAGGCGAGGAGCGCGGCGGCCGAGGAGGTGCCCTGCCCCGGGTGGCCGGAGACGACGTGTTGACCGCCCGTCTGCTGCTGGCTCCACAGGAAGAGCCCGCCGTCGGGCCTGCGGGCCGCCAGGGGGTCGAGGGTCGACTGGTGGGCCCCTCGATAGAAGAGCTTGGGCCGGGTCTCCTTCTCGGGTCGGCGCACCTGCACCGGCTCGCGATGGGCGATCTGGGCCACCCGCGAGCCCGGGTCGTTCAGGTCGCCCACGAGGATCGCCTGGGTCGGGCAGACCACGACGCACGAGGGCTCGAGACCGACATCGATGCGGTGAGCACAGAAGTTGCACTTCTCGGCCGAGTGGTCCTCGGGGTTGATGAAGATGGCGTCGTACGGGCAGGCGGCCATGCAGGCCTTGCAGCCGATGCAGGCCGACTTGTCGAAGTCGACGATGCCGTCGGGGCGCCGGTACATGGCCGCCGTGGGGCAGGCCACGGTGCACGGCGAGTCCTGGCACTGGTTGCAGCGCGTGACCTGGAAGTTGCGCCGCGTCTGGGGGAAGGTCCCGGTCTCGACGTACTTCACGTAGGTCCGGGTGACGGAGAGGGGGACCTCGTTCTCCGACTTGCAGGCCGTCGTGCAAGCGTGACAGCCGATGCAGCTCTCGTTGTCGATGACCTTGGCCCATTTGGGCGGGCCGGTCGGGGCTTCCCCCACGGTCAGAGGCTCCATGACTCTCCTTCGGGAAAGGCGCCGCGTGGGCGCCGGGTGGTCACGCGACTCGGGTGTCGGTAGCCGGTCGGAAGTGCCGCCAGCGGGCTGTGCCTGAGGCCACCGGAAGGGACCTGTGGGCGAAGGTTGCGCTCCGCAGGCGCTGGGCTCGATGATCTCAGCTGTAGCGCGCGATCAGACGGGTGATCTCGGCGAGCTTCTCGCGGGTGTCGACCCCCGCCTCTCCCGCCTCGAGGACACGATGCTGGAGGGCGCACGAGACGATCTCGGCGAAGGCCCGGTTGAGGGCGCCGCGGGCGGCCGCCACCTGCTGGGCGATCGCCTCGCAGTCCTCCTCGCGCTCGATCATCCTCTGGATGCCCCGGAGCTGCCCCTCGACGCGCGCGAGGCGGGCCTGGAGGCTCTTCTTCTGCTCCGGCAACACGGTGGCGGGCGAGTCCTGCGGCCCCACGGCAGAGGTCATGAAGGGTCTCCCTTCCGTCGGTTCTAGATGAACAGGCTGGCGCGGGAGTCGAGAGCATCGGCCATGAACGAGGCGACCCCGCCGGACTCGAGGCCGTCCACCAGCTCGTCGATCCCGATCCCCATCACGTCGCGGGACATCTCGCAGGCCACCATCTTGACCTCCAACTCGCGCGCGAGGTCCATCATCTCCTCCAGCGAGGAGACGTTCTTGTCCTTCATCATCTTGCGCAGCATCTTCGCGCCGACGCCGAAGTAGTTCATCTTGGAGACCGGCAGGTCCTCGCTGCCGCCGGGGCTCATGATGGCCATCATCTTCTCGAAGAAGGACTTGCCCTCGAGCCGCGTCGACTTCTTCAGGACGTTGAGGCCCCAGAACGTGAAGAACATGCTGACCTGCTGGCCGACGGCGGCGGCGCCGGTGGCAAGCACGAAGCCGGCGAGCACCCGGTCCAGGTCGCCTGAGAAGATCACGAGGCTGACCCGGTCCTCGGGGCGGGCCTCCTCGAGCTCCGCGACCCGGCTCTCCAGCTCGGCCAGGCGCTTTGTCAGCTCGTCGGTCGAGGCGTCGCGTTGGGTCGGAACATCGGTCACGGCCATGGTGCTCTCCTCTCTCTTTCTCCGCCGTCGGTCGTCTCAGGCGGTACGCCGCACGAAGTGCACGAACAGTTCCCTGCCGTCTTCCTCGGTCCCGGACTCCTGCGCCACGAGCTCGACGTTCTTGGCGATCTTCGCCCAGCCCTGGAAGTCCTTGACGGACCCCCGGTCGGTGCTCACCACCTTGAGGACCTGCCCGGTCTCGAGCTCCGCCACGCCCTTGCGGGCCTTCACGACGGGCATGGGGCAGTTCAGGCCCCGGGCATCGAGCAGTTGATCGAAGGTGATCTCGGTCATGGTTCGGCTCCCTGTGCCTGCGCCGGAGTCGGCGCGTTCCGTTCGGCGTCGCCGCGAAGCGCGGCCGTCGACGGGCACGTCTCTGTTCTTCCAGGACCCGCGGCCGTCCGGAACTCGGGCCGTCCGGAACCCTCGGGTCCCCTTGAATCCCCGCGCGTTCGTAACCTAGAATGTAGAATACCCCTAGGAGTATTGTCAAGGAGCCGGCGGTCTTCAGCGGGGCGCCTCCGGGGCGCACTCCGCGGATCGACCCGAGGCCCCCGAAGCGGAGGAACGGAAGGTATGGAGGAGAGAGCGCAATCGACCGAGTGGCGCGCCCGGGAGCTCTACGAGCACCTGGACGCCGGCGACTCCCTGTTCGTCCTGGACGTGCGCAACGAAGACGAGTTCGAGAGCTGGAAGATCGAAGGGCGCGGCGACGTGCCGACGCTCAACGTGCCGTACTACGAGATGCTCGAGGTCGACGAGCACGACGACGTCGTGGACTCCTTCGCGGAGTATCTGGCCGGGAAGGTCGTGGAGGAGCTCCCCCGCGACGCTTCGATCCTCGCGGTGTGCGCCAAGGGCGACACCTCGGAGTACGTCGCCGAGGCGCTCCGGCGGCTCGGCTTCGACGCCTTCAACCTGGTCGGCGGCACCGCGGCCTGGGGGGACTTCTACCGCTTCGCCCCCGTGGTCGAGGAGGGGTCGACGAAGGTGTGGCAGGTCAGTCGCTCGGCCCGCGGCTGCCTGAGCTACGTGCTGGTCGACGGAGGCGAGGCCGTCGTGATCGACCCGCTCCGCCACGTCGACCGCTATCTCGAGCTGGCCGAGCGCGAGGGCTTCGAGATCCGCCGGATTCTCGACACCCATGGCCACGCGGACCACATCAGCGGCGGCCCGAAGCTGGCCGCCGCCACCGGCGCGCCCTACGCGCTCCACCCCTACGACGCGATCCACCCCCTGGACGTCCTGCCGGCGCGACTGGAGTACGACTACCTGAAGGAGGGCCGGACCTTCGAGATCGGCGCGCTCACCCTGCGGAGCCTCCACGTCCCGGGGCACACGCTGGGACAGGTGGCCTTCCTCGCCGACGAGCGTTGGTTGTTCTCCGGCGACAGCATCTTCATCGACTCCATCGCGCGCCCCGACCTGGGTGGCCGCGGCGAGACCTGGGCGCCCCTGCACCACGCGGCGCTCCGGCGTCTCCTGGAGCTGCCGGACGAGACGCTGGTGCTGCCGGGGCACTTCGCCCACCTCGACGAGGCCGACGCCCGGGGTCTCTTCGCGGCGCCCCTGGGGCGGCTCCGGCGGGAGAACGAGGGGCTCGTGATGGCCGCGAAGGAGCGCGAGGAGTTCGTCCGCTACATCCTGGCGAGCCTGCCCCGCTTCCCCGAGGAGTACGTCGAGATCAAGCGGGTGAACGCCGGCCTGGTCCAGCCCAGTGAGGCGCGGGCCTCGGAGCTGGAGATCGGCAAGAACGTGTGTGCCCTGGCGGACGTGCACGATGGGTAGGGCGACCTCGGACCGGCGATCCCCCACCGACCCCCCCGCGACCCGTGGCCTGATGCTTCCCATCGTCCGATGATCCCCGTCCCCTGGCCCGACATCTCCGCCGTCGTCTTCGACGTCGACGGCACGCTGTACGACCCGCGCCCCGTGCGGCGGCGGATGACCCTGGCGCTCCTGCGGCACGTGTTGCGCCGGCCGTGGCAGTGGCGTCTGCCGCTGGAGCTCCAGCGCTTCCGCAGGGAGCGCGAGGCCCTGGCGGAGGAGGGGGCTCACGGGATCGCGCGGCTCCAGTTCGAGCGTCCGGCGGCGGCGCTGGGGATCGAGGTCGACCGGATGGAGGAGCTGGTCCGCGAGTGGATGCTCACGCGACCGCTGCCGGCGGTGGCCGCCGCCGCGTACCCGGGGCTGGCGGACGTGTTCGACGCGCTGCGGGCCTCGGGACGCCGGGTCGCCGTGTGGTCCGACTACCCGGCGGAGGAGAAGCTCGCCGCGCTCGGGCTGCGGGCGGAGGTCGTGGTCAGCGCGACGGATCCCGAGGTCGACCGCCTCAAGCCCGATCCGCGCGGGCTGGAAGTGGCGCTCGCTCGCCTGGGCGCCTCGGCCGAGCACTGCCTGCTGGTGGGCGACCGGGACGAGCGGGACGGCGAGGCCGCCCGCCGGGCGGGGGTGGAGTGGCGCCTGAAGGTGCGGGAGACCCGCGGCGATCCGCGCGGGTTCGTCGACTACGACGAGCTGCTCTGCGGGCTCGAGTAAGGGGGATCGAGCAGGCGGATCGAGCAGGCGGGCTCGAGGGGGGGCGCTGGAGCCGAGGGGTCGCGGCCGGGCTCAGCGGAGAGCGCGGCGGACGGTCTGCGAGTCGACCTCGAGCCGGTGGCCGCCGTCTTCGCGAGCCGTGAGCTGGCCGCTGCCGAAGGGGTCGTACTCGAAGGGGTTGATGACCTCGCTGAAGACGTCGCGCAACGCCCGGGCGCCGGTCCGGTTCTCCTTGGCGGCGGCCTCGGCGATGAGGGCGGCGGCCAGAGCGTCGATCGCCAGCTCGATGTTCATCGTCTCGAAGTAGCGCTTCGAGCGCTGGAAGGGCGAGTCCCAGGAGTGCAGCAGGATCTCCTTGAGCGTGTCCATCGACAGGTCGTTCAACATGATCTGCTTGTCGAACCGGGCCATGAACTGGGGCACCATGCCGTACTTGAAGAGGTCGGTCATCTTCATGTAGTCGGCGAGCGAGAACCGCTCCTCGATGCGCACCGCGCCGTCGGCCGTCCGGATCGTGTCGGCGCGCAGCCGCTGGCCGCTCCCGCGCTTGGTCACGCGGTCGTAGACCATGTCGTACAGGCCCTCGAAGGCGCCGCCGCAGACGAACATCATGTGTTGGGTGTCGATGTTCAGGGTGACCGTCCGCTCCTCGCCCTCGACCCAGGCGCGCGTACGGTAGGCGACCTTCTCGCCCTCCATCAGGGTCAACAGGCCCTGCTGCAGGACGACGCCGATGGGGTTCGGCTTGCCCGCGACGACCGTCGACATCTTGTCGATCTCGTCGATGCAGACCGTGGCGCGTTCGATCGAGTTCTTCAGGTCGTCGGGGCTCGGCCGATCGCCCAGGAGCAGCCTGGCGCGCTGCTCCACCGCGGTCATGATGCGCTCGGGGCGGAACTCCGTCCGCTCCGGGTCGACCAGCAGGTTGGCGTTCAGGATCGTCTGGACCCGGTACCAGCGATACTCCGGAACGGAGTCGTAGAGCCGCTGGATGTTGTTCATGATCGTCGTCTTGCCGGTGCCCGAGTTGCCGATGAGCAGGATGTTGCCCGACACCCGGCCGGTGACGTGCTTGTAGACGGCGACCGAGACGAAGGAGAGGGCCCGTCGCTGCCCGAGCACGCCGCGCTCCAGCTCCTTGAAGATCTCGGGCGGCAGGATCTCGGTGATGCCCCGGCTCCCCTCAGGAGGCGGGGTGGATTGGGCGGGCGACGGCATGGGCTCTCGGGTATCCACGGTCATGACGCTCATTGTACGAATGGGCGGGTCGGAACGTTGGATCCGGCGGGACAGTAGCAGAAGCGGTCGGGGATCAAGGCTGCACGACGACCCGCCGGAACGGCTCCTGGCCGCGACTGGTGGTGGCGAGGCCGTGGCGTTCCACGAGCTCGTGCTGGAGACGACGTGCCCCCCGATCGCGGGGTTGGAGCTCCACGGGGATCCCGCGTTCCCGCACGGCGTCGACGGCCGCCTCGGCCTCGCGCAGGGCGGTGCGGCGCTCCTCCCCCCGGTCCGGCAGGCCGAACTCGTCGCGCAGGAAGTTGGTGAGCTGCTGGATCGTGTTGCTGCGCACGACCTCGAGGCGCAGGCCGCGCATCTGGGCGTCCAGCAGACGCTTGGGTTGCCGGCGTTCCTGGGCCTTCAGGGTCAGCACCACGTCGGCCTCGGCGAGCTGGCCCACGAGGCGGGCGGGTGAGCCGGTGTCCCGGATCGCCCGCTCCAGCCGGCTGCGGCTGACGGCGTACGGGAAGATGCGCAGCGGCCGGCCCGAGGTGAAGCGCCGCGGCGGTTGGCTCGGAACCCAGGGCGACGTTCCGGAGGCCTCGTGACGTCGCGGCCCCGCGGGCGCGTCCTCGGGATCCTGGACCTCGACCCCGCCGTCGGGCGTTCGGCGTCGGACCTCCGGTGCGAGCTCGGCGCCGCGCAGGTAGCCGTCGACGGTGCGGTCGACCGAGCTGTGCACGGCGAAACTGTCCTTGTCCCGGATCTCGATCACCACGTCGAAGGTCGGTGGCGCCTTGCGCTCCAGCACCGACTTCTGGGTGCCCCGGCGGCGGGCCTCCTCGTCCGACAGGGTGACGACCTGGATGCCTCCGATCAGGTCCGAGAGGGTGGGGTTCTGCAGGAGGTTCACCAGGGTGTTGCCGTGGGCGGTGGCGATGAGCTGGACGCCGCGCTCGGCGATGGTGCGCGAGGCCACGGCCTCCGCCGCGGTGCCGATCTCGTCGATCACGATGACCTCCGGCATGTGGTTCTCCACGGCCTCGATCATCACGGCGTGCTGTCGGTCGGGTGTCGGCACCTGCATTCGGCGCGCGTGCCCGATGCCCGGGTGCGGGATGTCGCCGTCGCCGGCGATCTCGTTCGAGGTGTCCACCACGACCACGCGCTTGCCCAGGTCGTCCGCCAGGACCCGCGCGGCCTCGCGCAGCAGGGTCGTCTTGCCGACGCCGGGTCGTCCGAGGAGCAGGGTCGAGACCCCCGACTCGATCACGTCGCGGACGATGTCGACGGTTCCCAGGACGGCGCGGCCGACGCGGCAGGTCAGCCCGACGACGCCGCCCTCCCGGTTGCGCAACGCCGAGATCCGGTGCAGGGTGCGCTCGATGCCGGCCCGGTTGTCGGCGCCGAAGCGCGCCACCCGATCGACCACGTCGCCCAGCTCCTCGCGCGACACGGGGCCGCCCGCGATGTCGATCGTCCTGCCGGCGTAGCGCGCCTCCGGGGTCCGCCCCAGGTCGAGCACCACCTCGAGCAGCTCGTCGAGCCCCGGTTCGTCCCGGAGGGCGCGGCGGACGCGGTCCGGCAGCACGCCCAGGAGCAGGTCGAGGTCGTCGGTCACGGTCGGCGAGGGGGAAGGGTGGGACATGGGGGCATTCTATGGCCCCGTGGACGAACCGCCCGTTCCGTGCCGTGGGTCGCTGGAACCTCCGCGCCGCGTCGGCGTATCGATAGGTGAAGGGCGGTGCTCCGGCTGCCCCGAGCGAGTGAGGGAGACCCCGATGCTCCGACGAGAGATCCTGATGCCGACCGCCGTGGCCGTCTTCGTGCTGGTCTTCGCGGTCCTCTTGGCGGTCGCGGCGACCCCCTGAGGCGGTCCTCCGGAGGCTCGGCGCCCGCGTCGCACCGCGGCGAACCGTTGCTACCATGGGTGGATGAAGACCCAGCATGTGGCCCTCGCAGGAGCGGCCGCCATCGACGAGGGGTTCCGCCGTCACCAGGAGCTCTTCCGGGAGCTCACCCGGGCCGCCCGGACACGCTTCGAGGAGCGGGACTGGGCCGGGATCCGCGCTGACACCGTGGGTAGGCTGCAACTCCATCCGCGCCTGATCGGAGAGACGCTCGACAACCTCTCCCGTGCGCTCGACGGGCGCCTGAAGGACCATGATCTGTGGCCCGCGATGAAGGCGGCCTACACCCGGCTGATCCTGGGGCGCGACGACTTCGAGCTGGCGCTCACCTTCTTCAACTCGCTGTCGCGGCGAGTCTTCCCGCACGTGGGGGTCGACCCGTCGCTGGACTACGCCTCGGACGACTTCCCGGTGCCCTACCGCGGCTGGGAGATGGCGGCGGCTCGCACCTACGCCGTCCGGCGAGTGGACGCCGACGTCATCTACAAGATCCTGGAGGACGCGGAGCTCGGAGCTCCGTTCCCGAACCGCGACCGGGCCGCCCTCGAAGCGGCGCGGCGCATCGACCGCGGAATCCGCGACTTCTTCGGCCATGGCCAGATCGACGGCATCGATGTGCTGCGGCCCCTGTTCTTCCGCAACAAGGGGGCGTACATCCTGGGCCGGGTGCGCTCCGGCGAGGGCGTGCAACCGATGCCGCTGGTCCTCGTGCTCCTCAACGAGGAGGGCGGGCTGCGGTTGGACGCGGTGCTGGCCACCGAGGACGAGGCGTCGATCGTCTTCAGCTTCGCGCGTTGGTACTTCCACGCGGACCTCGGCAGCCCGCGCCACGCGATCGGCTTCATCTCGTCGATCCTGCCGCGCAAGCGCAAGGCGGAGCTCTACATCACGCTGGGCTACAACAAGCACGGCAAGACCGAGTTCTTCCGCGACCTCATGGGCGTCATCACCCGGAGCGGCGAGCAGTTCGAGGTGGCCCCCGGCCAACGGGGGTTGGTGATGGCCGTCTTCACGCTGCCGGGCTACGAGTTCGTCTTCAAGGTCATCAAGGACCACTTCCCCCAGCAGAAGCCGACCACACGGCGGCAGGTGATGGAGAAGTACCGTCTCGTGCTGCTCCACGACCGCGTGGGCCGCCTGGTGGACTTCCAGGAGTTCGAGCACCTCACCTTCCCCCGAGCCCGTTTCCGGGAGGCGATCCTGGAGGAGCTCCTCGAGGTGGCGGGGCAGACCGTGGAGCTCTCGGGTGACGACGTCGTGGTGCGCCACGTCTATGTCGGCCGGCGCGTGGTGCCCCTCGACCTGTACCTCGCGAAGGCCTCGGCGGCGGAGGCCGAGGCCGCCGTTCGGGACTGGGGCTACGCGCTCAAGGACCTGGCCGCCGCCAACATCTTTCCGGGCGACATGCTGCTCAAGAACTTCGGCGTGACGCGCCACGGCCGGGTGGTGTTCTACGACTACGACGAGCTCTGCCCGCTGACCGAGTGCAGCTTCCGTCGCTTCCCCCAGGCCCGGGACCCCCTACGAGGAGATGGCGGCCCAGCCCTGGTTCTCGGTGGGGGAGAACGACGTGTTCCCCGAGGAGTTCGCCTCGTTCATGGGCCTGGAGGGGCGTCTGCAGGAGGTCTTCGAAGCCGAGCACTCCGACCTGTTCGACCCCGCCTTCTGGCGCGAGATGCAGGAGCGGAACGAGCGCGGCGAGATCATCGACTTCTTCCCCTACACGGAGACGAGGCGGTTGTAGCTACCGACCGCTCAGCCGCTTCGCCAGCCACGCCCCCGTCGCCAACGCGCCGCCGGCCCAGGCCAGCGTCTTGAGTGACGGTCCGCTCCGGGCCGGGATCCCCTTCGCCACCGGGGGCATCGACTCGATGGCCGCGATCGTCTCCCGCCGATGGCGCGCGAAGGCCTCGGGGTCGTCGCGGTACCGCTGGGCCGTCTCCCTCTTGCGGCGGATCTCCTCCTCGTCCACGTAGCGATCGAAGGAGCGCAGGCCGGCGATCCGGAAGCCGTGCTTCAGGAACAGCTGGTAGATCTCCTTGACCTTCGCGGGCGAGAGCTCCCGTCCCAGCGTGTAGCTCTCGAACCGGCCCTCCATCGCCAGGAGCGCCGTCTCCGCCAGGCAGGCGTAGACCGTCCCCTTCGGCAGGCCGATGTCGTAGCCGACCTCGAGGTTGCCGGGGATCAGGACCTCGCCGCTCTCGATCACGAGCACGTCCGGACGCAGGGCCGCCTCCCGCTCGCCCACGTCGGTGGGTCGCGCGACGTCGCAGATGACGGCTCCCGGCTTGCAGGCTCCCAGGTTGAGCACCCGCTGACCGAAGGCCGAGGTGGCCGTGACCACGAGGTCGCAGTCGCCCACGAGGTCGTTGGCGCGGGTGCCGATGGCGACCCGGGCGCCGGGTGTCTCCTCCTCGATGCGTCGCTTCAGGTCGATGAGTTTCTCGGGCTCGATGGAGACCAGGACGACGTCGCGGACGGCCTGGGCCAGGAGCCGCGCGCATACCGAGCCGATCGATCCGGTGGCGCCGACGACCATGGCCCGGCCGCGGCTCAGATCGTCGTGACCCATGAGCCGGACGGCCTGCTTGGCGGCCTCCAGCGTCGCGGCGACGGTCAGGCTGTTGCCGCTCGTGACGGCGATGCCCGCCTCGTGGGCCACGGTCACGCCCGCGTCGCCGACGACGCTGGTGAAGGCGCCCAGACCGAGGATGCGGGCTCCGAGGCGTTCCGCCAGCCGCGCCGCCTGGTTCAGGCGGGCGTAGGTGAAGTGCTCGTCGTGTCGGAGCATCTGTCGCGGCGTCGCTCCGAGGGAGATCAGGTGGCCTTCGATGCGCTGTCCCGTCTGCGGCGACTCGCCGCCCCGGATCTTGCCCACGTACATCGGCGGGACGTGGGCGGCGACCGCCTCGACCAGTCCGTCCGGCAGGAAGCGGGTCCACCAGAAGGGCGGATGGCGGTGGATGAAACCGAGGTTCAGCGGGTGGATCACGAAGGCGAATCGGTGGATGCCCGCCTCCTCCGGCTGCAGGTAGCGCACGGAGGGCTGCCAGTCGAGCTCGGCCAGCAGGTTGAGGTAGGTGTCTTCGTCGAGCGGGCTCTCGGGGTCCGGCCGGACGGCCGCGAGAAGCGCCTCGATCAGGGCCGCGGAGGAGGCCTCGTCGGGGTCCTCGACGCCGGGCATCAGGGTGACGAGGATCGCCGCGCCCCGTGCCGCCAGGTCTTCGATGTCCTCGGGCCCGGCGCGCTCGACCACGATCGTCTTGCGCCGCAGGTCCGACGGGGCGTACCGGCGGATGGCTCCGACGTCGCCCGCCACCACGTCCGCCCAGCGGAACGGCCCGGCACTGACGCTCTCTCGCGGCGCGGCGCCGTTGAGCGACAGGGCCCCGAAGGGAGCGCCCTCCAGGCGCTTCAGGGTGGGCTCGGCCACCTGGTCGAGAGTCCAGCCCTGCCCCACGCCGGGCAGGTCGGGCAGGGAGAAGAACAGGAGCGGGTCGGCGAAGCGCAGGGTCGCCCCCTGCCGCGCCAGGCCATCGGCGATCCCCGTGTGGTTCAGGCCGGGCACCATGAGCACCCGTTTGCGCGAGAAGATGCCGGGCTGCTGACGACTGGCCAGGATCACCGCCCAACGCTCGAGTCCTGCGCGCACGCCACTGCCGTCCACCACCGGCGTGCGTCGCGCCAGGCTCCGCAGCCGCGCTCCGTCCCGGTGAGTCCGTCGGGAGGTGCCGAGCTCCAGCACCGCGGGCAGGCCTTCGAGGCCGATGGCGTCGAACACCCCGTCGGCCTCGCGGATGGCCGCCGCGGCCCGCTCCGGGTCGTCCTCGACGCCGAGCGTGTGGAGCTCGACCTCGTGGTTCAGGAAAGAGAGGGAACCGGTGGTCTCCCCGGCTCCCGGATGGAGTACGAGGACACGCCGCATGACCACCTCCTCCTCGGTCGAAACGCCCAGATGAACGTGACGCGCTACAAGATCAGGCTAGCAGGGGAGTTGCGCCGCCCTCGCCACCCTGCCGGGTGGGAGGGCGGCGGGCCGAGGGGTGGGGGCGGGTCGGCCCATCCCGTCCATCCCCCCTAGCGGCCCGTGGTGAAAGGCGAGACACGCTACGAGCGGCCCTCTTCTCCGGACACATCGTTGGGAATCCTCCCCGATTCACCGAATCGAGTGCGGATTCCCGCCTTGATTCCGAAGAAGATTACGCGCTCTCGCTCGCGCCCGGC
>CAJQNK010000227.1 GCA_905479655.1 uncultured bacterium | reverse complement strand
CGCGTTCAGCTTCGCGACCCAGGTCGTGATCCTCGATGAAGAGGGCAAGCTCCAGAAGGTCATCGCGGCGCACGACGTCGGCCGCGCGGTGAACCCGACGCTCTGCGAAGGGCAGCTCGAGGGGTCGGTGCACATGGGGCTCGGCTACGCGCTCACCGAGGAGCTGCCCTGCCCGAACGGCATGCCGGCCACCTTCAAGCTGCGCGAGCTGGGGGTGCTGCGCGCCCGCGGGATGCCCGAGGTCGAGGTCATCCTGGTGGAGGACCCGGAGCCCGAGGGGCCGTTCGGCGCCAAGGGGGTGGGGGAGATCGGGCTCGTGCCGACCGCGGCCGCGGTCGCCGGGGCGCTGGCGGCGCACGACGGCGTCCGTCGCTACCGGTTGCCGATGAAGGACGCGCCGGCGGCGAAGGCGCTCGGGGTGGGGCGGATCCGCTCCCTGGGCCAGTAGGGGGTTGTGGTGAACGGCGAGAGGCTGATCCTGGGCCCCGACACCCGTGGTCGATCGGTCGTGATCGGGGAGGGCCGGGTGGGCGCCGTGGGCCCCGATCCGGAGGTCCCCGACGACGCCCGCCGCCTGCCCTGTCCCGACGCGACCCTCGAGCCGGGTCAGGTCGACGCCCACACCCACATCTACAGCGCCCTCGCGCCCTTCGGCATGCCGCCGCCGGAGCCGCCGCCGGAGAGCTTCCTCCAGATCCTGGAGCGGGTCTGGTGGCGCCTCGACCGGGCTCTGGACGAGGTGTCGCTGCGGACCTCGGCCCGGCTGTACGCCGCGGAGGCGCTCCTCGCCGGCACCACGACGCTCGTCGACCACCACGAGTCGCCGGGCTTCGTGGAGGGGGCGCTGGACGTCCTGGCCGACGCCTGCGAGGCGATCGGCGTCCGCGCGGTGCTCTGCTACGGCGCCACCGAGCGCAACCGGGGCCGCGACGAGGCGAGGCGGGGTCTCGCGGAGTGCCGGCGGTTCGCCGAGACGAACCGCCGGCCCCTCGTGCGCGGCGTCGTGGGGCTGCACGCGTCGTTCACCGTCTCCGACGACACCGCGCGCGAGGCGGGGGAGCTGGCCGACGCCCTGGGGAGCGTGGTCCACGTGCACGTCGCCGAGGACGGCGCGGACGTCGACGACGCCCGGCGCCGGGGCTGGCCCGGGCCCCTCGAGCGCTTGCGCGACCTGGGGGCCCTGCCCGCCGGCTCGATCCTCGCCCACGGCGTCCACTGCTCGGCGGAGCAGGTGGCCCGCGCCGCGGAGGCGGGGCTTTGGTTCGTCCAGAACCCGCGCTCCAACCGGGGCAATCGGGTGGGCTACCCGTCCGGACTCCACGCCAGCGACCGCGTGGCCCTGGGCACCGACGGCTACCCGGCGGTGATGGCCGACGAGGCCAGGGCGCTGGTCGAGGAGGCGCGGCGCCACGGCGAGCCCGTCGAGCGACTGGCGCCCCGCCTCGAGGGCGGCCCGCGGCTGGCGGCCGAGCGTCTCGGGCTCCGGCTCGCGCCGCTCGCGCCCGGTGTCGCCGCGGACGTCGTCGCCCGGCGGCCGGACGGCTCGGTTCGGCACGTCGTCGTGGCGGGCCGCGTCGTGGTGGAGGAGGGGCGTCTCGTCGGGGACGACGTCGAGGAGCTTCGGGAGGCCGCCCGGCGGGAGGCGCCCCGGCTCTGGCGGCGGCTGGAGGAGCTCACGTGACCCACATTCAGCGAGAGGAACGACCATGACCCAGCTCGGCCTCGAGACCCACGTCGTCGACCCGCAGGGGGTCGACGCCAGTGTCCGGCGCTTCCGGGAGGCCGGCGTGGCCCTCCCGACCTTCGCCCAGCTCGCGGATCCGAGCACGATTCCCGAGAGTGTGATCCGCCGGCTGGCCCAGGTCGACCCCGATGCGCCCGACCCGGCGAACCTGTTCCGGGTCCACTGGTACCACGAGCCGGGCCGGGCCGAGCCCCGGGCCCTGCCGGACCATCTCGTGCTGCCGCCCTCGCTGACCGGCGTGCGGGCGCCCATCGTCGTGCTCCTGGCCGACCGCTTCCCGATGATCCACGCCCACAAGGTCCTGGCGACCTACGGCTGCCTGGTGCCCCGGATCGTCACCGGCCAGTTCGACCCGACGCGGCACAAGGCCGTCTGGCCCTCCACCGGCAACTACTGCCGGGGCGGCGTCGCCGTCTCGCGCATCCTCGGCTGCCGCGGCGTCGCCGTGCTGCCCGAGGGGATGAGCGCCGAGCGCTTCCGCTGGCTCGAGGAGTGGGTGGCCGACCCCGAGGACATCGTCCGAACCCCCGGCACCGAGTCCAACGTCAAGGAGATCTACGACCGCTGCGCCGTGTTGGAGCGAGACCCGGAGAACGTGATCTTCAACCAGTTCGCCGAGTTCGGAAACTACCTGGCCCACCGCACGGTGACCGGCCCAGCGATGGGCCGG
The DNA here is from genome assembly GCA_905479655.1 of uncultured bacterium. Classification (GTDB taxonomy): domain Bacteria; phylum Acidobacteriota; class Thermoanaerobaculia; order Multivoradales; family JAHEKO01; genus CAJQNK01. The sequence goes on along the minus strand of CAJQNK010000227.1, from coordinate 888 downwards.
GTGTACGAGGCGCTCGCCGCGGAGCGGCCGGCGCTGCGCCTGGCCGCCTTCGTCTCCGCCACCGGCTCGGCCGGGACGCTCGCCACGGGAGACCACCTGAAGGAGCGCTACGGAGCCTCGATCGTGGCCGCCGAGGCTCTGGAGTGCCCGACCCTGCTCTACAACGGCTTCGGCGAGCACAACATCCAGGGGATCGGCGACAAGCACGTGCCTCTGATCCACAACGTGATGAACACCGACTTCGTGACGGCGGTCTCCGATCAGGCCACCGACGACCTGCAGGTCGTCTTCAACTCCGAGGCGGGCAGGCGCTACCTGGCGGCGCGACGCGGCGTACCGGAGGGGCTGGTGGCCGCCCTGCCCAGGCTCGGCCTGTCCTCGATCTGCAACGTGCTGGCCGCCGCCAAGCTAGCCCGCTACCTCGACCTGGGGGAGGACGACGCGATCTTCACCGTCGCCACCGACGGGGCCGAGCTCTACGAGAGCGAGCTGGCCAAGGCCCAGGCCGCGCGATTCGGAGGCGCCGTGGACGACATCGCCGCGGCGGAGGCCTTCGGCCGCCACGTCCTGGGTCTCGGATCGGATCACCTGCGGGAGCTCGACTACCGGGAGCGCCAGCGAATCTTCAACCTCGGCTACTTCACCTGGGTGGAGCAGCAGGGCGTGTCGTCGGCCGATTTCACCGCGCGGCGCCGCCAGTCGTTCTGGGACGGCCTCCTGGAGCTGGTGCCGACCTGGGACGCCATGATCGACGAGCTCAACGCGCGCACCGGGGTGGTGGGGGCCGGGTGACCGCCGTCTCGGATGTCGAGCCCCTCGCGCGGCCGGTCTGGGTCTGCTCGGGCTGCGGTTGGCCGGCGCCGGTGGATCGGATGCCGCCGTTCCGCT
>CAJQNK010000226.1 GCA_905479655.1 uncultured bacterium | reverse complement strand
AGGGCCGCCACGTACTCGGCGATCTGGCGGGTCACGTCCGTCTGCTCCGCGTAGCTCACCTCCAGCACGGGCCGCTCCACCGGCACGAGCAGGTCGATGTCGTAGACGTGGAGGCTCGAGTCGCCGTGGGTGCGCGGCATGGCCGGGTTCACCTCGGCGATCACCAGCGAGGCGTTCTCGGCCGCGCTCTTCACGATGTCCACCGAGATGCCCAGGCTGCACATGCCGTGTTCGTCGGGCGGCGTCACCTGGATGAGCGCCGCGTCGAGGGGGAGCTGGCCCGAGGAGAAGAGGCGCGGGATGTCGGAGAGGAAGATCGGCGTGTAGTCGCCCAGCCCCTGCTGGATGATCTCGCGCACGTTCTCGGAGATGAAGAAGCTGTTGACCCGGAAAATCTTGGTGAGCTCCCGGTGGGCGTAGGGCGCCTTCCCCATCGTCAGGAGGTGGACGACCTCCGTGTCCGGCAGCTCGGGGGCCCGGCGCGTCAGGGCCTCCACCAGGTCCAGGGGCTCCGCGCAGCCCGTGCCGATGAACACCCGCTGCCCGGGCTTGAGCCGGGCGACGGCCTGGTCCGCGTCGCACACGTGGTCGGAGTACTTCGACTGCCACTCCGGGTCGTAGCTCTTGGCGTGGGCCTGGGTCATGACTCGCCCTCCGGGGCCTTCAGGGTCATGCGGGCGTCGGCGACGTAGGCGCCCTCGCCCCGCGCGCCGACGATGAGGGGGTTGATGTCGAGCTCCGCGATCTCCGGGTACTCGGTGGCGAGCTGGCTGATGCGCTGCAGGCCCCCGGCGAGCCCGTCGAGGTCGACCGGCGCCTGGCCCCGGGCGCCCTCGAGCAGTGCGTAGGAACGAGTACCCCGGAGCATCTCGATGGCCTCGTCGGCCGTGATGGGCGCAAGGTGGAAGGTGACGTCCTTCATGACCTCGACGAAGATGCCGCCGAGCCCGAACATCAGCATGGGACCGAACTGGGGGTCGCGGGTCATGCCGAGGATGACCTCCCGACCGCGTCGCCCCATGCGCTCGATATAGGCGCCGCGGATGTTCGCCTCGGGCATGCGACGGGCCGACCGCAGCATCATGAGGTCGAAGGCGTCGCGCACCTGCTCCGCATCGGCCAGACGGAGGCGCACGCCCCCGACATCCGACTTGTGGATGATGTCGGGGGAGACGATCTTCAGCACCACCGGGTAGCCGACCCGCTCCGCAATGCTCACCGCCTGGTCCGCCGTCTCCACCAGACCGCCCTCGAGGATGTCGAAGTCGTAGGCGCGGAGGATCTCCTTCGCCTCCACCTCGCCGATCTGGCGTCGGCCACTGCGCCGGTGCCAGCGGATGACCCGCTCCACCCGCCGCCGGTTCACCGGGAACCGGGTCACCACCCGCGGCGGGCGCGCGAGCCAGGCGCCGTAGTCCGCCATGGCCTGGAGGGCGCCCACGGCCCGCTCCGGCGACGGGTACGAGGGGATTCCCCGGGCCGCCAGCATCCGGCGCGCGACCATCACCTCCTCGCCGCCCAGGAGCGCGACGGTCACCGGCTTGGAGCCGTCCACCGCCTCCACCAGCGCCTCCGCGAGCTCCAGGGGACGGGTCATGTTCTGGGCGGTCGCCAGGACGACGATGGCGTCGCTCTCCGGGCAGGCCTGGATCGTCCGGAAGGCCGCCAGGTAGCGCTCGGGGGGCGCGTCGCCGATGACGTCGATCGGGTTGCCGAACGCCGCCTCCCTGGGCAGGAGGCGCTTGAGCTCGGCCTCCGTGGTCGGCGCGGGCCGGGGGAGCTCGAGACCGTGCTCTTCCGCCGCGTCGGCGGCCATGATGCCGGGACCGCCCGCGTTGGTGATCACCGCCACCCGCCGGCCCGCCGGCACCGGCTGCATGGCGAAGGCCATCCCGAAGTCGAAGAGAGCGTCGAAGGTGGGCGCGCGCACCACGCCGGCGCGCCGGAAGGCCGCGCCGTAGGCCATGTCGGTGCCGGCGAGGCTGCCGGTGTGAGACGACGCCGCGCGCGCGCCGGCGCCCGTCACGCCCACCTTGAGGATGACCACCGGCTTGATGTTCGCCACCTCCTCGGCGGCGGCGAGGAAGCGGTCGCCCTCGTCGATGGACTCGAGATAGCCGACCACGACCTTGGTCGCATCGTCGTCCGCCAGGTGGCGCAGGAGGTCGACCTCGTCCACGTCCGCCTTGTTGCCGAAGCTGAAGACCTTGGCGAGCCCGATCTGACGGCTGGCGGCCCAGTCGAGGATCGCGACGCACAGGGCGCCGGACTGGGAGATGACCGAGATGCCGCCGGCCGGCGGGGTCTTGGGGGCGAAGCTGGCGTTCATGGGCAGGTGGCTGTTCACCAGCCCCACGCAGTTGGGCCCCATCAGCGGCACCTTGGCGTGCTTGCACATCTCCGCGATACGCCGCTCCGCCGCCGCGCCCTCCTCCCCCACCTCCTTGAAGCCAGCGGTGATCACCACGATCGCCTTGACGCCGCGGCCGAGGGCCTCGCGCACCTTCTCCTCGACGAAGCGGACGGGCACCGCGATCAGCGCCAGGTCCACCTTGCCGTCGTAGGAGCGCAGATCCGGGTAGCAGGACAGCCCGAGGATCTCGTCCGCCTTGGGGTTGATGGGGACGATCGTCCCCGGGTAGCCACCGCCGACGAGGTTCGCCAACAGGGCGTGCCCCACCTTGGTGATGTCGCGCGAAGCGCCCACGACCGCGACGGAGGAGGGGTTGACGAGGGGCTCGAGACGATTTCTTGCCATGGCAGCTCCCTTCCGGCTCGCGCCGTACGCGGAACGTGAGCGTACCAGCCCGCCAGCCCGCGGCAACGGCCCACCGGGGTGGAGCCGATCCCACCCGTAGGGGTATTCTTGAGACCTCGAAGCCGATGAGATCCTACGCTGAGAGTTACTCTCGGTAGCTCGCACGCGGCCCGCAGGACCGTCGTGGGCGACCGGGTTCGTCGGCTCGATGGAACCTCGGATCGAAACCAAACGGAGGGTGTTATGGATCGAGAACAGTCGATGGAGTCCCTGCTCAAGGAACACCGGACCTTCGCACCCCCCGATTCGGTCCAGGCGAACGCATGGGTCTCCAGCGTCGAGCAGTACGACGAGATGTGGCGCCGCTCGATCGAGGAGCCCGACGCGTTCTGGCTCGAGCAGGCCAAGAGCCTGACCTGGTTCCGGGAGCCGACCCGCAGCCTCGAGTGGACCTGGGACACTCAGGGCCGGCGGATCGAGCACACCTGGTTCGCCGACGGCCAGCTCAACATCTCCGTGAACTGCCTCGATCGGCATCTCGGTACCGCCCGCGAGAACAAGACCGCACTGCTCTGGCAGGGGGAGCGCGAGGACGACGTCCTGCACCTGACCTATCGCGATGTCTACGACCGGGTCTGCCGGTTCGCCAACGTGCTCAAGGCCCACGGCATCGGGAAGGGCGACCGGGTGGCGATCTACATGCCGATGGTGCCCGAGCTCTCCGTCTCCATGCTGGCCTGCGCCCGCATCGGCGCCATCCACTCCGTGATCTTCGGCGGCTTCTCCGCCGAGGCGATCCGCGGCCGGGTCAACGACTCCGACTGCAAGATGATCATCACCGCCAACGTGCTGCGACGCGCCGGGAAGGAGATCAGGCTCAAGGGCATCGTGGACGAGGCGGTGACCGGGACGCCCTCCGTCGAGACCGTCCTGGTGGTGAAGACCGGCGACACCGACTGCACCATGGAGGCCGGCCGCGACGTCTGGTACCACGACGAGGTCGAGAAGGTCGGCGCCGAGTGCGAGGCGGTGCCGATGGACGCGGAGGACCCGCTGTTCATCCTCTACACCTCAGGCTCGACGGGAAAGCCGAAGGGGGTCGTCCACACGACGGGCGGCTACCTCCTGTGGGCGGCGATGACCCACAAGATGGCCTTCAACCTGCATGAGGACGATATCTACTGGTGCACGGCCGACATCGGCTGGGTCACCGGCCACTCCTACATCGTCTACGGGCCGCTGGCCAACGGGGCGACGTCGGTGATGTTCGAGGGCGTGCCGACCTACCCGGACGCCGGACGCTTCTGGCACATGGTGGACAAGTTCGGCATCACGATCTTCTACACGGCGCCGACGGCGATTCGCGCGCTCATGCGCCTGGGTGAGCAGTGGCCGGCGAAGTACGACCTGGGGTCGCTGCGCATCCTGGGCACGGTGGGCGAGCCGATCAACCCCGAGGCCTGGATCTGGTACCACGTCAACATCGGGCACGAGCGTTGCCCCATCGTCGACACCTGGTGGCAGACCGAGACGGGCGGCTTCATGATCACGGCGCTGCCGGGCGCCCACACCCTGAAGCCGGGCTCGGCCAACCGGCCGTTCTTCGGCGTCGACCCGGTGGTGCTGCGCGACGACCGCACCGAGTGCGACCCCAACGAGGGCGGCAAGCTGTGCATCCGCCGGCCGTGGCCCGGGATGATGAGGACGATGTGGGGCGACCACGACCGCTTCATCGACGTCTACTTCACCCTGTACGACGACTTCTACTTCACCGGGGACGGCTGCCGCGTGGACCCGGACGGCGACTACTGGCTCATGGGACGGATCGACGACGTCGTGAACATCTCGGGCCACCGCCTGGGCACGGCCGAGATCGAGAGCGCGCTGGTGGCCCACGCCAAGGTCGCCGAGGCGGCGGTGACACCGGTCCCCCACGAGATCAAGGGCCAGGGCCTGTACGCCTTCGTCACCCTGGTCGAGGGGGTGGAAGAGTCCGACGAGCTGCGCAAGGAGCTGATCGCGCACGTGCGCAAGGTGATCGGACCGATCGCCACCCCGGAGGGCATCCAGTTCGCGCCCGCCCTGCCCAAGACGCGCTCGGGCAAGATTATGCGCCGCATCCTGCGCAAGGTGGCGGAGCGGGACACCGGCAACCTGGGCGACACCTCGACGCTGGCGGATCCGTCGGTGGTCGACAACCTGATCGCTCGTCGAGGGTAGACACTTCGCGGGACGCACCCCGGGCGGCACGGCGGCACCATGGAGTCCGACCCGGGGCACCGCCCCCGAAGACGAGGGGGCACAGATGACGAGACCTTCTCACGCACTGGGGGCCGACCACCCGCCGCTGCTGCACGAGACCCTGGGAGAGAACCTCCGGCGCACCGTCGAGCGGGTTCCCGAGAACGACGCCCTGGTCGTTCCCCACCAGGGGATCCGCCTGACCTACGAGGAGCTGTGGCGCGAGACCGGCCGGGTGGCCCGCGGGCTCCTCGGTCTGGGTCTCGAGGTCGGCGACCGCGTCGGCGTCTGGTCGCCCAACCGAGCCGAGTGGGTGCTCCTGCAGTACGCCACCGCCCGCGTCGGCGCGATCCTGGTGAACGTCAACCCGGCCTACAAGACGGAGGAGCTGCGCTACGCCCTGCGTCAATCGGGCGCCCGGCTGCTCTTCGCCGCCCACGGCTTCCGCCGGACCGACTACGAGGCGATGATCGCCGAGGTCCGGGGCGACTGCCCCGAGCTCGAGGGCGTGGTGATCCTCGAAGCGGGCTGGGGTGAGCTGCTCGAGCTCGGCGAGCAGACCTCGGAGCACGAGCTCGCCGACCGCGAGGCGGGGCTCGACCCCGCCGACGCCATCAACATCCAGTACACCTCCGGCACCACCGGCTTCCCGAAGGGGGCCACCCTCTCCCACGTCAACATCCTGAACAACGGCTTCTTCGTGGGCGAGGCGCTGGGATACGACGCGACGGACCGAGTGTGCATCCCGGTGCCCTTCTACCACTGCTTCGGCATGGTCCTGGGCAACCTCGCCTGCACCACCCACGGCGCGGCCATCGTGGTGCCCGGGGAGGCCTTCGAGCCCGGCCGCGTGCTGGAGGTCGTGGAGGCCGAGGGGTGCACCTCGCTCTACGGCGTCCCCACCATGTTCATCGCGGAGCTCGACCACCCGGAGTTCGACCGCTTCGACCTGTCGTCGCTGCGCACCGGCATCATGGCCGGCTCGCCCTGCCCCGAGGAGGTGATGCGCAAGGTGCGGCAGCGGATGCACATGCCGGAGGTGACGATCTGCTACGGCATGACCGAGACCTCCCCCGTCTCCACGCAGACCGCGACCGACGACCCCCTGGAACGCCAGGTCGGCACGGTCGGCCGGGTCCATCCGCACCTGGAGGTCGAGATCGTCGACCCGGAGAGCGGCGAGACGGTCGGTCGGGAGACGCCCGGGGAGCTCTGCACGCGGGGCTACAGCGTGATGATCGGCTACTGGCGCGACGAGGAGGCCACCGCCCGGGCCATCGACGACGAGGGCTGGATGCACACCGGCGACCTCGCCACGATGGACGACGAGCGCTACGTGAAGATCGTCGGCCGGATCAAGGACATGATCATCCGGGGCGGCGAGAACATCTACCCGCGGGAGATCGAGGAGTACCTGTTCCAGCACCCCAAGGTGGCCCAGGCCGAGGTCATCGGCGTCGCCGACCCGAAGTACGGCGAGGCCGTCATGGCGTGGGTCCGGCCCCAGGAGGGGGAGACCCTCACCGCCGAGGAGATGGACGCGTACTGCCGCGGCCGCATCGCGACCTACAAGATCCCGGCCCACTGGCGCTTCGTGGACGCGTTCCCCATGACGGTCACCGGCAAGGTGCAGAAGTACCGGATGCGCGAGGTGGCGGAGCGGGAGATGGCCGCCGGGGGTTCGTGACGGGGTTGAAGCGGGGCTTCGCGTGGAGCGGGATCTCACGCAAAGACGCCAAGGCGCGAAGGAAAGAAGGCGCAAAGGAGAGAAGAGCCCAAAGCAGTTTCTCCTTGGCGTCTTCGCGGCTTTGCGTGAGTCTTTTCTCCGCACCCTCGGCCGCTCCCCATGAAACCAACCCCGAACCGACGTCGGATACGCTGCCCCGATGCTCGACCTCCTCCTCGACGCCACGATCCTCTTCTCCTTTGACGCCACGGGCTTCCGGCGTCACGCGGAAGGCTTCGAGGCGAGCGAGCTCGACGTCGACCTGACCGGACGGACGATCCTGATCACCGGGGCCAACTCGGGTCTCGGACGGGCGACAGCCCGGGCGCTCGCCGCCCGGGGAGCCGAGGTGCAGATCCTGTGCCGCAACGAGGAGCGGGGGCGGGAGGCCGAGGAGACGCTGCGCGGCGAGACGGGAAACCCGGCCGTGCACCTCCGGCTGATGGATCTCGCCAGCCTGGAGTCGGTGCGGGGCTTCGTCGCCGCATGGGGCGAGCGCCCGGTCGACGTCCTGATCCACAACGCCGGCGTGCTCCCGGACGAGAAAACGATCACCGACGACGGCCTGGAGCTCACCTTCCAGACCAACACCGTCGGGCCCCACCTGCTCACCACACTCCTCCTCGACAACCTGCGCGCCAGCGCGGACGCGCGGGTGATCGACGTCTCCTCCGGCGGCATGTACACCCAGCGCCTGGGTCTCCCGAAGCTCCAGGGCGAGGTCGACGACTTCGACGGTGTCGTCGCCTACGCGCAGACCAAGCGGGCCAACGTGATCCTGGCCGAGAGATGGGCCGAGCTCGACGAGACGCGCGGAGTCGCGTTCCACTCCATGCACCCGGGCTGGGCCGACACGCCCGGAGTGGAGCGCTCGCTCCCCACCTTTCACCGACTCCTGGAGGGACGCCTGCGCACTCCGAAGGAGGGCGCCGACACCACCGTCTGGCTCGCCGCCGTCGACCGGGAACGCATCGGCGAAGCGGGCTTCTGGTTCGACCGTCATCGGGTGTCCCCCTACAAGCTGCCGTTCACGAAGGAGCGGCGGGGGGACCGGGAGGGGCTGTGGGAGCTGGTCGAGGCAGCGGCGTTGGCGTGAGGGTGGG
>CAJQNK010000225.1 GCA_905479655.1 uncultured bacterium | reverse complement strand
ATCGGGACGACTCTCCGGAAGTTCGTCCGCCGGGGGGCCCGGAGTCACATCTCCAACCTCCTGGACAAGACCCGGCCCGAGGACGTGGCCCTGGTCATGCGGGGGCTCACCCCCGAGCACCAGCTCGTGGTGTTCCGCATCCTGATCACGGAGTACATCGAGTCGGCGGGTGCGGTGATCACGGAGGTCGAGCCCCAGGTTCGGGTCGCGATCATCGAGAGCCTCACGGCCGAGGAGCTCGGCAAGCTCCTGCGCCCGATGTCCGTGGACGACGCCGTCTTCGTCGTGGAGTCCCTGCCCCCCGGTTTGCAGGCCAGGATCGTCGACCTCGTCGATCGGCAGGAGCTCACGAACGTCCAGAGCGCCCTCGGGCATCCCGAGGACAGCGCCGGCCGGATCATGGACTCGGAGTTCTTCGCCCTGCCCGAGAGCACGAGCGTCGGGGGCGCGATCCAGGAGATCCGCGACCGCGGCGACATCGAGATGATCTTCTACGTCTACATCGTGGATGGGCGTCGCCACCTGGTGGGCGTCGTCTCCCTGCGCCAACTCCTGCTGTCGCGGCCGGAACGTCCTCTGTCCGAGATCATGGCGCGCTCGCTGCTCAAGGTGCACACCTGGACCGACCAGGAGGAGGTCGCCCAGATCGCGGCCCGCTACGACCTGCTGGCGATCCCTGTCGTGGACGACGACAACCGGCTGGTCGGGGTGGTGACGGTCGACGACATCATCGACGTCGTGCGCGAGGAGGCCACCGAGGACTTCTACAAGATGGTGGGCACCTCGGATCACGAGATCCTCTACCAGGATCGCTCGTTCAAGGTCGCGGGGATCCGGTTGCCCTGGATCCTAGTGAACCTCATCGGGCTCGGCTTCACGGGTTTCCTGCTCGAGCACTTCCAGGTGTCGCTGGAGCAGGCGCTCTTCCTGCTGACCTTCGTGCCGGTGATCATGGGCATGGGGGGAAACATCGGCTCGCAGACCTCCACCATCGCCGTCCGGGGGCTCGCTTCCGGGCGCATCGTCCCCGGGGAGGGGAGGACTCGCCGCTTTATGATCCAGCAGGTCAAGGTCGGCGCCATTCTCGGCGTGGCGTGCGCCGGCATCGTCGGCCTCGGAGCCCTGGTCATCGAGCAGAACGGGTACTATGCGCTCGTGGTCGGGGCGGCGCTGTTCTCGGCGATCCTCATCGCTTCGCTCAACGGAGCGGCGATCCCGGTGCTGTTCCAGCGGCTCGGTGTGGATCCCGCGATCGCGGCGGGTCCGCTGGTGACGACCTCGAGCGACATCATCGGCATCTGCATCTACTTCAGCCTCGCCGGACTGCTCATCGACCTCCTCGTCTAGCCCAAACTCCCCGTTCAGCCCGAACTTCGCGCGCTCCCAGATCCCGTGCCCTCCCCCCGCTCCCTCCCCGCTCCTGGCGTGGTCGGCCCTACTCGCCAGATCCCCGATCCGAGTCGTCTCAGCGCCTCGCCGGAACCAGGAACGAGAGTGGAAAGAGGTGACGACACCTGCGGAGCGCGACGCTAGCCTGCCCTTCTCACCCACTGCCTACTGCGAGACCGTATGTGCCTGAATCTGCTTCGTTACGCTCCCGCCGGGCTCCTCGACGTACGGACAGTACGACTGCGTCGCCCTCGGTCGCAAGCCTTGCATCTTCAACCACCTACTGCCTCTCGCTGCGACACTCGGTGAGAAGGGCAAGCTAGCCGCCACCGTCCGCGGCGCCATGCGGCTTCTTACCGCCGATTGCATCGTGCTCTCCGTCACCGATCTCCACGACCGGGACCGGATCGTCTCGTTCCTGACGGCCGACCACGGCCGGAAGCGCGGCGTGGCCCAGGGCGCGAGGACGCGGCACAGCCGCTTCGGCGGTCAGCTGCAGTCTCTGGCCCGGACCCGGATGACCTGGTTCGAGAAGGACGGACGGGACCTGGTTCGCATCCGGGAGGCCGCGCTGGAGCGTCCGGCCCGCGGGCTGGACGACCTGGAGGGGATCCTGCTGGGGCAGTACATGGCCGAGCACATGGAGCACTTCGCGCAGGTGGACGAGGAGTCGGAGCACTTCCTGCGGCTCCTGGACTCGACCCTTCGCGCCATCGGCGGGGGCGTGCACCTGGGGCTCGCGGCCCGCTACTTCGAGGCGTGGGTCCTCCGACTCACGGGGATCTTCCCGGCGCCCTGGGCGTGCCCCGAGTGCGGCTCGTCGCTCGACGGCGGAGCCGTGTTGCCCCACGACGGCGGGGGGGTCGTCTGTCGGCGATGCGCTCCCGCGGGCCTCGCGGTGCCGCCGGAAGCCGTGCAGTTCCTGCGGGTGATCGGGCGGACGCGATTGACGGATCTGGCGGCGTCCCCGCCGGCACCGTGGCTCCTGGATCGGGTGGAGGAGATCTGCGGCCGCGTACGCCGCGGGTTCCTGCAGCAGGAGCTGAAGAGCTATCGGGTGATGCGGGATACTCTGGCCGGACTGGCTCCGGCGGGGCCGCCGTCCGGAGACGCGAGACGCGAGGAGACGGATGAGTAGCTTCCAAGAGCTGACGTTGAAGTTGTCCGAGTTCTGGGCGCGGGAGGGCTGTGTCCTGCAGCAACCCTACGACCTCGAAGTGGGGGCGGGCACGATGCATCCGGACACCTTCCTCCGGGTGTTGGGACCCGAGCCGTGGCGCGTCGCCTACGCCCAGCCGTCACGGCGGCCGGCCGACGCCCGCTACGGGGAGAATCCCTTCCGCCTCGGGAAGCACTACCAGTTCCAGGTGGTCCTGAAGCCCTCGCCGCCGGACATCCAGCAACTCTACGTGGACAGTCTCGCGGCGATCGGAGTCGATCTCGCCGTTCACGACCTGCGCTTCGAGGAGGACAACTGGGAGGCGCCGACGCTGGGAGCCTGGGGCGTGGGCTGGCAGGTGATGCTCGACGGCATGGAGATCACCCAGTTCACCTACTTCCAGCAGGCCGGGGGGATGACCCTCGACCCGATCAGCGCCGAGATCACCTACGGGCTCGAGCGCTTGACCATGTTCCTGGGGCTCTCGCGGAGTGTCTACGGCATCGACTGGGTACCCGGGGGGATCGACTACGGCGCGGTCCGGCACCAGGACGAGGTCGAGCTGTCGCGCTACTACTTCGAGGTGGCGGACATCGGCTATCTGAGGGCGCAGTTCGACGGCGCCGAGGCGGAGGCGGAGCGCTGCCTCGAAGTCGACCTGGTCCTGCCGGCCTACGAGCACGCGCTCAAGTGCTCCCACGCCTTCAACGTGCTGGACGCCCGCGGCGCCGTCTCGGTGACCGAGCGGGTGGCTCTGATCAAGAGGGTGCGCGACCTGGCCGTGGCCTGTGCCAACGGCTACGTCGCGAGCCGTGAACGGCTGGGCTTCCCGTTGTTGCCGGGAACGCCGGAAGAGCGGCGGGCGGCCGCCATGGTGGAGGCAGTCGATGGCGAAGGGTGAGCTTCTGCTCGAGATCCGATGCGAGGAGATCCCGGCTCGGATGCTCTCGGCCGGGATCCGTGGTCTGGCCACCCGTCTCTTCGAGGAGCTCATGGGCACGAGCCTGGGCCCCCGGGAGGTGGAGACGGGCATCACCCCGCGCCGTCTCGTCGTGTTCCTCAAGGGCATCCCGGAGCGCGAGCCGGAGCGTGACGAGGAGCTCCAGGGGCCTCCCGCCTCGGCCGCCTACGACGCCGAAGGCAAGCCGACGCGGGCGGCGGAGGGCTTCGCCAAGCGCTGCGGCGTGGAGGTCGAGGCTCTGCGGCGGGTGGAGACGGAGAAGGGCGAGTACGTCGTCGCCGTCCAGCACCACGAGGGTCGCAGCGCCCGCGAGGTCCTCGCGGAGTTGATCCCCCGGCTGATCCTCGAGATTCCGTGGCCGAAGACGATGCGCTGGGGCGAGGGCTCCGGGCCCTTCGTGCGCCCCGTGCACGGCGTGGTGGCTCTGTTCGAGGGGGAGGTGGTGCCGTTCGAACTCCTGGGCGTGGCCTCGGGCGACACCACCGTCGGACACCCTCGCCTGTCGCCGGAGCCCTTCCGTGTCCGCGGTTCCGCGGACTATCGGCGCAAGCTCTCCAGGCGTGGCATCGAGGTGCGCGTGGACCGACGGCGCGAGGTTCTCGCGGAGGGCATGGCCAAGGCGGCCGAGGAGCTCGGCGGATCGTTGGTGGAGGACGACGAGCTCCTGGACCGGCTGGCCGCGATCTGCGAGGTACCCGGAATCGTCGAGGGTCGCTTCGAACCCGAGCTGCTGGGTCTTCCCAGGGAGGTCTTGACCACGAGCCTGCGCGACCACCAGAGCGCCCTCGCGGTCGAGTCCGACGGCGAGCTGCTGCCGGCCTTCCTGACGGTCATGGATCGCCCCGACGACCCGGCCGGCCGGGTGCGGGCGGGGAACGAGTGGGTGGTGGCGGCGCGGCTGGAGGACGCGCGCTTCTTCTGGCAGGAGGATCGCAAGGTCGCTCTCGCCGAGCGCGTCGATCAGCTTCAGAACCTGACCTTCCACGCCGCCCTGGGCAGCTATGCGGAGAAGGCCGGCAGGATCCGGGACCTGGCTGACGAGATCTGCGAGCGCCTCGGCTGGGAGGTGGAGAGGGAGGCGGCCCGCGAGGCCGGCCTTCTGCTGAAGGCGGACCTGACGACGGAGATGGTCAAGGAGTTCACCTCTCTGCAGGGCGTCATGGGCGGGGTCTACGCGCGCGAGGAGGGCTACCCGGAAGCGATCTGGCGGGCGATCTACGATCAGTACCGGCCGACCTCGGTCGAGGATCCCGTGCCCAATGGACGCGTGGGCATGGCCGTCGCGGTGGCGGACCGGATCGACACGATGGTCGGCTTCTTCGGCAGGGGGATGAAGCCGAAGGGCAGCAAGGACCCGTTCGGCCTGCGCAGAGCGGCGCAGGGCGTCGTCCGCATCCTCCTCGAGGGAGGTCTGGACCTCGACATCGACCTGGTGGCGGCCCGGGCCGCGCGTCTGTACGGCGAGCGCCTGCGCGCCGAGGCGGGGGAGGTCCTGTCGGATCTGAGGCCGTTCTTCGACGATCGCGTCCGCTACATCCTGGGGCGCCGGGGCTTCGCGTTCGACGAGATCGAGGCGGGCCTGGCGGTGGGGGCCGCGGACCTGCCGGATCTGGCTGCCCGCGTCGAGGCCCTGCACGACGCCCGACACGAGTCCGCGTTCCTGTCGGTGGTCCTGGCCGCGAAGCGCATCCTGAACATCCTCAAGGGTTCACCCGAGTACGAGTTCCACGCCGAACGCCTCGTGGAGCCCGCCGAGAAGGACCTGTACGATGGGGCCCGCCGCCTCAAGAGCGAGGTCGAAGCGGCTGAAGGCGTCAAGGACTATCGCTCGAGTCTCAAACACATCGGGGAGTTCGCCGAGATTCTCGACCGTTTCTTCGTCGAGGTGCTGGTGATGGACGAGAACCGGGACCTGAAGGAGAACAGGATCGCTCTCCTCCAGCTCATCCATCGGACGCCCTCCCGGACCGCCCGGCTCACCGAGATGGTGGTCGATCGCGCGGAGCACCGCGCGCGATCCGAGGGGCCGGAGACGGAAGGCTGACCAGCAAGCCCGGCGGGACCATTTCATCCTTACCGACCACGCGGCGGAGCCGCCGCGGATTCTACCCAGCTCGAGGAGATCGGCATCATGACGGACAAGTTCATCTACGCCTTCGGAGGAGGGACCGCGGAGGGACGCGGTGATCAGAAGGAGCTGCTCGGCGGCAAAGGCGCGGGCCTCGCCGAGATGAGCAGCCTGGGGATCCCGGTGCCACCCGGCTTCACCCTCACGACCGAAGCCTGCCGCTTCTACCAGCGCAACGACAGGGTCTTTCCCCCCGGTCTGCGCGAGGAGTTCCGCGAGCACCTCACCCGGCTGGAGGAGATCCAGGGCCGCAGGTTCGGTGATCTGCAGGACCCGCTCCTCCTGTCGGTGCGGTCCGGCGCTCCGACCTCGATGCCCGGGATGATGGACACGGTCCTCAACCTCGGTTTGAACCGTGAGATCGTGGACCACCATGTCGGATCCGGCGAGAAACCTCGTTTCATTCTCGACTGCTACCGGCGGCTGCTCACGATGTACGGCGACGTGGTTCTCGGAGTGCCCCACGCGCGTTTCGAGAAGGTCCTGTCCGCGGCCCGCGAGGAAGCGGGGGTCGCGACCGATCCGGAGCTGCCCGCGGAGGCGCTCCTCGCCGTCGTCGAGGCGTATGAGCAGGCCATCGCCGAGGCCGGGGAGCCCTTCCCGCAGGAACCGATGGACCAGCTGTGGGGCGCCGTCCGGGCCGTTTTCGACTCGTGGGACAACCGGCGTGCCCGGGAGTACCGGCGCCTGCACCACATCTCGGAGGAGTGGGGGACCGGCGTCAACGTCCAGTGCATGGTGTTCGGCAACCGCGGAACGGACTGTGCGACCGGTGTGGCCTTCACCCGGAATCCGGGAACCGGCGAGCGCCGGGTCTACGGCGAGTACCTGATCAACGCGCAGGGCGAAGACGTCGTCGCCGGGATCCGGACCCCCAAGGCCATCACGGGCGCGGGGGACGACCCGGGATTGGCCGGCGACTACCCGGAGGCCTACGAGGCGCTGGAGAAGGTCTGCGAACGGCTCGAGACCCATCGGCGGGAGATGCAGGACGTCGAGTTCACCATCGAGCACGGCAAGCTCTACATGCTGCAGACGCGCGACGGCAAGCGCACGGGCCTGGCCGCGGTGCGCATCGCCGTGGACATGGTGCACGAGGAGCGGATCGATCGCCGCGAGGCGATCCGGCGGGTCGAGCCGAGTCACATCAGTCAGCTCCTCGCGCCCGAGTTCGACCTCGAGGAGAAGGAACGGGCCATCGTCGACGGCAGGCTCCTGGCGAGGGGTCTCGCCGCGGGGCCGGGCGCGGCCGCGGGGCGGATCGCTCTGACGGCGGAGAGGGCGGAGGAGATGGCGGCCTCGGGCCCGGTCATCCTCGTTCGCGACGAGACCTCGCCCGAGGACATCGTCGGCATGCACGCCTCCCAGGGCATCGTGACCTCCCGTGGCGGCATGACCTCGCACGCCGCCGTGGTGGCTCGTGGTCTGGGGAAGCCCTGCGTCGTGGGCGCCGGCTCGTTGTCGGTCGACGAGGAGAAGGGCGAGCTGCGGGTCGATGGCAAGGTCTTCCTGGAGGGGGCCGAGCTGTCGCTCGACGGCACCGCCGGGGAGGTCATCTCCGGCGCCCTCAAGCCCAGGCCGTCGGAGGTCCTCCAGGTCCTCCTCGAGGGACGCGACCTCGGGGCCTCGCCGACCGCCCAGGCTTTCCAGGAGATCCTCCGCTGGGCCGACGACGAGCGGCGCCTGAAGGTGCGCACCAACGCCGACACCCCCGCGGACTCCGCGGTGGCGCGAGCCCTGGGTGCCGAAGGCATCGGTCTCTGCCGGACGGAGCACATGTTCTTCAACGAAGACCGGATCGGATGGGTCCGGCAGGTCATCCTGGCCCGGGACGCCGAGGAGCGGGCGGAGGCGCTCGCTCATCTGCTGCCGGTGCAGCAGGAGGACTTCGAGGGGATCTTCCGGGCGCTCGAGGGTCTGCCGGTGACCGTGCGCCTGCTGGATCCGCCGCTACACGAGTTCCTGCCCCACGAGCGCAAGGCCCAGGTCGCGATGGCGGAGAAGATGGGGCTGTCGCCCGAGGCGGTGGCGGAGAAGGTCGAGGCGATGAGCGAGGCCAATCCGATGCTCGGGCACCGTGGCTGTCGCCTGGGTCTCACGACCCCCGAGATCTACGAGATGCAGGTCGAGGCCATCGTGAGGGCGGCCTGCAACCTCGTCCGGGCGGGGGTCGACTGCCGTCCCGAGATCATGGTGCCTCTGGTGGGCGTGCGCGAGGAGATGGTGCGGCTGCGGAAGATGATCGCAGACGTGGTCGCGCGGGTCGAAAGGGACGAGGCCACCGAGCTCGAGATCCCGATCGGGACCATGATCGAGGTGCCGCGGGCGGCCCTGATCGCGGAGCAGGTCGCCCTCGACGCCGACTTCTTCTCCTTCGGGACGAACGACCTCACCCAGATGACCTACGGCTACTCGCGGGACGACGTGGGCCGCTTCCTTCCCTTCTACATCGAGGCCGGGATCCTGAAGCACGATCCCTTCGCTCAGCTCGACACGAGCGGCGTCGGGCAGCTCGTGCAGCTGGCCTGCCGCAAGGGGCGGGAGGCCAGGCCCGACATCAAGCTGGGAATCTGCGGCGAACACGGCGGGGATCCCGCCTCGATCGCCTTCTTCGACCGCTGCGGTCTCGAGTACGTTTCGTGCTCGCCGTACCGCGTCCCGGTCGCACGGTTGGCGGCGGCGCGGTCGGCCCTGGGTTACCACTCGGGAGGCAAGGAGACCTCGTGAGCCGAGAGGCCGACCCGAGCTCGCGTGCTAGCCTCGAATCCTGCGCGGTCCCAGAGCGACCCGCACGGGGTCAGGCCCGTCCTACCCACTGACCGACGAATTCCAGGAGGTCTCCATGAGACCCATCCGAGTTGGACTGATGGGCTTCGGCCGGATCGGCCGGAGCCTGTTCAGGATCCTGTACGACAATGACGAGATCCAGGTCGCGGCCATCGCCGAGGTGGCCGACCACGCGGCCCTCGAGTACGTCCTGCGCTTCGACACCATCCTCGGCCGGTTCCCGGACGAGGTGAGCATCCGCGAGGGCAACCTGTACGTCGTGGGCAAGCAGATTCCGATGGTCGAGGCCCGCGGCGGCAGCGACGTGCCCTGGGGCGACCTGGGCGTCGACGTGGTGATCTCGGCGACCGGGCAGATGAAGAGTCGGGCCGATCTCGAGGGGCACTTCGAGCAGGGCGCGAAGCGGGTCATCCTCTGCTCGCCGCCGCTGGAGGAGCCCGACATCACGGTCGTCATGGGGGTGAACGACGGGGACCTGCGACCGGAACACCGGGTCATCTCGAACGCCTCCTGCACCGCCCACTGCGCGGCGCCCCTCATGTCGATCCTGCACCGGGCGTTCGGTATCGAGAAGGCGTTCCTCTCGACGATCCACGCCTACACCAACCAGCAGCGCCTCGCGGACGTGCCGTCGGAGGACCCCCGCCGGGGCCGTGCCGCGGCGGAGAACATCATCCCCCAGGAGACCAACGCGGCCGACATGGTCATGCAACTGATCCCCGCTCTCGAGGGCCGGGTTCGCGGCAAGGCGTTCAACGTCCCCGTGGCCAACGGCTCGGTCGTGGACCTGGTCTGCTGGCACGAGAAGACGGTCACGCCGACGGCGATCAACGAGGTCGTCAGGACGGCGGCCGCCACGGAGCACTGGCAGGGCATCCTCGACTACGAGGACGAGCCCATCGTGTCGAGCGACATCATCCTGAGCTCCCACTCGGGCACCTTCGACGCCCAGGCCACGATGGTCCTCGGGGAGAAGGTGTCGAAGACCCTGGCCTGGTACGACAACAGCTGGGGCTACGCGCACCGGGTCATCGACCTGCTGCGGGCGATCCAGGCATTCCAGGTCGAGGAGGTGGCGTGATGGCGCTGCGTGTCGGCATCAATGGATTCGGCCGGATCGGCCGGGCCGTCTCCCGCATCTGTCTGAACCGCGACGACATCCAGGTCGTCGCCATCAACGACCTGTTCGAGAACGAGCAACTCGCCTATCTCCTCAAGTTCGACACCGTCATGGGGGTCCTGAAGGCCCAGGTCGAGGTCGACGACGAGACCATGGTCGTGGCCGGTCAGCGGATCGCGATGACCGGTTTCCGCGACCCGCGCGACATCCCCTGGGGAGACCTGGGGGTCGACTACGTGGTGGAGTCAACGGGTGTCTTCCGCACCCGGGAGCCCCTGGAGCGCCACCTGGAGGCCGGGGCGCGCAAGGTCCTCCTCACCGTTCCGGCGAAGGAGCCCATCGACGCGATGATCGTGATGGGCGTCAACCACCAGGACCTGAAGGCGGAGCATCGGATCGTCTCCAACGCCTCCTGCACCACGAACTGTCTCGCTCCGTTGGCGAAGGTCCTGGACGACTCCTTCGGTCTCGTCGAGGGCTTCATCACCACCGTTCACGCCTACACCAACGACCAGCGCCTGGCCGACGTTCCGCACAAGAGCCTGCGCCGGAGCCGCGCGGCGGCGGAGAACATCATCCCCACGACCACGGGCGCGGCGCGCGCCGTCGGCAAGGTCCTGCCGCACCTCCAGGGGCGTCTCGACGGGATGGCCATGCGAGTGCCGGTCCCGGACGGCTCGATCGTCGACCTGGTCTGTCGTCTCGACGAGGCGCCGAGCGTCGCCGAGGTCAATGCCGCGGTCCGAGAGGCCGCCGAGGGCTCTCTGAGGAACGTCCTCGAGTACAGCGAGGACGCCCTGGTCTCGAGCGACATCATCGGCAATCCCCACTCTTCGATCTTCGACGCCCTGTCGACGAGCGTTCTCGACGGCGGTTTCGTTCGCGCGGTCTCGTGGTATGACAACGAGTGGGGGTACTCGAATCGCGTGGTCGACCTGATGGACCACATGGAAAGTCTGGGAAGCTGAGGAGGAGCGTGGCGGCAGCGCTGTCGGCGCCATCCTCCGCTGCCTGGTCGCCGGGGCCCGCGGTCCAGGGAGCTGGCTGAGCCGTGGCGCTTCCCGTCCCGCGGCTCGGGGCCGGCCGCTTGAGCCTGGGCCCCGATCAGGTCGACGGGCGGGGACGCCTGCGGCCTCTCGCGGCCGGGGACCTGCGCAGGATTCTCCACGCCGCGGGGGCCGAGGAGGTCTCCGCGGGCGATCTGGCGGCGCTCGTCGCCCTCTCGGGTGCCGTTCGCAGGCTTCTTCGCAGGTGGACCCCGGACCTCGAGCGACTGGCGGCGAGGCTCTCCGAGACTCTCCTCGAGCAGTTCGGGCACGACGCCGCAGCTCGCCTCGCAGACCTGTGGCGCCGGTGGTTCGGGGGAGAGTCGAGCGCGGGGGGTGAGCCCGGGAGCAGCGACAGGATCACGGCCGCTGCCGGGGCCGGCACGATCGACGCCGCCCTGGTCGAGGATCTCGTGGTCTTCCATCTGGCCGAGTCGAATCCGGCCGCGGCGGGGCTCCTCGAGGTCCTCGGTGCGGACGAGCTGCGGGAAGACCCCGTCTATCTCGGCGTGGTCGATCTCCTCTCCCGGGTCCTCGGCTCCGAGCCGGGTCCGGGGGGGACATCCCTGCTCGACGCGCTCCGCGAGCCCGCGAGGAGGGCTCCCGGCTCCCTGTCCGGCCAGTTGCGCTGGCTTTCCGAGAGCTGGTCCGAGGCCCTCGACGACTCCGACCAGCGGGACGTGCTCGCGGCCCTGGACCTGATCGAGGAGGAGACCCGCCCGCGCTTCCCCCCCGGCCCCGGCCCTCCGGAAGAGACCCTGGGAGCCGAGGCGTTCGTCGCGGAGGACGAAGAGCCGGTGGCCTATTCGCCGGACCGCTCCTGGATGCAGGACGTGGTCCTGATGGCGAAGAACGCACCGGTCTGGATGCACCAGCTCAGCCAGGAGACGGGGAGGGAGCTGACGCGTCTGGACGAGATCCCCAAGGCCGAGCTCGATCGGATGGCGGAGCAGGGCTTCACGGCGCTGTGGCTCATCGGGATCTGGGACCGGAGCCCCGCCTCGCGCCGCGTCAAGCAGCTCACCGGGAATCCCGAGGCCGCCGGATCGGCCTACTCGATCCGCGACTACCGGATCGCGGAGGAGCTGGGTGGGGAGGAGGCCCTCCTGGCGCTTCGGGAGAGGGCCTGGGAGCGGGGCATCCGCCTCGGGGCGGACATGGTCCCGAACCACATGGGGATCGACTCCCGCTGGGTGATCGAGCATCCGGAGCGCTTCCTCTCGGTCGAGCGCCCGCCGTACCCCAACTACCGTTTCGAGGGGCCCGACCTGTCGCCGGTGCCCTGGCTCACCCTCCAGATCGAGGACCATTATTACGACCGCTCCGATGCGGCCGTGGTCTTCCGTCGCTACGACCGCCGGACCGGCGACGAGCGCTTCATCTACCACGGCAACGACGGGACGAGCATGCCGTGGAACGACACGGCTCAGCTCGACTACCTCCGGCCGGAGACCCGGTCGGCGGTCCTGGACACGATCCTGTACGTTGCCGAGCTGTTCCCGCTCATCCGGTTCGACGCCGCCATGACCCTGGCCAGGCGTCACTACCGGCGGCTCTGGTTCCCGGAGCCCGGCAAGGGCGGCGCGATCCCATCCCGTTCGGAACACGCGCTGCCGCGCGCGGAGTTCGATCGGGCCATGCCCCAGGAGTTCTGGCGCGAGGTGGTCGACGTCGCCGCCGAGAAGATGCCGGACACGCTGTTGCTCGCCGAGGCCTTCTGGTTGATGGAGGGCTACTTCGTGAGGACCCTGGGTATGCACCGGGTCTACAACAGCGCCTTCATGAACATGCTCCGCGACCACGAGAACGCGGGCTACCGCAAGCTCGTTCGGGAGACGCTCGAATACGACCCGCGGATCCTGTCGCGCTACGTCAACTTCCTGACCAATCCGGACGAGCGCACCGCCGTCGACCAGTTCGGGCGGGGTGACCGTTATCTGGGGGCGTGCACGCTCCTCGCCACCTTGCCGGGCCTGCCCATGTTCGGTCACGGCCAGGTCGAGGGCTACGCGGAGAAGTACGGCATGGAGTACCAGCGCTCCTATTGGAAGGAGACGCCCGACCGCGACCTCCTGCGTCGTCACGACGAGCGGATCTTCCCCCTGCTTCGACGGCGCAGGGAGTTCGCGCGCACGGAGCGCTTCGAGCTCTACGACTTCGAGGCTTTCCGGGGTTCCGAACGCGTGGTCGCGGAGGACGTCTTCGCCTTCGCCAACGGCGGGGCCGACGGGCGTCATCTGGTGGTCTTCCACAACCGCGCGGCGCACATCGACGGTCGGATCCGGCGGGCCGTGCCGGTCCGGAGACGGCCCGAGGCCGACGAGTTGGAGCCGCGCGTCACTCTGGGCGGCGACCTGGGTCTCCGAGGCGGCGACCACCGCTACCTGCGTTTCCGCGACAGGGTGGCGGGCCGGGACCATCTGCGTCCTGCCGACGAGGTGCTCGCCCACGGCCTCCGTCTCTCCCTCGGCCCGTACGAGGGGAGGGTCTTCGCGGCCTTCGACGAGATCGAAGACCGCGACGGACGCCTGGCGCTCCTGGCGCAACGGATGGGCGGCGCCGGCGTGCCCGACCTGGGCGAGGCGCTGGCCGACCTGGAGAGGGAGCCCTTCGACGCCGCCCTTCTGCGGGATGTCGAGGCCTGGGCCCGGCGATGGGCCGCGGGACCCGGGGCGGAGGAGCCCGGCGGGCCCGAGAGCCGGCTGCTCGGGACACTGCGCGGGAGCGGCTGGCCGCAGAGCGAGGTGACGGCGGTGGAGGGATGGCTCGACGAGGCCCTGGAGGCGGTTTCGGGCCTCACGACGGACGCCGACACGACCGGAAGCGAGGGATCGACCGCCGGGACCGGGCCACGGGTCGAGGCGGCCCGGCGTCGTCTCGCGGTCGAACCTTCCCTGGGGGCGGGCGTCGTCGCCTGGATCGCCCTCGCGCTGGCCCGGGAGGTCCGCCGGCGGAGCGCCGGCGGGGCGCTCGCCGAGTGGCGTCCCGGCGCCGGGAGCTGGGACGGTCTCGCACCCCTCGAGACCGACCCGCGGCGTCGCCGGAGGGCCGTGGAGGCCGCCCGGGTCGCGACCGACCTGGGTTGGGGCGGAGGGTCGGAGGTGACCGGGGCCGAGGTGGGGGAGCTCCTGGCGACCTGGTGGGCGTCGGATTCGGTGCGGCGCTTCGTGGAGTGGCGGGAGGAGGGGGGGCGGGCGTGGATCCGGCGGGGCGCCCTGCGCGAGCTCGTCCGCTGGTACGCGGTGTTCCGCGGTCTCGCGGCGCCCGCGGGCTCCGGAGCGTCGGCCATCGCGCGGGAGAAGGTCGCGCCCGCCCGCCCCGAGACCGATCCCTGGCGGGGGCTCCTCTCGGTGGTGCGGCGGGCGCAGACCTGGAGCCCGCGGGCCGGCGAGAGTCGGGCCGGGAGTGCGGACGATCAGGGGCCGGACGCGTCGGGCTCCACCCGCGTCAGGTAGAGCAGGCCGCCGGCGGCGACCAGGACCTCGCTCCCCTCGACCTCGGGCCCCTGGCCGTCCCCGGAGACCGTGTCGAGGAGGCGGAGCCACGGCCCGCCCAGATCGACGTTGGCGAGGCGGAAGCGAACCGCGTCCGCACCGCCGTTCAGCAGCAGGAGCCGGTCGCCGCGCAACCAGCCCAGGGCGTGAGCCCCGGGGTCGTTCCAGTCGTCGGTCGTCATGTCGCCGCCCGAGGGGTGGAGCCACCGCCCGTGCGCGCCGCCGGTCTCGCCGAAGATCGGCCGACGACGACGGACGGAGAACAGGCGCCGGGTGAAGTCGGCCATGGCGTCGGCGGAGTCGCCCCCGCTCCAGTCCACCCAGGTGATCGGGCCGTCCTGGCAGTAGGCGTTGTTGTTGCCGTCCTGGGTCCGGAGCCGTTCGTCGCCATGGCAGAGCATGGGCACTCCCGCGGCCAGCGCGACCGTGGCGAGGAGGCTTCGAGCCCTGCGCTGACGGAACTCGAGGATCTCCGGGTCGTCGGTCGGCCCCTCGACTCCCCAGTTCCTGGACAGGTTGTGATTCGGCCCGTCGCGGTTCTCCTCGCCGTTTCCCTCGTTGTGCTTCCGCTCGTAGGAGACGAGGTCGGCCAGGGTGAAGCCGTCGTGGCAGGCGACGTAGTTGATGCTGGCCGAGGGCGTGCGCAGCCTCGGTTCGAAGAGCTCCCGGCTGCCCGTGAGCCGTTGAGCCAGATCCGAGAGCCGCTGGTCGTCGCCGCGCCAGAAGGACCGGACTCCGTCGCGGAAGTGGTCGTTCCACTCCCCCCAGCCCGGGGGGAACTTTCCCACCTGGTAGCCCCAGGGACCCAGGTCCCAGGGCTCCGCGATCCACTTGATGCCCCGGAAGACCGGGTCCTCGGCCAGACGACGAAAGAACGGGGCGTCGGAGGAGAACTCGACGGGGTCGCGACCCAGCGTGGGGGCGAGGTCGAAGCGGAAGCCGTCGACGTCGAAGGCCCGGACCCAGTGCGCCAGGGCGCCCACCACCAGCTCCAGGCCCAGAGGAGAGGAGACGTCGACGGTGTTGCCGCAGCCCGTGAAGTCCTGATAGCGCTCGGGACGGCCGGGTTCGTGCCGGTAGTAGGCGCCGTCGTCCACGCCCCGGAGGGAGACGGTCGGTCCCCCCTCGCCACCTTCCATGGTGTGGTTGAGAACGACGTCGACCACCACCTCGAGGCCGGCGTCGTGCAGCCGGTCCACCATCGTCCTGAGCTCCTGGACCTGGCGGCCGTCGTCCGACGTGGCAAACCCGCCGTGGGGTGCGAGGAACGCGGCGGGGCTGTAGCCCCAGTAGGCCGGGCGCCCGCTTTCCAGCAGGTGCCTCTCGGGGTAGAACTGCGCCACGGGCATGAGCTCCACGGTCGTGACCCCGAGCCGCCGCAGATGGTCGATGACCGGGTCACAGGCGAGCCCGAGGTAGGTGCCGCGCAACTCCGGCAGCACCTCTGGATGGAGCTTCGTCAGGCCGCGCACGTGGGCCTCGTAGACAACCGTCTCGGACCAGGGCACGCGGGCCCGAGGAGGCCGGACAGCGGGCTCGGGTGTCGCCACCACGACGGAGCGGGGCATCCACGGCGCGCTGTCCCGGGCGTCGGGTTCGTGGCGCCCGGGTCGTGCGCTCAGCAGAGCGTCGTTCCATCGCAGCTCGCCACGGGTGGCCCTGGAGGCCGGGTCCAGGAGGAGCTTCGCCGGGTTGAAGCGCGCGCCGTGCTCCGGGTTCCACGGTCCGTGGACGCGGTAGCCGTAGAGCTGTCCGGTCGCGGCGCCGTCGACCTCGCACGTCCAGGCACCCTCCGAGCCCGTCATCTCCACGCGACGCGTCTCGGGTCCGTCGGGGGTGTCGAAGAGGCATAGCTGCACGCGTTCCGCCCGGGGCGCCGCGAGGTGAAATCGGACTCCGCCGTCGAGAATCTCGGGCCCTCGCGTGGGCGAGAGAGCGGCGACGGCGGTGGGGGGCGCATGTCGCATCGAAGGCGCGCAGGTTACCCTGTGCCCGGGGTGTTCGCCAAGACTCGGGGGAGAGCCGGCGGATAGGCTAGACTCCCGCGGAGGAGCCAGCAGCCGACGACAAGCCAGCAGTCGACGAGCAGAAGAGAGACCCTTCGGGAGACGAGATGACAGTCCGACCTCACGCTCTGATCGCAGCCCTCGCCCTGGCAGCCCTCCTCGTGCCACCCGCCGGCGCGAAGGACCTCCCGGAGAAGCTCCGGGTGGCGACGACGGTCTACCAGGAGCTCATGGACCTGCCCGACGGCGAGGTCCCCGGGGGTCTGATCGAGGGGGCCCGTTGCATCGCCGTCATCCCCAGCGTCATCAAGGGCGCATTCGGCATCGGCGGTCGGCGCGGTCGTGGCGCGCTCTCGTGCCGCATGGAGGACGGCAGCTTCAGTCCGCCCGCCTTCGTGACCATCGGCGGGGCGAGCCTGGGTCTCCAGATCGGGGGCTCCTCGACCGACCTGGTGCTCTTCTTCATGACGGAGCGCGGTGCCCGGGCCCTGTTGCGCACGGAGTTCACCCTCGGCGGCGACGCGGCCGTCGCGGCGGGACCCGTCGGCCGCTCCGCCCAGGCCAGCACCGACATCAGCCTGAAGGCGGAGATCTACTCCTACGCCCGAGCCCGCGGGCTCTTCGCCGGCGTCTCGGTGGAGGGCGCCCACCTCGGAGTCGACGACAAGTCGAACCAGCGGTACTACGGGCAGCGCCTGTGGGGTGACGAGATCGTCTTCGACGGAATCGTGCCGAAGGTGCCGGAGGAGGCGAAACGGTTCCAAGAGGTCCTCGAGAACGGTCGCTGAGCGACCTCAGGACCAGGGAGCCGGGCCGCGCTCGGCGAGCTTGCGCTCGACCCGCCGGCGAGCGGTGTCCAGGGGCGACTCCTCCCGCTCGGCGGACTCGGCGAGGATCTCGGTCATGACCCCGGTGATCGACGCGACGCTGGCGAACAGCGTCTCCGCGTCAGCCGAGGGGTCGCGATGGAGGTGGGCGAAGGCGATGGCCCCTCCGGCGTTGGCCACGTAGTCGGGGGCGTACAAGATTCCGCGGCTCCGTAGGGCCCGCGCGTCGGCGCTGGAGGCGAGCTGGTTGTTCGCCGAACCGCAGACGGCAAGGCAGGCCAGGCGGGGGACGGTCTGGGGTGAGACGACCGCCCCGATGGCGCAGGGGGCGAAGACGTCGCACTCGGTGTCGTAGACGGCGTCGGGGGACACGACCGCGGCTCCCAGCTCGTCGGCCAGGGCGGCGACGCGGCCGCCGTCGGTATCCGAGAGGACGAGGGAGGCTCCCTTTCGGGCGATCTCCCGAGCCAGGGGCCCTCCGACGTCCCCGACGCCCTGCACGGCGACCGTGCGACCGGCGACGCTGGGCTCACCGTCCAGGCGGGCGACCACGGCCTCCATGGCGCGCACCACGCCGTGGGCGGTGAAAGGCCCCGGGTCGGTCGGGTGGCCGCCCAGGTCGGTGCCGAGAACCCGGCGGGTGGCCGCCGCGATCTCGGCCATGTCGTCGGGGGTCGTGCCCAGGTCCTCGCCCGTCAGGAAGGCGCCGTTCAGGGACTCCACCAGGGCGCCGTAGCGGCGGAGAAGGTCCCGCCTCGCGCCGGGTTCCAGCGGTCCGGGCGGGGCGATCACGGCCTTGGCGCCGCCGAACGGGATGTCGACCACCGCCCACTTGGCGGTCATGCCAGCGGCGAGCCTCATGGCGTCGTGGAGGGCGTCGGCAGGGCGGTCGTACAACCGATACCGCGTGCCCCCCGTGGGTGGGCCCAGGCGGGCGTCGTGCAGCGCGATGAAGATCCAGGAGCCGGTGGCGGCGTCGCGGCGGGTCACCACCCCGAGGCCGTCCCAGCGGGTCAGGAGTTGCTCGATGTCGCTGGTCGTCGACGTCATGACGAGATCCTCCGCATTGGGGAAAGAGTACCGCAGGGTCCCGCTACAATTCCCGGATGGCGCGGATCCACCTCCTACCGGACGACCTGATCAGCCAGATCGCGGCGGGAGAGGTCGTGGAACGGCCCGCGTCGGTGGTGAAGGAGCTCCTCGAGAACGCCCTGGACGCCGGCGCCGGTCAGATCCGGGTGGATTTGACCGGGGGCGGAAAGCGCTCGATCCGCGTGGCCGACGACGGCCTCGGCATGGACCGGGACGACGCCCTCCTGGCGTTCGACCGGCATGCGACCAGCAAGATCGGTACGTTCGAGGAGCTGGAGCGGGTGGCGACGCTGGGGTTCCGGGGCGAGGCCCTGGCCTCGATCGCGGCGGTGGCCCGGGTCGAGCTGCTGACGGCCGACGAGCCGGGCGAGGGGCACCGAGTTCGGGTCGAGGGAGGCCGGATCCGGCGGGCGGAGCCGGCCGCGCGGGATCGCGGCACGACGGTGGAGGTTGCCTCGCTCTTCTTCAACGTCCCCGCCCGGCGGAAGTTCCTGAAGACGGCGCGGACGGAGCTCCGGAGATCCGTGGAGGTCGTCCAGGGCTACGCGCTGGCGCGACCGGACATCGCCTTCACCCTGAGCCACGAAGGCCGAGCCCTGCTCGAGGCCCCGGCGGCCGGGGAGGGTGGGGCCGGCATGGCGGAGAGGGTGCGCCAGATCTTTGGAGCTTCGCTGGTGGACCGCCTCGAGTCCTTCGGT
Organism: uncultured bacterium; assembly: GCA_905479655.1. Taxonomy (GTDB): domain Bacteria; phylum Acidobacteriota; class Thermoanaerobaculia; order Multivoradales; family JAHEKO01; genus CAJQNK01. The sequence continues at coordinate 3,956 of CAJQNK010000225.1, read as the reverse complement.
GTCGAGGACGGCGTCGGCCGGCGGGTCGCCGGGCTCGTGGGCGATCCCTCGACAGCGCGTCCGCGGCGGCTCTTCGTCTTCGTCAACGGCCGCCTCCTGCGCGACCGGGCGATCCTGGCCACCTACTACCGGGCCGTGCGGGACGAGTGGCGCAACGAGGAGTTTCCGTCCCTCTTCCTGTTCCTCGACCTGCCGCCGGAAGAGATCGACGTCAACGTCCACCCGCAGAAGGCCGAGGTGCGGTTCCGCAGTCCCGCAATCCTGAACGAGGTGTCGGAGGCTCTGCGGGCCGGACTGGCCCGCTCCCTGGGCGAGGTGGCGGCGCCCCTGTCGGAACCCTGGCGGAGGCCCTCGGCGCCCGCGGCCTGGGAGGCGGGGGACGGCGGGTGGCGGCGACCCCCGGAGGGCGGCTCCTTCGGTGGCACATCGGTGGCCGAGGGCCTGCCGGGGGGGCGGCTCGCGGAGATCCACCTGCACCCGGGGCGGCCGGCCACCGTCCCGCTCTCCGGTCGCGACGGCCAGGTACGGCCGTTCCGCATTCTCGGCCAGTACAAGGGCACCCTGGTGCTGCTGGAGGGGCCCGACGGCCTCTACCTCATCGACCAGCACGTGGCCCACGAGAGGATCCTCTACGAGCGCTTCCGTCGCGACCTCGAACGGGAGAGGCCGGCGAGCCAGCGGCTTCTCGAGCCGCAGCTCCTGGAGCTGGCCCGCGACGAGGCTCTGCGGCTCGGCGAGCTCGCCGGGGCGCTCGAAGAGCGGGGCTTCTCGCTGACCCGGCTCTCCGGCGACAGCCTCGGTCTCACGGCCGTGCCGGCGGCCCTGGGGACGGACCGAGCCCGGGACCTGCTGCTGGAGCTGGCCCGCGACGACGACGAGGCGGCCGGCTCCGGCGTCGAAGGGCTCGACCGGCGTCTCCTCGAGGCCCTCTCGGCGAGCCTGGCGTGCCGCTCGGCGGTGAAGATGCACGACGTCCTCTCCATCGGCGAGATGGAGCACCTCGTGAGCGAGCTGTTCCGGGCGGAGCAGCCGTACGCCTGTCCCCACGGCCGCCCCGTCGTCCTCACGATGGAGGACGCGGAGCTCGAGCGGAGGTTCGGCCGGCGATGAGCGGCGAGGGAGGGCGTCTCGGACCCTGGCTACGGGCCCTGCGGCTGGCGGTGGGAGGGGAACGGGAGCCCGCCGACGCGGAGCGGGCCACCCTCCGCCGACTCGAGACGGCGATCGGCTACCGTTTTCGCCACCGGACGCTCCTCGTGCGGGCCCTGACCCACCGGTCGTGGGCCAACGAACGCGGTGAGGACGAGAACTTCGAGCGGCTCGAGTTTCTCGGCGACTCGGTCCTGGGTCTCGTCGCCTCCGAGTGGCTCTTCGAGCGTCATCCGGACCTGCCGGAGGGCCATCTCTCCCGACGCCGCAGCCAGCTCGTCAGCATGCCGGTGTTGGCCGCCCTGGGGGACGAGCTGGGACTCGGCGCGGCGCTGCGTCTCGGGGTGGGCGAGGAGCGGTCCGGCGGCCGGTCGAAGCCGTCGATCCTGGCGGACGGTCTCGAGGCCCTGTTCGGCGCCGTCTTCGTCGAGGCGGGGTTGGAGGCGTCGCGCCGGGTCGTGCGGCCGCTTCTCGAGCGGGGGGAGGCCCTGGCCGTGGACCTGCCGTCCCCCGATTCGAAGACGCGGCTCCAGGAGCGGGTCCAGGCCGAAGGCAGCGAGCTGCCCGACTACCGGCTCGTAGCCGAGGAGGGACCGGATCACGAGAAGCGTTTCACGGTCGAGTGCTGGGTCGGCGGCGAGCCCCGGGCCCGGGCGACGGAGCGCACGAAGAAGATGGCGGAGCAGCGGGCGGCCGCGCGCACACTGCGCATCCTGGAGGGCGGTCGTCGAACCCCGGACGGCTAGGCCGCCGACCCGGAGTAGACAGTGGGTGCGAAGGTCAGGCTAGACTCCAGGTCGCGCCCGCGGGCCCGCGGGCCGGTCCCCGGGTGACGGAGCCCCCCCCAAGACAGACCAGGAGAAGAGTCGATGACGGACGCCACGATCCGAGAGCTTTCCCGCCACGTGGGTGAGACGGTGCGCCTCCGAGGCTGGGTCGAGAACAAGCGCTCCAGCGGCAAAATCGCCTTCCTCCAGATCCGTGACGGCAGCGGCGTCGTCCAGGCGGTGGTCAGCCGCGCCGAGGTCGACGACGCGTCGTGGGAGGCGGTGGCCGCCGCGAGCCAGGAGTCGACGGTGCACGTCGTGGGCGCCGTCAAGGAGGACCGGCGGGCCCCGGGGGGCGTGGAGTTGGTGACGGAGTCCCTGGGTGTCGACGCGGTGTCCGAGGAGTACCCGATCACCCCGAAGGAGCACGGCGTGGCCTTCCTGATGGAGCATCGCCACCTGTGGCTCCGCTCCTCCCGGCAGCGCGCCGCGCTCAAGGTGCGCAGCGAGGCCGTCCGGGCGATCCGCGACTACTTCCACGACCGCGAGTTCGTCCTCATCGACTCACCGATCCTGACGCCGGCGGCCTGCGAGGGGACCTCGACCCTGTTCGAGACCGACTATTTCGGCGAGCCGGCGTTTCTCAGCCAGTCCGGGCAGCTCTATCTCGAGCCGGCGGCGGCGGCGTTCGGCAAGGTATTCTGCTTCGGTCCGACGTTCCGGGCGGAGAAGTCGAAGACCCGCCGCCACCTGATGGAGTTCTGGATGGTGGAGCCCGAGGTCGCGTTCCTGGAGTTCGACGGTCTGTGCGAGCTCGCGGAGGACTTCCTCACGCGGGTCGTGGCCCGGGTGCTGGACCGCTGCGCGGAGGACCTGAAGGTGCTGGAGCGCGACACCTCGGCTCTCGAGAAGGTCGTCGGGCCGTTCCCTCGGATCACCTACACCGAGGCGATCGAAGCTCTCCGGGAGAAAGGCGTCGACATCGAGTGGGGCGACGACTTCGGCGCCGACGAGGAGACGCAACTGGCGAGTCTGCACGATCGCCCGCTGATGATCACGCGCTTCCCGGCGTCGATGAAGGCGTTCTACATGGAGCCCGACGCCGAGGACCCGAAGCTGGCCCTGGGTCTCGACGTGATCGCGCCGGAGGGCTACGGCGAGATCATCGGCGGCAGCCAGCGGATCCATGATCCCGAGCTCCTCGAGCGGCGGATCCGCGAGCACGAGCTGCCCGCCGAGGCCTTCCAGTGGTACCTCGACATCCGGCGCTACGGCACCTTCCCGCACAGCGGGTTCGGGATGGGCCTCGAGCGCTTCGTGGCCTGGATGAGTGGCCTGGCGCACCTGCGGGAGACCATTCCCTACCCGCGGATGCTCTACCGGATCTACCCCTGAGGCGGTGACCGACGACCCTGCCGCCTTGCGGCACCCCGTCGGCGCCCCCTTCACCAGATCGGCCGAAACCCCGACGGCGCCGGCGCGGACGTGGTTGTCACGCTGCGGCAAAAACTTCTTGGCGATCAGTGTGAGTGTTGGTAACATTCCCTCGGTTCGTAGAACTGCACAGGCGTTGGCTCGCTGAGACGACTCTCGTAACGACCGAAGGAGACGCAAGACGATGGCCGAGAAGAACGCACCGAACGTGTCGGAGCAAGAGGCGTTGGAACTGGCCGAGGCCTCGAGGCAGAAGGAGTGGAAGCAGCCCAGCTTCCTGCGCGAGCTGTTCCTCGGCCGCTTCCGTCTGGACCTCATCGACCCCTTCCCCCTGGGGCAGGAGGAGCGGCCGGAGTTCGTCGCGTTCTACGAGCAGCTCGAGCGCTTCCTCGTCGAGGAGGTCGACGCAGTCGAGATCGACGACACCGGCGAGTATCCGCCGCAGGTCGTCGAGGGGCTGCGGGAGATGGGTGCGTTCGGGATGAAGATCCCCAAGAAGTACGGCGGCCTCGGGTTCTCGAACTGGGAGTACCAGAAGGTCATGACCCTCATGGGGTCGATCGACGGCAACCTGTCGGCGCTTCTCTCGGCGCACCAGTCCATCGG
>CAJQNK010000224.1 GCA_905479655.1 uncultured bacterium | reverse complement strand
GGCGCCCACGCCAACTTCTACCTGCAACGCAACATCCACCGGAACCTCCGGGTCCTGGCCTCCGTCGGGCACTACCAGGCGATCCTCAACAACCTCCACGACTCGCTGGCGACCCGGGTCAGCTACAAGCTGAACCTCCGTGGGCCCAGTGTCTCGGTCCAGTGCGCCTGCTCGACCTCGCTCGTCGCGATCCACATGGCCGTCCAGAGCCTGCTGTCCGGCGAGTGCGACATGGCGTTGGCCGGCGGTGCCACGATCATCGTGCCCCAGGGACGCGGCTACGTCTACCAGGAAGGCCTGATCCTGTCGCCCGACGGCCACTGCCGCTCTTTCGACGCGCGGGCGAAGGGGATCGTGACGGGCGACGGCGTGGGGGCCGTGCTCCTGAAGCGCCTGGACGACGCCCAGCGCGACGGCGATCCCATCGCCGCCGTGATCCTCGGCTCGGCAATGAACAACGACGGCTCGAACAAGGTCGGGTACACCGCGCCGGGGTTGGAAGGTCAGCGCCTGGCGATCGAGGAGGCCCAGGCCGTCGCCGGGGTCGAGGCCGACTCGATCTCGTACGTCGAGGCCCACGGCACGGCCACCTCGGTCGGCGATCCCCTGGAGGTGGCCGCCCTCACCCAGGCCTTCCGCAGCGGCACCGAGGCCCGGCAGTTCTGCGGTCTCGGCTCGGTGAAGAGCAACTTCGGCCACCTCGACGCGGCGGCCGGGGTGACCGGCTTCATCAAGACCGTCCTCGCGTTGCAGAACCGGGAGATCCCGCCCAGCCTCCACTTCGAGGAGCCCAACCCGGACATCGACTTCGACAGCAGTCCGTTCTTCGTCATCGACCGGTTGCGGGAGTGGCAGCCCCGGGACGGCGTCCGCCGTGCCGGCGTGAGCGCCTTCGGCATCGGCGGCACCAACGCGCACGTGATCCTGGAGGAGGCGCCCGAGTCGATCCCGGCGCCGAGCTCGCGGGATCGTCACCTCGTCGTCCTCTCCGCCCGCACCGAAGGCGTCCTCGCCACGGCGGGCGAGCGTCTCGCGAGTCACCTGGAGGCCCACCCGGAGCAGGCGCTGGCGGACGTCGCCTACACCCTGCAGGTCGGGCGGCGCGAGTTCCCTCTGCGCCGCGCCGTGGTGGGCCGGGACGCCGCCGAGCTGGCGGCCTCGTTGCGCGGGGGCGGCGGCAAGCGGGCGATCCAGGGCCGGGCGGCGCGCCAGGAGCGCTCACTGGTCTTCCTGTTCCCCGGCCAGGGCGCGCAGTACGTCGGGATGGGCCGGGGCCTGTACGAGACGGAGGCGGTCTTCCGGGAGCAGGTGGACCGCTCCGCCGAGGCGCTGCGGCCCCACCTGGGGCTCGACCTGCGCGAGGTGCTGTTCGCGCCCGACGCGGATCCCGCCGAGGCCGCCGAGCGGCTCAAGCAGACGGCGATGGCGCAGCCGGCGCTGTTCGTCGTCGAGTACGCGATGGCCCGTCTGTGGATGGAGTGGGGTCTCACGCCGGCCGCCCTGGTTGGTCACAGTGTCGGCGAGTACACCGCGGCCTGCCTCGCCAGCGTGCTGTCGCTGGAGGACGCGCTGGCCCTGGTCGCGGCGCGCGGCCGGATGATGCAGAGCCTGCCGGCGGGCGACATGATGGCGGTCCCTCTCCCGGCCTCGGAGGTCGAGCCCCTGCTGGACGACGAGCTCTCCCTGGGGGCGGTGAACGCCCCGGAGCTCACCGTCGTGTCGGGGCCGGCCCCGGCCGTCGCGCGGCTCTCGAAGGCGCTCTCGGCCCGCGGCGTCGAAGGGCGGATCCTCGAGACCTCCCACGCCTTCCATTCGCGCATGATGGAGCCCATCCTGGAGCCGTTCCGGCAGCTCGTCTCGCGGGTCACGCTGTCCGCGCCGACGATCCCCTTCGTCTCGACGGTGACCGGAGAGTGGATCACGGAAGAGCAGGCGACCTCCGTCGACCACTGGGTCGCGAACGTCGGGCAGGCGGTGCTGTTCTCGCGGGCCGCGGAGACCCTGCTGGCGGACGGCGCCGGCCGTGCCTTCCTGGAGGTGGGCCCCGGCACGACCCTGGGCTCGCTCCTGCGCATGCAGGGGGAGCCCGCCCGGGAGGCGCCGATCGTCTCCTCGTTGCGTCATCCCCTGGACGACACGCCGGACGACCGCGTGGCCCTGGAGTCCCTGGGGCGCCTGTGGTGCGCCGGCCTGTCGGTCGACTGGCGGCGTTTCCACGCCGCCGAGCCGCGTCGGCGGGTCGTGCTCCCCACCTATCCGTTCGAGCTGAAGCGCCACTGGGTCCAGCCGAAGGACGGCGTCGACAACACCATCGTCCTGCCCAGCAAGATGCTGCGCCAGGCGGCCGCCGGTGCAACCGGCCGGCCGCAGCGCAAGCGGCCCGAGGGTCCCGCCGAGTGGTACTACCTGCCGGGCTGGAAGAGTCGCACCCTGCCGGCCGTCGACGCCGCAGCGGAGGAGGCGGCGGCGCCCTGCCTGGTCCTGGCTCGTCGGGGGGAGACCTCGGACGCCGTCGTCCGACGGCTCCGGGAGCTCGGCCACCCGACCGTGGTCGTCCACCCGGGCGAGACCTTCCGCCGGATCTCCGACCAGGAGCTGGAGATCGACGTCCGCTCGCTGGAGGACCACCGTGAGCTGGTCCGAGCGCTTGCCGCGGGCGCCGGGCTTCCGGAGCGGATCCTGCACCTCGGGGGCCTCGGTGCCACGGCGGGAGAGACCCCGACCGACCGAGCGCGCGAGGCCTTCGCTCACGGGCTCTACAGCGCGCTCTACCTCGTCCGCTCGCTGGACGAGGTGTCCGGAGACCATCGGGCCCGGATTCGGCTCGTCACTAGCGGCCTGCAGGACGTGGCCGGCAGCGGCGTCGCCCACCCGGAGAAGGCGGCCGTGCTGGGCGCCTGTCGGGTCGTGCCCCAGGAGTTCGGCCAGTTCGATGTGGCCGCGGTCGATGTCGAGGAGCCGTCGGACGCCGCGGGCGCCGCACGCGTGGCGGAGTCGCTCGTGGCGGAGCTCGCCGCCGACACCACGGACGCCGTGGTCGCCTATCGCGGCGGGCAGCGCTGGATCGAGGAGTTCCAGGAGATCCGCCTCGGGGAGCGGCCGAACCACCCGCGGTTGCGTCGCGGCGGCGTCTACCTGGTGACCGGCGGTGTCGGAGGCATCGGCCTCACCTTCGCCGAGTTCCTGGCGCGCCGGGCGGGGGCCCGCCTGGTGCTGACCGGCCGCTCGGAGATCCCCGGGCGGGAGGCCTGGGACTCCTGGGTGGCCGAGCACGGCCCGGAGGATCGCACGAGTCGGAAGATCGCCCGCTTCCGCGAGCTCGAGGCGCTCGGCGCCGAGGTCCTGGCCCTCGCCGCGGACGCCGCCGACCCGGAGGCGATGCGCTCGGTCGTGGCCGCGGGCAGGGATCGATTCGGCCCGTTCCACGGCGTCATCCACGCGGCCGGCATCGCGAGCGACCATCCGATCCGCGGCATCGATCCGGAGCAGGCGGCGGGCGTGGTCGACCCGAAGGTCTACGGCGCCCTGGTCGTGGACGAGCTCCTGGCCGACGACCCCCTGGACTTCGTCGCCCTCATGTCTTCCATGAACTCCGTGGTCGGAGGCATCGGTCAGGTCGACTACGCCGCGGCCAACGCCTTCCTGGACGCTCTGGCGGCCTCGCGGCGGGGGAGCGAGCCCCTGACCGTGGCGACCAACTGGGACGCCTGGGACGAGGTGGGGATGGCCGCCCGCTACGCCGAGGAGAAGGGGGTGGACGAGCGCAGCGGCTGGATCACGCCGGCCGACGGCACGGAGGCGCTGGCCCGGGTCCTGGCCGCCGCCGAGCCTCAGGTGATCGTGTCGAAGCGCGACTTCTTCGCGGCTCGCGCCCAGTTCCGCGACCTGCGGCGGGGCGTCGTGTCGAGCGGGGCTCGTGCGGAGGCCGAGGCGGAGGCCGGCGAGGCCGTCTCGCGCGACGACCTCTCGAGTGACTTCGCGGCGCCCGAGACCGCGACGCAGAGGGTGCTGGCCCAGATCTGGAAGGATCTCCTGGCCGTGGACCGGGTGGGGATCGACGACGACTTCTTCGAGCTCGGGGGGCACTCCCTCCTGGGAACCCAGGTGGTGGCGCTCGCGCGCGAGCAGCTGGGCGTCGAGGTCGTCCTCCGGGACGTGCTGGCGTCGCCGACGATCCGCGAGCTCGGCGAGCTGCTGGAGTCGATGGCCGGAGGGTCCGGAAACGAGGCCGGCGGTGGGGCCGAAGCGGCCCCCAGCCCGGTGACGGCGCCCGAGACGGAGCCGGAGGAGGAGCTGGCGCTGGACGAGATCCAGAGTCGTGCCGAGGCCGCCCGCCGTCGCCGGGAGGCCAAGCGCAGGAAGAGGGGCTCCTGATGGGGGACTCCCGGGCGTACGAGGAGCTGGGAGCGGTCGCCATCATCGGGATGGCGGGCCGCTTCCCGAAGTCGAGGGACCTGGCCGAGTTCTGGCGCAACCTCTGTGAGGGCGCGGACTGCATCACGCGCTTCTCGCGCGAGGACGTGGTCGCCACCAGCTATACGCGGGACCTTCTGGACAAGCCCAACTACGTGGGCGCCGCCGGCGCCCTGGACGACATCGACCTCTTCGACGCCCGTTTCTTCGGGATCTCGCCGCGGGAGGTGCAGGGCATGGACCCGCAGCACCGGGTCTTCCTCGAGGTCGCCGTCGAGGCGCTTCAGATCGCGGGCTACGACCCCGCTCGCGCCCCCGGACCCATCGGGGTCTACGCCGGCTGCGACGACAGCACCTACTTCGTGAACAACCTGCTGGCGAATCCGGAGTTCATGATGACGGTCGGGCCCTTCGCCGCCGCGCTCGGCAGCGACAAGGACTATCTCCCGACCCGGGTGTCCTACGAGCTGGATCTACGGGGGCCCAGCGTCTCCATCCAGTGCGCCTGCTCCACGGCGCTGGCGGCGACCCACATCGCCATCCAGGGGCTGCTCGAGTTCGAGTGCGACCTGGCGCTCGCCGGCGGCGTGGCCATCCGGGTGCCCCAGAAGATGGGCTACCTGGCGCAGGAGGGCGGCGTCTTCGCGCCCGACGGGCGTTGTCGGCCGTTCGACGAGAGCGGCGGCGGCTTCGTGGAGGGCAGCGGCGCCGGGATCCTGGTGCTGAAGCGGATGGAGGATGCCCTGGCGGACGGCGACCACATTTGGGCCGTGATCCGGGGCTCGGCGCTCAACAACGACGGGCGGGGCAAGATGGGCTTCGCCGCGCCGAAGCGGGAGTCCCAGGCCGCGGTGATCGCGGCCGCCCACGCGGCTGCCGAGGTCGAGCCGGCGAGCATCACCTACGTGGAGGCCCACGGCACCGGCACCCGGGTGGGCGACCCCCTCGAGTTCGGCGCCCTCGACGACATCTTCCGTCCCGCGGGCGTCGCGCCGGGTTCCTGCGGCATCGGCTCGGTGAAGTCCAACATCGGCCACCTGTTCCCGGCCGCGGGCGCGGCGAGCCTCATCAAGACAGCCCTGGCGCTCGAGAACCGGACGATCCCGCCGACGATCAACTTCCGCCGGCCCAACCCGGAGATCCGGCTCGAGGGCAGCCCCTTCCGCATCGTCACCGATCTCGAGTCGTGGCCCGAGGGACCCACTCCCCGCAGGGCGGGTGTGAGCGCCTTCGGCATCGGCGGCACCAACGCCCACGTGATCCTGGAGGAGGCGCCGCCGCCCGAGCCGTCGGGTCCGTCGCGGGAGGAGCAGCTCCTGGTGCTCTCCGCCAAGACGTCGACGGCGCTGGCGGCGGCGGCGGAGCGCCTGCGGGCCGTGCTGGCGGGCGCCGACGCGCCGAAGCTCGCGGACGCCGCTTTCACGCTGCAGCACGGACGCACGGCCTACGCCCACCGGCGCGCGGTGGTGTGCCGAGATGCCGCGGAGGCCGTCGAGGCGCTGGCCTCCGGGGGCGGCCGACGCGTCGCGGAGGGCTTCCGCAAGAAGGCCGACCGGCCGGTGGCCTTCCTGTTCACGGGGCAGGGCTCGCAGTACGCCGGCATGGGCCGGGACCTCTACGGGAGCGAGGCGGTCTACAGGGAGACTCTCGACCGCTGCGCCGAGCTCCTGCGTCCCCACCTGGGACTCGACCTGCGCGAGGTGCTGCACGCCGCGGGCGAGGCACCGGCCGAGGCCGACGAGGCGCTGCGCCAGACGGCGCTGACCCAGCCGGCGCTGTTCGCCGTCGAGTACTCGCTGGCCCGCCTGTGGCAGTCCTGGGGTGTGGCGCCGTCGGCCATGATCGGGCACAGCATCGGGGAGTACGTCGCCGCCTGCCTGGCCGGGGTGTTCGACCTCGAGCAGGCGCTCGGGCTCGTGGCCGTTCGCGGACGCCTCATGCAGGAGCTGCCGTCGGGCTCCATGATGGCGGTCCTGAGGCCCGAGGCCGAGGTGGCCGGTTGGCTGGCGGACGACCTCTCGGTGGCCGCGGTCAACTCGTCGTCCACCACCATCGTTTCGGGGTCGGACGAGGCCGTGGCGGCGCTGGAGGAGCGGCTCGCCGGGGACGGCGTCGCGACCCGGCGGCTGCGCACCTCGCACGCCTTCCACTCGGCCATGATGGACCCCATCCTGGAGGCGTTCACCCGCGAGGTCGCGGCGGCCTCGCCCGCCGAGCCCCGGATCCCGTTCGTCTCCAACGTGACGGGTGACTGGATCGAACCCGAGGAGGCCACCGACCCGGGGTACTGGGCGCGGCACCTGCGGGGCGCCGTGCGCTTCGCCGCGGGCATCGAGACCCTGGTGAAGGGAGTGGACCTGGCCCTCCTCGAGGTGGGCCCGGGCTCGACGCTCGGCTCGCTCGCTCGGCAGGTGCCGGCCGTGGGCCGGAAGGGCCTCGTGCTGGCTTCCCTGCCGGGGCCCCGGGACGAGGGCTCGGATCTGCGACAGATGCTCCTCGCCCTCGGCGGGCTGTGGGCCGCGGGCACGCCGGTGGACTGGGTCGGGTTCCAGGGGGAGGAGCGTCGCCGGCGGGTGCCGCTCCCGACCTATCCCTTCGAGCGTCAGCGCCACTGGGTCGATCCCCAGGAGGAGACGACGCGGAGTCGACCCGGTTCGGCGGCGGGCGCGGCCGGCAAGCGCGCGGACATCGCCGACTGGTTCTACCTGCCGTCGTGGCGTCGCTCGCCCGCTCCGGCCCTGTTGCCGCGGGCGCAGGCCGCGGAGGGGGAGGCCTGGCTCGTCTTCTGTGACGGCTCGGGAGTCGGCGGCAGCTTGGCCGAGCGGCTCCGGGAGCTGGGTGGCGAGGTCGACCGGGTGACGCCGGGGGACGAGTTCTCCCGGATCGAGGAGGGCGGCTACCGGGTGCGGCCCACTTCGGCCGAGGACCACCGGGCACTCTTCGCCGCGCTCACCGAGCGGGGGCGCCGGCCTCGACGGATCGTCCACTGCTGGAGCCTGTCGGAGACGCGGGAGTTGGACGCGGACCGGCGGGATCTGTGGGATCACGGCCTCTACGCCCTCCTGGCGCTCGCGGCGGCCCTGCCGCGGGGCGGCGGAGAGGCGGCGCCGCGCATCGACGTGATCACGAGCGGCGCCCGCGAGGTGGACGCCGGAGACCTCGTGGAGCCTGAGAAGCACGCGCTCCTCGGCCCCTGCAAGGTCATCCCCCAGGAGATGCCGGGCACGGTCGTGCGGACCGTCGACGTTCTCCCCCCCGACGACTCCGGCGCGTCCCGGGTCCGAGACCGACTGGTGACAGATCTGGTTGCGGAGCTGGCGGCTCGGCCCGACGAGCCCGCAGTGGCCTATCGGCACGGCCGTCGTTGGGTCGAGACCTTCGACCCGGTTCGTCTCGAGGCGCCGGCGGGGACTCCGAGCCGGCTCCGTCAGGGCGGCGTCTACCTCGTCACGGGAGGTCTGGGCAACATCGGCTTCGCGCTGGCCGAGCGGCTCGCCCGCGAGGTCCGGGCCCGGCTGGTGCTGACGGGCCGCAGTCCGCTGCCGCCACGGGAGGAGTGGCCCGCCGTGCTGGAGAACTCCGGTTCCGAAGACGGTGTCGCGACGAAGATCCGTCGGATCCAGGCCCTGGAAGAGGCCGGCGCCGAGGTGCTGCCGGTGGTGGCCGATGTCGCGGACGCCGAGGCGATGACACGGGCGTTTCGCGAGGCCGAAGAGCGCTTCGGGGCCCTGGACGGCGTGATCCACGCCGCGGGGAGCGTGGAGCGGGAGGCCTTCCAGCCGGTGGCCGCCCTCGGCCGGGAGGCCTGTGAGCCGATCCTGCGGGCGAAGGTAGACGGCCTACGGGTCCTCGACGGCCTCCTGGAAGGGCGGAGCCTGGACTTCTGCCTCCTGGCCTCGTCGCTCTCGGCGGTGCTGGGGGGGTTGAACTACGGAGCCTACGCCGCCGCCAACCTGTACCTGAACGGCTTCGCCCAGCGCTGTTGCGGGCGATCGGAGACCCCTTGGATCAGCGTGGGCTGGGACAACTGGATGCACGAGCCGGAGGAGGGTGGTCGCGCGGCCGCGGCCTCGGCCACGATGAGCCTGGCCATGACCCCCCCCGAGGGGGTCGAGACCTTCTTCCGGGTGCTCGACGCCACGCCCTCGGCCCAGTGGATCGTCTCCACCGGTGACCTGGAGCCTCGGGTCGACCGGTGGCTGCGGATCTCCCCGATGCCCGCGAGGCCGTCGGAGCCCGAAGGGCCGGTGCGCGAGGACCGGGAGGATTCGGACCTGCCGGCCGACTACGAGGTGCCGGTGGGAGAGATCGAGGAGACCCTCGCCTCCTTCTGGGCCAAAGTACTGGGGACGCCCCGGGTGGGCGCGGAGGACGATTTCTTCGAGCTGGGAGGTCACTCGCTGCTCGCCATCCAGGCCGTGGCGCGGGTGCAGGAGGAGTTCGGCGTCGACCTGTCGATGAACGACTTCTTCGCGCGGCCGACCGTTCGGGCCCTGGCCGCGGAGGTGGAGGCTCGCCTGATCGCGGAGATCGACTCGTTGAGCGACGAGGACGCCGAGCGCCTGCTCGACGACGGCTCCTGAGGAGAACGAGATGTCTTCGAGCGATCGATCCCAGGGACGAGAGGGGCTCTCCGACGTGAAGCGCCGCCTCCTGGAGCGGCGGATCCGCGCACGCAAGGGGGGCTCCGCGTCGTCGACACCGGTCGCCCCGGAGGAGCCGACGCGGGGGATCCGGCCACGGCCCGCGGGGGCGACCCCGCTCTCCTTCGCGCAGACGCGGCTCTGGTTCCTGGATCAGCTCAACGAGATGGGGCCCGCGTACAACATCGCGGGTGCCCTGGCGATGACCGGGGCGCTGGACGTCGAGTCGCTGCAACGGGCGGTGGAGGAGATCGTCCGCCGGCACGAGGCGCTGCGGACCACGCTCGACGGGGCCGACGGCGAGCCCGAGCAACGGATCGTCTCTCCTACGGCTTTCCGGCTGCCGGTGGAGGATCTCTCCGCGCTGGAGGAGACGGAGCGGGAGGTGGAGCTCGATCGCCGCACCCGGGCCCTCGCGGAGTGCTCGTTCGACCTCGCCCAAGGGCCGTTGTTCCGCGTTCTGCTGCTCCGGGAGGGCGAGCGGGAGCACCGCCTGGTCTGGTGCTTCCACCACACCGTCTCCGACATCTGGTCCATCGGCGTCTTCTGCAGCGAGCTCGCGGCGCTCTACGGAGCGTTCCGGACCGGGAAGCCGTCGCCGCTTCCCGAGCTTCCGGTCCAGTACGGCGATTTCGCCGTTTGGCAACGCCAGCGGCTTCGAGGCGACAACCTGCGCCGGCAGATCGAGTACTGGCGGCGGGAGCTCGGCGAGGCTCCGCCCGTCCTCGAGCTGCCGACGGACCGTCCGCGGCCGGCGTTGCAGAGTTACCGGGGCGCGACCCGCTGGCGCCGCCTGCCGACGGCCCTCGTGGAGGCCGCCTCCGCGCTCGCTCGGCGCGAGGGCGCGACCCTCTACATGGTGATGATGGCGGTCTTCCAGGTGCTGCTCTCCCGCTACGGCCGGAGCGACGACTTCGTTGTCGGCTCGCCTATCGCGGGTCGGGACCGCTCCGAGGTCGAGGGACTGCTCGGCCTCTTCGTCGGCACGCTTTCCCTGCGCGCCGACCTCTCCGGGGACCCGACCTTCCGCGATCTGGTGGCTCGGGTCAAGAAGACCGCCCTGGGGGCGTACGCCCACTCCGAGCTGCCGTTCGAGATGCTGGTCGACGAGCTGAAGCTGCGCCGCGACCTGTCGCACCCGCCGGTCTTCCAGGTGCTTTTCGGGCTGCAGAACGTGCCGACCGGGGAGGCCCGCTTCGAGGGTCTCGAGACGCGGCGGGTCGAGTTCGAGAAGGACGGCGCCATCCTCGACCTCTCGCTCTACGCCTGGCCGGACCCCGAGGGGATGATCCTGACTCTCGAGTACAACCGCGATCTCTTCGACGAAGCCACGGTGGATCGCCTGCTGGAGCACTACGGAGCCCTCCTGCAGGCCGCGGTCGAGCACCCTGAGCTGCCCGTCTCCCGTCTCGAGCTGCTGCCCCCCGGGGAGCGCCGTCGAGTGCTGCTGGAGTGGAACGACACGGACGCTCCCTGGGAGCGGTCGACCCTCCATGGCGCCGTCTTCGAGCAGGCGGCGCGTTCACCGGATGCGGTGGCGGTGGAGGGCGGCGGCGAGAGCCTCACCTACTCGGAGCTGATCGGTCGCTCGAGGGCCCTGGCCCGGTGGCTGCGAGCCGAGGGTGTCGGCTCCGAGACGCTGGTGGGGATCTTCATGGACCGCTCGCCGCGGCTGTTGGTGGCCCTCCTGGGCGTACTCGAGGCCGGCGGCGCCTACCTTCCCCTCGATCCGTCGTTCCCTGCCGCCCGCCTCGCCTACATGGTCGAGCACAGCGCGGCGCCCGTGATCCTGACCGAGAGCGCCCGGCTGGGCGAGGTCCCGGCGGGGCCCCGGGCCGTCGCCCTCGACGCGGAGTGGCCGGCCGTCGAGGCCGCCACGGGGGAGGACCCGCCGCCCGCGCGACCGGAGCAGCTCGCCTACGTCATCTACACGTCCGGCTCCACGGGTCTCCCCAAGGGGGTGGCGATCCAGCACGGGAGCGCCGCGAACTTCCTGCGCGCGATGGCCGACCGGCCGGGGCTCGACGCCAACGACCGCCTCCT
Organism: uncultured bacterium; assembly: GCA_905479655.1. Classification (GTDB taxonomy): domain Bacteria; phylum Acidobacteriota; class Thermoanaerobaculia; order Multivoradales; family JAHEKO01; genus CAJQNK01. The sequence goes on along the minus strand of CAJQNK010000224.1, from coordinate 9,247 downwards.
GGCGGTCACGACGCTGTCGTTCGACATCTCGGTGCTGGAGCTCTTTCTGCCGCTCACGGTGGGCGCGCGGACCGTGATCGCCACGAAGGAGGTGGCCGGGGACGGGGAGAAGCTACTCGAGGCGATTCGCGCGGGTGGCGTCACCGTCATGCAGGCGACGCCGGCGACCTGGCAGCTCCTCCTGGAGACGCGGGAGGATGCCGAGCTGCCGCCCCGCGTACTGTGCGGCGGCGAGGCGCTGCCGCGCGAGCTGGCCTCGCGACTCCTCGAGCGGGCCGATTCGCTGGTGAACCTGTACGGCCCGACGGAGGCGACCGTCTGGGCGACCCTGGAGGAGGTGACGCCCTCCTCGCGGGCCGTCTCCATCGGCAGGCCGATCGGCAACCTGCGGGTGTTCGTCCTCGACGCTCACCTCCAGCCTGTGGCCGCGGGGGTTCCGGGGGATCTCTACATCGGAGGGGCGGGCGTGGCCCGCGGCTATCTGGGCCGGCCGGAGCTGACCGCCGATCGCTTCGTTCCCGATCCCTTCGCCGGCCGGGAGGCTCCAGGACGGCCGGGCGACCGCCTCTACCGCACCGGTGACCAGGCGTGTTGGCTGGCCGACGGTCGGCTCGAGTTCCTGGGCCGCGACGACCACCAGGTCAAGGTGCGAGGCTTCCGCATCGAGCTGGGGGAGATCGAGTCCGTCCTGACCGAACACCCCGCCGTTCGCGAGGCGGTGGTCGTGGCGCGTCCCGACCCGCGCGGCGAGACGCAGATCGTCGGCTACCTGGTCCCGAAGGGGGAGCGGCCTGGCGTGGCGGAGCTCCGGGCGCACCTGCACGAGCGCCTGCCCGACTACATGGTGCCCAACGCCTGGGTCTACCTCGACGCCTTTCCGCTGACCCCGAACCGGAAGATCGATCGCAGGGCCCTGCCCGCCCCCGACCTCGACCGGCCCGATCTGGAGTCTCCGTTCGCGGCGCCTGCCGGGGAGCTGGAGGAGCGCCTCGCGGCGCTCTGGCGGTCCGTTCTCGACATCGATCGGGTCGGCCGCGACGACAACTTCTTCGAGCTCGGGGGGCACTCGCTGCTGATGGTGCGCCTCAACGGGCGGGTTCGCCGGGAGCTGGGCGTCCCGATCTCCCTGGTGGAGATGTTCCAGTACCCGTCGGTCCGCACGATGGCTGGCCGGCTCGCTACGAGCGGAGGGGCAGAGAAGGACCTCACCGGAGTCAAGGACCGGGCGGCGAAGGCGCGCGAGGCGATGCGACGACGTCAGCGCCCCGGGCGGACCAGGAGGTAGCCACGTCATGAGTGACGACAGCCACGCGGGACTCAACGACATCGCCGTCGTCGGAATGTCCGGACGTTTCCCGTTGGCCCGCACCGTCGAAGAGTTCTGGCACAACCTCCGCGACGGCGTCGAGTGTGTGTCGCGCTTCACCGACGAGGAGGCGCTCGCCGCCGGCGTGCCTCCGGAGCTCGTCTCCGACCCGGACTACGTGAAGGCCGCGGCCATCCTCGATGGTATCGAGGATTTCGACGCGGCCTTCTTCGGCTTCAACCCCAGGGAGGCGGAGATCCTCGACCCGCAGCACCGGATCTTCCTGGAAGTCGCGGCGGATGCGCTGGCGGCTGCCGGCTACGATCCGGACCGGACCGACGAGCTCATCGGCGTCTTCGCCGGGTGCAGCTTCAACACCTACCTGCTGCGCAACCTGATGACACGCCGCGACGTGATCGACTCGGTGGGCGGCTACCAGGTGATGCTGGGAAGCGACAAGGACTTCCTCGCCACGCGGGTCTCCTACAAGCTGAACCTGCGCGGGCCCTCGATCGACGTCCAGACGGCCTGTTCGACCTCCCTGGTGTGCGTCCACCTGGCGGTGCAGAGCCTGCTGACGTTCCAGTGCGACATGGCGCTCGCCGGCGGAGTGTCGGTGGCCGTGCCCCAGAAGTCGGGTTATCTCTACCAGCGGGGAATGATCTTCTCGCCCGACGGGCACTGCCGGGCCTTCGATCGCGACGGGGGTGGAATCATCTCCGGGCAGGGCGCCGGTGTCGTGGTGTTGAAGCGTCTGGACGATGCCCTGGAGGCGGGGGACTCGGTTCTCGCCGTGGTCAAGGGAACGGCGATCAACAACGACGGCGCCGTCAAGGTGGGATTCACCGCTCCCAGCAAGGAGGGCCAGGCCGAGGTGATCGCCATGGCGCAGGCGGCCGCGGAGGTCCGCGCGGACGACCTGACCTACGTCGAGGCTCACGGCACGGGGACGCCGTTGGGAGATCCCATCGAGGTCGCGGCGCTCACCGAGGTCTTCCGCGCCGAGACCGAGCGCAACGGCTTCTGCGGCCTCGGCTCGGTCAAGACGAACATCGGTCATCTCGACGCCGCCGCCGGGATCGCGGGCCTCATCAAGGTCGTGCAGGCCCTGCGCCATCGGACCTTGCCGCCCAGCCTGAATTTCAGCGAGCCCAACCCGGAGATCGACTTCGACTCCAGCCCCTTCTACGTCGTAGCGGAGAAGCGGGAGTGGGACGCGGGACCCGGCCCTCGGCGAGCCGGTCTCAGCTCCTTCGGCATCGGCGGCACCAACGCTCACGCCGTGCTCGAGGAGGCTCCGGAGCTCCCGCCGTTGTCCCCTTCGAGGCCCAGTGAGCTCCTCGTTCTTTCGACCCACCTGCCCGAGGCCCTGAGCGATGCGGCGGAGAGCCTCGCGCACCATCTCGAGGAGTCTCGCGGCCTGCAACTCGGCGATGTTGCCTGGACGCTCCAGATCGGCCGCAAGCTCTTCGGACACCGCAGAGCCGTGGTGTGCCACGACTTGGCCGACGCGGTCGAGGCCCTGCGAGACTCTGCGCGGGGCATCGACCACGCAACCGACGATACCCCGCCGCCCGTCGCCTTCCTGTTCAGCGGCCAGGGCTCCCAGTACCCCGGCATGGGGAGGGAACTCTACGAGAGCCTGCCCTCCTTCGCCCAGGATATCGACCGCTGCTGCGCAACCCTGAAGCCGGACCTGGGCTTCGATCTCCGGGAGGCTCTCTATCCGCCGGCGGCCGACGACGCCAGGACCACTGAGCGACTCCGTCACACGGCGGTCACGCAACCGGCTCTCTTCACCATCGAGTGGGCTCTGGCACGACTGTGGATGTCGTGGGGCGTTGAGCCGGGGGCGATGGTCGGTCACTCGATCGGCGAGTTCGTGGCGGCCAGCCTGGCCGGTGTGATGACACCCGACGACGCTCTCGCCCTGGTCGCGTTCCGCGGCCGCCTGATGGGAGAGCTGCCTCCCGGGGAGATGCTGGCGGTGCAGCTCTCGGAGGTGGGGCTCGTGGAGTTCCTTGGCGATGAGCTCTCGCTCGCTGCCGTCAACGCGCCGGATCTCTGCGTCGCCTCCGGGCCCTCGGAGGCGATCGCCCGGCTCGCGGCGAAGCTCGAGCGGCGCGGGGTGGCGCACCAGCGACTCCACACCTCCCACGCCTTCCACTCCGCGATGATGGAGCCGGCAGTCGAGGCGTTCGTGCGGGAGGTCGCTCGTCTCGACCTGCGACCCCCCGAGAGGCCCTACCTGTCCAACGTCACCGGACGCTGGATCCGCGCCGAGGAGGCGACCGACCCCGAGTACTGGGGCCGTCACCTCCGCGGCACCGTGCGCTTTGCAGATGCCGTGGGCGAGCTCCACGGCCAGGATCGCTCCGCTCTGTTGGAGGTCGGCCCCGGTCGAACCCTGGCGACTCTGGCGCGCCGCCACCCGGCGACGGCGAGCGGCGCTCTGATCACCACCTCCATGCCGGGAGCGTCGGCTGGGGGCTCAGCCCTGGAGCATCTCCTCGGCTCGGTCGGTCGCCTGTGGGGTCGCGGCGTCGAGATCGACTGGCGGGCGCACCACGGAGAGGCCCGTCGACGGCGCGTAGCTCTCCCGGGTTACTCCTTCCTGCGCCATCGGTACTGGGTCGAGCCGGGGGATGTCGGGGCGGCACAGGCTGGGGCCGGGGAGGCCACCGTCGCGACGAAGCAACGCGCGGGCGACTGGTTCTGGGTGCCCTCCTGGAGACGCGTGCCTGCACCATCGATCCCCGGGGACCCGGAGCTCCAGGCCACCGGAGGGTGCTGGCTCGTCTTCGACGACACGGCCGGCATCGCACCGCTGGTTGCCTCCCGGCTCGAGGCGGCTGGCGTGGCGTTCAAACGAGTCGCGGCAGCCGCCGAGCCCGGCCCGATCGACCACGGCAACTGGGGGGTCCGTCCCGGATCGCGGGAGGATCTTGAGGCGCTGCGGTCGAGCCTCGCCGAGGACGGCCTTCATCCGTCGACCGTGCTCCATCTCGCGTCCGTCACAGGCAATCGCCCGGCGTCCGAGGTCGAAGCGTCCGCCGAGGATCGCTACTTTTATTCGCTCCTTCACCTCGGTCAGCTCCTCGCGGAGGGGAGCGAGGAGCGGCCGGTCCGGCTCTTGGTAGTCGCCGATGGGCTCCAGGAGGTGGTGGGGCGTGAGACGATCGACCCCGACAAGGCGCTGTTGAGAGGCCCGGTGATGACCCTGCCGCAGGAGCACGCCGGGGTGACGGCGGGTCTGGTTGACGTCGCGGTACCAACGGATGACGCCGGTCGAGCCCGTCTCGTAGAGGCGCTCCTGGCCGATGCGCTGGAGCCACCCACCGGCCGAGTGGCCTACCGCGGCGCTTGGCGCTGGGAGGAGGCGTTCGAGCCGCTCGAGCTGCCGACGGACCGGCGGAGCCCGGCGCGGGTCCGGGAGGGTGGTGCCTACCTGCTGACCGGCGGTCTCGGCGGGGTCGGCTCGGTGCTGGCCGGGGCGTTAGTCGAGGGAGGGGCGGCCGGAGTGGTGCTCACTGCCCGCCGCGAGCTGCCGCCGCGCGAAGAATGGGAGGACGTCCTCGCGCGGGAGGAGGTCGGCGCGACCGCGCGCCGTATCCGGCGCGTGCTGGAGCTGGAGGAGGCCGGTGCCGAGGTGCTGGTTGCCGCCGCCGACGTGACCGACGAAGCCTCGATGAGGGAGGTGGTCCGGCGCGGATGCGAGCACTTCGGCCGGCTCGACGGCGTCGTTCACGCTGCAGGTATCGCCGGAGGCGGTCTCATCCAGCTCAAGACACGGGAGGCGGCCGACGCGGTGCTGGCGCCCAAGGTCGAGGGCACGCGGATCCTGGGGCGGCTATTGGCGGCCGATCCTCCCGACTTCCTGGTGCTCTGCTCTTCGCGCAACGCTGTCCTGCCGGAACTGGGGCAGGTTGACTACGCGAGCGCCAATGCCTTTCTGGATGCTTGGGCCTGGAGCCGTCGCCGGGAAGGGGAGGGCTGGGTGCTGGCGATCAATTGGGATACCTGGCGCGAGGTCGGCATGGCGGTGGAGACCGAGGTTCCCGCCCAGCTGCGAGCGGCGCGGGAGGCGACCCTGTTGGACGCGATCAGTCCAGAGGACGGGCGTCGGGCCTTCCTCGGAGCGCTGGCGTCGCCTGTGCCGCAGGTCGTCGTGTCGAAGCACGACTTCGCGGCCGTCCAGCGCTGGGCTCTCCGGGGAAGCCCGATGGACGCTGTCGACGGGTCGTCGCCGTCGCTCGCGGCAGCACCGGAGGCCGCGCGCCACGCACGGCCCGTCATGAGGACGGAGATGATCGAGCCTCGCAACGAGGTTGAGCGGGCTGTCGCAGAGATCTGGAAGGAGTTGCTGGGCCTCGATCGCGTCGGAGTCGACGACGACTTCTTCGAGCTCGGCGGGCACTCGCTGCTCGCGACCCAGGTGCTGGCGCGGATCGCCGCGAAGCTCGGGGTCGAGCTTCCGCTGCAGCGGGTCTTCGAGCGGCCGACCGTTGCGGGTCTGGCCGAGCTCGTCCAGATGGGGCGCTGGAGGGCTGCGGAGCGGAACGGGGGCGAGGACGAGGAGCGCGAGGAGCTCGAGCTGTGAGCCGCCCCTTCAGCGATCCCCTGGGTGAGATCCGGCTTCCGGGAGGTGGCTTGCAGGCGCCGAGTTTCTTCGGCTCGGCCGGCGACCTTTTCGGCACCTACCACGGTCCCGCAGCCCCCCCGCGTGGAGCCGTTCTCCTTTGCCCGGCCTTCGGCCACGAGTACGTCCGGTCGCACCGGGCCTACCGGCACCTTGCCGGGCGTCTAGCGCGCCAGGGGCGCGCGGTCCTGCGCTTCGACCTCTTCGCGACCGGCGACTCCGCGGGCGAAGACCTGGAGGCGAGCCTCGAGCGGTGGTGCCGCGATGTCGCGGAGGCAGCTGAGGCCTTGCGCGAGCGCTCGGGGGTCGCACGCCCGACCCTGCTGGGCAGGCGGCTGGGGGCGGCGTTGGCAGTTCTCCACGGTTGCGCCGGCGGCGATGTCGAGAACCTCGTGCTGTGGGATCCCGTTGTGAATGGCGGGAGCTATCTCGAGGATGTGGAGGCAGCGCACTTGGAGTTCGTCACCTCGCCGCGGGGCCGGTACCTCGGCGCCCTCGAGGAGGTGGAGGAGCGGATGGTGGACAAGGGATTCGTCGAGCGCCTCGGTCAGAGGCTCTCTCCGGAGCTGGCGGACGAGATCGCGGCCCTGGACCTGCGGCGCCTTGACGACGCGCCGGCTGCGCGGGTCCTCGTGCTGGAGACGCGGGAGAGCCCGGAGCCTGCCGCCTTGGCGGACCGGCTGGGCGAGCTGGGGACGACGGTGGAACGGCGCGCGGTCCCCGACCCCCACGGCTGGACCATCGACGACCCGTTACAGCAGATCGTTCCCAATCCGGTGCTGGCCGAGATCGTTGATTGGATCGAGGGAGGACCGGACCGGTGAGCTACCCCAGCGCCAGTCATTGGCAAGAGGAGGCCGCGCTGTTGGGAGCCAGTCGCTCTCTGGTCGGCCTCGTGACGACGCCGCCGGCGGGAGCCCCCCGGCGCGACCTGGGCGTCCTCCTACTGGATGCGGGACTCGTGCATCATGTCGGCCCCCACCGCCTCCACGTGCATCTCGCACGACGCCTGGCCGCCCGAGGCTTTGCGGTCGTCCGGTTCGATTTCTCGGGCATCGGCGACAGTCCACCGCGGCGGGACAGTATTCCCCAGGAGCAGAGTGCCGTCGTCGAGACGCGCGAGGTGATGGACCAGATGGCAGAGCGCTGGGGTCTCGATCGTTTCGTCCTGGCGGGAATCTGCAGCGGTGCCTCCGTCTCCTTCAAAGTCGCCTCGGAGGACCGGCGGGTGGCGGGTGCGGTGCTCATCAACCCGCGCAGCTACTCGCCCAGCCGAGAACTCGACGAGCACCTCACGCAACGCGGCCTGGCGCGGTACTACATCGCGACGGCGTCGCGGGACCCCCGGCGATGGCGGCGCCTCCTGACACCGGCAGGGTGGCGCAAGCTCCTGTCGGTGGCGGGCTCGCAGATCCGCCAGGTCTTCGAGCGGGGTCGGCTACTCGAGCAGGAGTCGCGACGAGTAGCCGGTGAGATCCGCGCCCTCAACGAGCGGGGCCAGCGCCTCCTTTTCCTCTTCTCCGAGGGCGACGCCGGTCTCGACCTCCTGCAGCTCATCCTCGGGCGGCGATACGAGGAGCTTGGTGACGAAGGACCAACGCGTCGTGTGATCGTCCCGCGGTCCGACCACACCTTCACTCTTGACCGCAGCCAGCAGCGGCTGCACTCGCTGGTCGAGGAGTTCCTCGAGGAGCTGGCGCCTACGGTATTGCCCGTGGCCCGCGGAGGCGAAGATGGTATTGGCGACTCCGGCGAGGAGCGGGAAGAGCTCTTCATTGGCTGACGCCACGGGCGACTCGCCCTCAGGCCGTCGCGGTGCCGGGAAGTTCCTCCTCGACGGCCTCCTGACCTACGGGACGGAGATCCTCAGCTCAGCCCTCCTGTTCGTCAATGGGGTCCTCCTCGCTCGCTACCTGGGGCCGGACGGCCGCGGTCAGTACGCCATCCTGATTCTCGTCCCTCTGACCTGTTACGCGGTCGGGCACCTGGGCTTCTTCCAGGGTCTGGTCCACGGCAGCATCCGGGAGCGCGACACGCTGCCGGTGCGAGCTCTCCACGCTCTGCTCATGGCCGGTACCCTCGGCTCGGCCCTCATGGTCATCGCCTTCCTGGTCTTTCGTTCCGGCTGGCTGGAGCAGTTCGAGGTCGCCTCGCCGCTGGCGCTGGCGCTGGCGGTCGCGGGGCTGCCCGCGATCCTGCTCAACCACTTCGCCCAGGCCATCATGCTGGGCCGCGACGACCTCGTTCGTCGCAACGTTCTCCGGTTGCTCGAGCCCCTGGGTTACTTCGTGGGCACCGTGGTCCTGCTCGTGGCGCTCCGCCGTGGTGTGACCGGTGCGATGGGGGCCTGGATCGGCAGCTACTGGTGCGCGGGACTCGTCTCCCTCTACTGGCTTGTGCCCCTGGCGGCGCAGGTCCGTTTCCGTCCCGACTGGAAGAGGCTCCTCCAGGATCTGCGCTTCGGGATCGCGTCGTACGGCGGCGCTGTCGCCATCTTCCTGCTGCACCGTCAGGACCAGGCGTTGGTCGCCTACTTCCTCGACGAAGCCGATGTGGGGCACTACGCGGTGGCCTACAGCCTCATCATGATGATGGGCATCCTTCCCAACGCCATCCAGGCGGCCTTTCTGCCCAAGGTCACCCTCGCCTGGTACGACGAGGGGGGCAGCGAGGCGATGACACCGTTCGTCTGCCGGGTCATGACGGCCATCTCGGCGGTCCTCGGCCTTGGGGCCGCCGCGCTGATCTGGCCCCTGCTCCGATGGTTCTACGGTGAGGCGTTCCTCCCGGCCGCCTGGCCATTCATCGTGCTTCTGCCGGGCGTGGTGGTGCTGGCCGGTCTCTCGGCCCTGCACTCGGCTATGCAGGCTCGGTCGGCTCAGCGATGGGTCTCCATCGGCGCTGCCCTGGCTCTCGTCGTGAACGTGCTGCTCGACCTCTGGTGGATCCCCCGCTTCGGCATCGTGGGCGCTGCCGCAGCTTCCACGGTAGCGTACCTGGCGATGGTCGCTCTGGTAGCCCGCGCGTTCCTGGCCATCGACCGTCACGTGACCATTGGCGACCTCGCGATCCTCAAGCGCGAGGATCTGGCCATGATCCGGCGGGGACTGGGTCCGATCGTGGCCCGGGTTCGGGCGCGGCTGCGCCGGGAGAACGGGAGAGACTAGACCAGCGTTTCCGAAGTCCGGCGACAAGGGCCGGACGGGAGGCGCTCGGGGGCCAAGGCGCGCCGACGCAGGCAATGCAGGGACATTGTCGAGGAGGCGGAACGCTGGCAGCCGAGATGCATCGCGGGCGGACTG
>CAJQNK010000223.1 GCA_905479655.1 uncultured bacterium | reverse complement strand
CACCTCCAGCACTCCAGCCCGCAGAGCTCACCGCCTCCACCAGATCCCACGCTCTACTTGAAGACCCGTCGACCCCGACCCGCTCCACCTCTCCAGAGACCACCGGCAGGCCCTCGTCGGTTTGAGGCGGAGCTTCGCTAGTGTCCCGCACCGGACGACTGGCGAGCCTCGCCCGAGAACCATCCATGTTCCGCCCCCGAACCCTCCGTCTCGTCCTCGCCGTCGCGCTCGTCGCGGTCCTCGCGACGGGCCTGCTCGTCCTGCGCGATCGGCCCGGGTTCCTCCTGGGCGGCATCATGGTCAACGAACCTGACCACGCGCGCTGGGTGGAGGCCCTGGACGAGGCCGGCATGAACGCCGTCTCGGTGACCGCGTACGCCCACCAGGGCGACTGGGACGGCCCCAATCTCTGGTTCGACGACAACGACCCCGCCGTCGTCAGCGAGATCAGGGCCGCTCGCGGTCGCGGCCTGGAGTCCGTGCTGGTCCTGCGGGTGGCCCTGGACCACGCCTTCGAGCACAACGCCTTCCTGTGGCACGGGATGATCCACCCGACGACGGACGCGGACCTCGAGGAATGGTTCCGGCGCTACCGGGCCTTCGTGCTGCAGTGGGCCGAGATCGCCCGCGACGAGGGCATCGCCGTCCTGGCCGTGGGAAGCGAGCTCAACTCCCTGGCGTCGACCCGGCGGGTCGAGGAGCTCCCCGCCCTCGAGGAGTACTACCTCAACGAGGAGAAGCAGAACGAGTACCGCGCGACCCTCCTGCGTCACGAGGAGAGCCTGGTTCCGACCGACGTCCACGCCCGCGAGGGTGGCGAGGCCCAAGACCTGGAGCAGGTCGTCGAACGGAGAATCGCGGCCAACCGATCCTGGGCCGAGAAGGTCGCCTTCCAGGAGGCGGCCGATCCCGTCGCCGCCATCAACCGGCGACGGGCGCTACTGCAGGACCACTGGACACGGCTGATCCGGGACGTACGCGAGGTCTATCCGGGCCGTCTCACCTTCGCGGCCAACTTCGACCAGTACCGGGAGATCGCTTTCTGGAACGAGCTGGACCTCCTAGGGATCAACGCCTATTTCAAGCTCCGCAAGGTGTGGCGAGACGAGACCGACGCCCACTCGCTCCTGCCCGACCTGATCGACGGCTGGAGCGAGGTCCTGGGCCAGATCGACGGCTTCCGCCTCTCCATCGGGCGACCGGCCATGCGCGTCCTGTTCACGGAGCTCGGGTACACCCGTCGGGCCAACTCCACCTTCGAGCCGTGGGCTTCGAGCGGGGCCTCGGTCGTGGGAGAGACCGGCGACGAGCGCGTCGTGGTCTGGGACGAGCAGCCGCTCGACCTGACCGAGCGCGCCCTCGCCGTCCGGGCGCTGCGTCAGGTGGAGAGCCGGTTCGAATCGCAGCTCCTGGCCGGGATCCTGTACTGGAAGCTCTCCACCCTCCGCGAGCACGCCGAGATCGAGCCGTTCGTCCTGCTCCTCGACTCCGAGAGCAGGGACCCGCTGCTCGACGAGCTCCGTGCATTCCGCGGTTCGAGGTGGCTCGAACGGCTGCGCCAACGCGCCCTGTCGGCCTTCCGGAAGGAGTCGACGGCGCCCGACACGGCGACCTCCTCGGCCGGCCTCTGAGCGGCGTCGATCCGGACGGAGGTCACGGCAGCAGGTCGATCGACGGCGACGGGGCGAGCTGGATCGCCCCCTGGCCGTCGTCCACCGCGACGAGCAGTCTCACGGTGCCAGGCACCATCCCGGCGGTCAGCTCGAACGTGTACGAGCCGTCGCCCTGGTCCGTGACGGGGCCGATCGTCGCCTGAGCGCCGGAGTCCGGTGCGAGCTCGACGCTCACCGACGCGCCACCGCTCGTCAGTGGATCGCCTCGCCAGTCGGCCAGCGACAGCGTGGCGGTGGCGGAACTCACACCATCCGCCGGCAGGACGCCGGGGTCGAACGCCACCGTCGACTCGTGGTGATCCGGACGGCCGATCCATCCCCGCCGATGATCCAGGAACAGGCCCCGGAGCTGGACCACCGGGTCCGGGTCTCCAGGTCCGTCGAACGGGACGTTCAGGCTCATGTAGTACTCCCCCGAGGCGCAGCCGATCTCGGCGTCGCAACCGCCATCCGCGTCGCCGGCGCGCGCCACCACCATGTAGCCCACGTGGGCGGACTTCTCGAACTCCGCGGGCGGCGAGCCACAGCCCGTGGGGTTGAACTGGGAGCACGAGCAGCGCCCGTCTCCGCCCATCCGATAGGCGGCGAACATCGCCGCCATGAGCCGCAGGGGAACGTCGCCCCGGACTCGAAGGAGCGCCTGCTCGGCCCGCTCGACGACCGGAGCGCCGGTCAGCAGGTTGCCCTGGATCGTGTACACCAGATCTCCGAACCGCCCCGTGACGCCCCCCGCGTACGCCCCCGCCTCGCTGCCCGTGAAGGTGACCTCCGGATGGGGCGGCACGTCCACGATGCCGTACTGCCGGTTCTGGTGCAGGCCGTCCTGCGCCTCGAGGTCGGCGAGGATCTGCTCGGGCGAGTCGCCCGCCAGGAAGCCGTCGAAGATCGTGCGGCGATTCTCGCCACCCGAGTCCGCCACCGATTGGGCCGCGGCAGCGCCCGTGCCGACCACCACGACGGGGGTGAGCTGGAGGAGATCGATTCCCGACACGCAGGTCGCGGAGCCCACCGCCACTTCGCCGGTGACCTCGTCGGCGATCTGGATCGACCACGTCGCCGCGACCGGAGACGAGACGACCGCAGCCGCCAGGACGGCGAGGACGATGGCAGGAACGAGGGAGCGGCCTGGCGGGGTTGGACGCGGCATCATCTCTCCTGGTCGGGTCGGTCCGGCGAAACTCGCGAGAAACCGTAGATGTCGGGAGGTGGGAAGAGGCGCGAGTCTACCAATCGCCCCCCCGCGGGTCCTCGGCAGTCGGACCGCGAGGCCGACCCGACCCGTGTGGCTCCGGGTGTAGGCTCTCCCCATGGACCGCCCGACCTCGACCCCCGCCGCCCTCGTCCTCGGAGCGACCCTCGGAATCGGTCTGGCGATCGCCGGCTGGTTCGTTGGTCAGGGTCTGTTCGCCGCCCGAGCCACCGAACGGTTCGTCACGGTGCGCGGCCTCTCCGAGAGGGAGGTGGCCGCCGACCTCGCCATCTGGCCCATCGTGTTCAACGCCACCGGAGACGATCTCGGACGGGTCCAGAGCGATCTCGAGGAGGCCGCATCGACGATCGCCGCCTTCCTGGAGGAACGCGGCTTCGAGGCCGGCGAGATGACGCGCTCGTCGCCTCGCATCACCGACTTCAACGCCCAGGGCTTCGGCCGCGACAACGGACCCCGCCACCGGTACAGCGCCGAGGCCACCCTCACGCTGCGCACCGCGCGCGTGCCGGCCGTCCGCGACGCGATCGCCGCCTCGGGTGAGCTCGTCCGCCGAGGCGTCTCGCTGATCCGCAGCTACGAGTTCTCGACCGAGTACCTGTTCACCGCGCTCGACTCGGTCAAGCCCGAGATGATCGCGGAGGCGACCCGCGACGCGCGGCACGCGGCCCAGCAGTTCGCCGAGGACTCCGGCAGTCGGGTGGGCTCGATCCGGCGCGCGACGCAGGGGTACTTCTCCATCGAGTCCCGGGACGCCTTCTCCCCCGAGTTCAAGACGATCCGGGTCGTCACCACCGTCGAGTTCTTCCTGGCTGACGACTGAGCGGGAGCCCGACGCTCCGAACCCTCGACTCCCGATCTCCACGTGCTGCACGCCAACCTCGGCCCGGTGGCCACGAGCTTCACCCCCGACCTGGAGCGGATCGCCTCCTTCGATCGTGAGGGGCGGCTCCAGACCTACACCGAGCGGCGCCGCACCTGGCGCCGAACGCTCTCGGGAAGGGTGTTCGAGCGCCGCACCACTCCCGTGCGCGGATGGCGCCCCCTCGACAGCCGAGAGGCCGCAGCCGTCCTCGGTCGCGCGGGGGAGCTCGCCCGAGAGGTCGCGCGGGAGGCCCGTCAGGAGTTGGCGCAGCGCCTGCGCGACGAGATCCTCCCGTGGACGCCCGAGCGTCTGCTGGCGGAGCGCGAGCGCTTCGACCGCGCCTACCGACCCGTCTCGATCCTGCCGCCCGACCGCTACGCCGCCATCGTGCTGCAGGCGACCGAGGGCTGCTCGTGGAACGGCTGCACGTTCTGCAGCTTCTATGCGGGGAGGCCGTTCGCCGTCCGACGACCCTCCGAGTTCGAGGCGCACGTGGAGGCCGTCCGGGAGCTCCTCGGCCGCGGCATCCTCCTGCGCCGGGGCATCTTCCTCGCTGATGGCAACGCCCTCGCCGTCGGTCGCCGCCGTCTGGAGCCCCTGGTCGAGAGCGCCGTGCGCGCCTTCCCGGGCGAGCCGCTCTCGGGCTTCGTCGATCTGTACAGCGGCGAGCGGCGCGGCGAGGAGGCCTGGGGCTGGCTCCGACGCCGGGGCCTGGAGCGGGTCTACGTCGGCATGGAGACCGGGCTGGACGAGCTCCTGAAAAAGGTCAACAAGCCGGGCTCCGCGGCCGCCCTGGAAAGCTTCGTGGCACGGCTGAAGAACGAGGGGATCGCCGTGAGTCTCATCGTCATGGTGGGTCTCGGCGGCAGGGAGCTCCGGCAGCGACACCGAGAGGCGACCCTCGACGTCCTGGCGCGTCTCCCCCTCACCCGGGACGACCTCGTCTACCTGTCCCCCTTCGTCGAGCCGCCGGATCGATCGGACCCGGGCTCGGACGGCATGAGCGCTCGGGAGATCGACGAGGAGACACGGCTCTTCGCCCGCTCGGCGCGGCGGCTCGGACTGCGCGTGAGCCTCTACGACATCCGCGAGTTCGTCTACTGACCCGCCGCCGGTGATAGCGTCCGCGGGCCGCGCGCGACCCTGGCGCGGCCCGCTCGTGATGTCCACCGACCTTCTCGGCCAGCTCTCGGCCCTCGGCGCCGCCCTGACCTGGGCCATGGCGGTGGTGCTGTTCAAGCGCAGCGGCGAGCACCTGCCGCCGGTGCCGCTCAACCTGTTCAAGAACCTCGTGGGCCTGGTCCTGCTGGGCGCTACGATGGCGGTCACCGGCGGCGCCCTCGAGCCGTTCGCGACCGTCTCGAGAGCGGACCTCTGGATCCTCACCGTGAGCGGCTTCCTGGGCATCGCGCTGGCGGACACTCTGCTCTTCTACGGCCTCAACCTGGTCGGCGTGGGACGCGTGGCGGTGGTGGAGTGCACCTACAGCCCGTTCGCCATCCTGTTCTCGGCCATGCTCCTCGGGGAACGGCCAGCGGCCGCCCACTACATCGGCGGAACCCTCATCCTCCTGGGGATCCTCGTTCTCGCCTCTCGCCGAGCCACCGACATCACGGAACTCCGCCTCGGCCAGGGGCTCGCCGCGGCCGTCGGCGCCATGGGCCTCATGGCGTTCGGCATCGTGCTGGCCAAGCCGGTGCTCGAGCGGGTGCCCCTGGTCTGGGCGACCTCCGTACGTCTCCTCGTGGGCACCGCGGCGCTGGCCGCACTCTGGGCGCTCGGACCACGGCGCAGGGAACTCGGGCTCCTCCTCCGACCCTCGGCGTTCTGGCGGACCAGTCTGCCGGCCTCGGTGCTCGGATCCTACGTGGCCCTGCTCCTGTGGACGGCCGGTTTCAAATACACGCTGGCCTCGGTCGCCGCCCTCCTCAACCAGACGTCGCTGATCTTCGCCATGATCTTCGCCGCTCTCTTCCTCGGCGAGCCGTTCACGCGCCAGAAGCTCCTGGCGGCGTTCCTGGCCGCCCTCGGCGTACTGGTCGTGACCCTCGCCTCGACCTGAGAGAGAATCCACGTAGGGGTCCGACACCCCGCGGACCCCGTTCCTTGGAACGTGCCTGGCACCCGGACGAAGACCGCACCCGGACGAAAGCACCCGGACGAAACCCGGAGGACCCCGATGCGCAGACTCTCGATCCTGACCGTCCTGCTGACCCTCGCCACCGTGCCCGCCCAGGCCGACTGGCCCCAGTGGCGTGGCCCCGGCCTCAACGGGGTCTCTCCCGACACCGAGGCCCCTCTCACCTGGGGGCCCCACGAGAACGTCGCCTGGCGCACTCCGCTGCCGGCTCGCTCGGCCTCCACGCCGGTCGTGGCGGGCGGGCGCGTCTTCCTCCTGGTGGCCAGGGAGGAGACCCAGGGCGAGCTCGAGCTCTGGGCCCTCGACCGCACCGACGGCTCGGTCACCTGGCGCAGGTCGCTGGGCGGCGGCAACGCCTTCCTGCGCAAGCACAACCTCTCGTCGCCCTCTCCGGTGACCGACGGGGAGCGCGTCTGGGCCCTGACCGGCACCGGCCGACTCGCGGCCTTCTCGGCCGACGGCGAGAGCCTCTGGAGCCGTGACCTGCAGGAGGAGTACGGGGAGTTCGGGCTGCTCTGGGGCTACGCCTCGTCCCCCCTCCTCCACGGCGACTCGCTCTACGTCCAGGTCCTCCACGGTTTCCACACGGATGCGCCCTCCTACCTTCTGCGGGTCGACACGGCCACCGGCGAGACGCGGTGGCGGGTCGAGCGTCCGACCGACGCCCAGCGCGAGTCACCCGACGGCTACGCGACACCGATGATGGTCCAGGGCCCCGAGGGAGAGGAGCTGGTCATCACCGGCGGCGACGTCGTCACCGGTCACGATCCGGCCACGGGCCGCGAGCTCTGGCGGGCGGACGTCCTCAACCCCGAGGACAGCCCGGCCCAGCGCATCGTCGCCTCGCCCGTTCCCGCCGGCGGCCTGGTTCTGGCCTCGGGCAAACGCGGGCCGGTGGTCGCGATCCGCCCGGGCGGCCAGGGCGACGTCACCGACTCCCACGTCGTCTGGATCCGTGACGAGCCCCTCGACGTCCCCACCCCCGTGAGCGACGGCGAGCGTCTCTACCTCGTCACCGACCGCGGACTGGCGATCTGCCTCGACCTCCAGACCGGCGAGCGGGTCTGGGGTCCCGAGAGGCTGGCCAACGGGACCTACAGTGCCTCACCGGTGCGGATCGGCGATCGCATCTACGCCACGAGCGAGGACGGCACCACGACCGTCTTCCGGGCGGGCCCGAGGTTCGAGATCCTGGCAACCAACGAACTCGGCGGCTACACGCTGGCCTCGCCGGCCGTCTCCGACGGGCAGATCTTCCTTCGCACCGCCGACGCCCTGTGGGCTCTCGGGACCCGCAGCGGATCGTGAGAAGGTCGAGCTAGGAATCTCCCGTGGGCTGGAGTCGTGACGGTTGAGTCAAGTTTTTCAGCTGGGCCTTCCGGACGATTCGATCGAGCTCCCGGGTGAGTCGTTGGAAGGCTTGGCGGAGGCGGTGGGGTGTGGAGGAGACGGTCGCTTC
>CAJQNK010000222.1 GCA_905479655.1 uncultured bacterium | reverse complement strand
CTTGAAGGCCACGATCTCCACCTCGGAGTGGTCCAGGGCCCGGCCGAGGACGCCGTAGAAGATCTCGTTGAGCTCGGGCGACGGACGCAGCAGGTACCGGCCCTGGATCGTCCGGCAGGTCACCTCGACGAGGGAGCCCGGGGGCACGTAGCGCAGATCGCGTGGCATTCCATAGAGATATGGACGCGAAACGAGCACGCCTTCGCTCCAGGGAAGCCGGGGGGTGCTGCAGCGGCGGGGCGGCCGCCCCGACTCCCTCTGCCTGCGCGAAGCCGAGAGCGGGTGCCTCTCGACAGCGTCAGCTCCTCTCACCCTCCCGAGGGCCCTCGGGAGAGTGTAGGCCCCTGCCAGGCCATCAGGGAGCTTCCCCGGCCCTCGTCTCCTTTCCTGCGCCTCAGCCGAAGCCCGGCGTCCCGGTGAGGGCCAAGAGTGCCGGGGCAGGGAGTTGGCCCATCGAACCGAGGATCGGGTATCCTCGAACCAGAACGGATCGATTTGCCTGGAGGATTCACCCACTGCGACTGGCGGACGCGAATGAACCCCTCGACGACCCGATTCGCGGCTTGGCTCGCGGGGTAGTGGAGCCCGAGCCCGCTTGGGAGCTGGCCCGCCCTACGGAGCGCTCGAGGTTGGATGTCAGGGACGTCGATCCCGACCGCCCGCCCTGCCGACCCCCCGACGGCGGACCCTCTCGCCGCCACCACCACCACCCGACCGTCCTGCAACGGGCCGTCAGGCAGGCCGCTCGACCTGCAGAACTCACCAAGAGGGTCACTTGCCACACCCCCAGCCGGCAGGCGTTGCACGCGGCTGTTTTTCAGAGAGAAGACCACCATCACAAGACGGGAGGGCTGCGGGATCGAGGCCGACGAGTGGTTGGCCTACGTCAGCAGATCGACCCGGGAGGTTGCGAATGATGAGGCGATTCCACGTAGCGAGCCGTGTGCTGCTGTCGACGTTCCTGGTGCTGCCGTTGGCGGCGTGCCCCAATCCGCCCGCGATGTCCGAGGCGGACGCACTCGAGGTCGTCGCGGACGATGCGCAGCCGACCGCCTCACCCGGCGAAGATCCGGCCAGCGGGCTGGAGATCATCGAGATCGCGCCCGGCGAGGGCCACACCGTCGTCCTGACGGAGGACGGCTCGGTCTGGACGTGCGGCAACGGTGGCGACGGCCAGCTCGGCTGGGAACAGACCGACTACTGCTTCTCGGGTGTCCGGGTCGTGGGCCTGCCGGCGATCAGCGACGTTGCCGCGGGCACCGGTTATTCGATCTTCCTGGCGGAGGACGGCAGCGTGTGGGGCGCCGGCTACGGGTTCGACGAGCGGCTCGGCCCGACCGAGTCGACCCGATTCACGGAGCCGGTCGAGCTCGGCATCGACGGCCTGATCGATGTCGCGGCGTCCACGAACTACACCCTCGCGCGGCGGCCCGACGACTCGGTGGTCGCCTTTGGCGTCAACGACGCCGGGGGTCTGGGGCACGGCAGCGGTGCCGGCAGCGCGACGCCGGTCGGGAGCGGGGTCGAAGCGGTGGCGATCGACGCCGGCGGCGGCTATTCGCTCGCACTCACCGCCGACGGTCGGGTCAAGTCGTGGGGGATCAACAACTACGGCACTCTTGGCAACTCGGGCGTGCCGACGATGAGCATGAGCGGCGCGGTCTCGGCCGCGGCGCAGGGCTTCTTCTCGCTGAGCCCGGTGGACGTGGAGATCGACGGCGTAGTGGACATCTCTGCCGGCGTCGACCACGCGCTCGCCGCGCGCGACGACGGAACGGTGTGGGGCTGGGGCCGCAACCTGAACGGCTCGCTGGCGCAGCCGGGGAACAACGACCTCTACCCGGTTCCGGTCCAGATCGAGGGGCTCACGGACGTCGTCGCGGTCGCCGCCGGCCGCGAGTTCAGCCTGGCGCTCCAAGGGGACGGAACGGTGCTCTCGTGGGGCCCGAACAGCCATGGCCAGCTCGGCCGGACGATCAGCGGCGCCTACTCGTCCGAGCCGACGCCGATCTCCGGCCTACCGCCGATCGCCCGGATCTTCGCCGGCGTCGACCGCGGCTACGCGATCGACGAGAACGGTCGAGGGTGGGCGTGGGGCAACAACGAGGTCGGTCAGCTGCTGGCGGACGCCGAGGGTCTCGGACCGCCCGTGCCGATGGTCCTGGGTGGCGGGAGCTGAGAGGCGGCGCTCCGCTCGGTCGGTCAGGACGACACCGTCGGGCTCACCCACACGTCACCCCTACGTCCCCCCGGATCTGCGCAGCGACCCACGGGGCGAACCCGGGCCCCTGCGCCCCCCCCCGCGCGGGGCATTTTCAGGACAGTCGTCACGGCGCTGGTGAGGAGGTGAGGCTGGACCCGGCTGTCCGCGGGGCGCAACAGGCGGCGGCCTGCCGACGTACAATCCCGAAGCGATGCGAGCGAAGAACCGATTTATCCGGCGGCTCGTCGTGAGCGCGACCGTCTTGAGCCTGGCCGCCCCCGGCGCGGTCCGTCCGGCCGACGAGGCCGTACCCACACTGCCCGTGAGCGAGGTCGTGGCGGGCCAGACCGGCTACGGCCTCTCCGTGTTCCGCGGCACCGAGCCCGAGCGCTTCGAGGTGGAGGTGCTGGGCGTGATGCGCGACATCGCGCCCGATGTCTCCTTCGTGCTGGCGCGGCTCAGCGGCCACGACCTGGAGGAGACGGGGGTGATCGCGGGGATGAGCGGCAGCCCGGTGTACATCGACGGCCGGCTGCTGGGGGCGGTGGCCTTCGCCTGGCCGTTCAGCCAGGGCGCCATCGCGGGCATCACGCCGATCGCGCTGATGAGGAGCCTCATGGACGACGCGCCGTCGGCCGGCGGCGCGCCGCGGGGGGCGGTCTCGACCTCCGTCGCGGAGCTGCTCGAGAGCCTGCCGGTGTCGCTTCTCGAGGAGGCCGTCGCGGCCCTCGCGCCGCCGTCGCGGCCGGATGCGCGACTGGGCGTGCAGTGGAGCGCGGCGGGCTTCGCCGGCACCTCCCGCACGATCCTGGAGTCGGGTCTCGGGGCCCTGGCGCCGACCGGCTCCGCCTCCGCCTCCACCTCCGCCTCGACCTCCGGGAACGGTCCGGCGGACCTGGTGCCGGGGAGCGCCGTGGCCGGCGTGCTGGTCGACGGCGACCTGAAGCTCGCGGCCACCGGGACGGTGACCGACCGGGTGGGCGACCGGGTCCTGGCCTTCGGGCACCCGTTCCTCGGGCTGGGTCCGGTGGAGATCCCCATGGCGACGGCCGAGGTGATCACCGTGCTGTCGAGCCAGCTCAGCTCGTTCAAGATCTCGGGTCACGGCGAGATCGTCGGCACCTTCCAGGTCGACCGGCAGCCGGGCATCCTGGGGACGATGGGAGTGATGCCCAGGATGGTGCCGATGTCGGTCGAGGTCCGGGGCGAGAACGCGTCCAAGAGCTACGACCTGCGGCTCGCGGACGTGCCGCTCATCCAGCCGACGCTGGTGGCGATCGGCGCGCTGGGCTGTCTGGACTCGACCACCCGGGCCAGTGGCTCCCAGGGGCTCGATCTCTCCATGCGCTTCGTCCTCTCGGGGGGCGAGGAACTCTCCATGCAGCGGAGCTTCGACGGGCCGGGCGCCGCCGTGCAGTCGGCGACCTTCCTGCTGGCGGTCGCGGGCTTCCTGGTCCAGAACCCGTTGGAGGAGGTCGACCTGGAGAGGGTCGAGCTGGTCTACGAGCAGGTCCGGGAGCCTCGTACGGCGCGTCTGATCGAGGCCCACGCCGACCGGTCGGTCGTGCGGCCCGGAGACACGGTGGCGCTCAACATCGATCTGGCGCCTCACCGGGGCGAACCGTTCCGGCACCGGATCGAGGTGGAGCTGCCTCGGGGCCTACCCGCGGGGCGGTACTCCCTGCTGGTGGGCGACGGCCCGTCCGTGGACGCCGCGCGCCTCCAGATCGAGCGGGCGAGCCCGGTCACCTTCGATCAGGCCCTGCGTCTCCTCCGCTCGTTCCACTCCCCGCGGGAGCTGGTGGTGCTGGGGGTGTTCGCGGAGAAGGGGCTGGCCGTGGCGGGGGAGGTCATGCCCCAGCTCCCGGGGTCGCTGCGCTCCCTCTGGAAGTCGTCGGCCTCGGCGAGCGCCACGCCGCTGACGCTGGCCATCGCCCAGGAGGTCAGCGAGTGGCTCGACGTGCCGCTCGCCGGTGGCACCCGCGTGGACCTGGACGTCGAGCGCCGCGAGCCGGTGCAGGGCGGCGCGGACCCGGCCGGCGGGCCGGCCCGGGGCGGAGACGAGAACGCGACGGGCCGGAGGCCGGAGAGCGGAGCCGGCGAGGCAACGAACAGCGAGGGGACGAGCGAGTGATGAGAACCGATTCGAGAGACCGCGGACCGCGCCGAGTCGTGTCGGCCGTCCTGGCCCTGGGGCTGGCGCTGGCGACGACGGTCGGGCCGGCGGCGGCCACCGACGTGCGGTTCTTCCGCCTGCAGAGCCGGTCGTCCTTCCTTCCGGGGACCCTGGAGGGGATCGGCATCGACCCCCTCGGGACGCTGCAACTCGCCGACCAAGTCGAGCGGGTGGCGGCGGTGGACGAGCCCTTCCTCTTCGCCGCCGCGCCCCATCCCGCGGGCTGGGTCGTCGGCACCGGCAACTCCGGCCGCGTCCTGCGGGTCGACCGCGACGGTCGGGTGGAGGTGCTGTTCGAGGCTTCCGAGCCGGAGGTCTTCGCCGTCTGGGCCGACGGCGACGGGACGGTCTACGCCGGCACCTCGCCCGACGGCAAGGTCTACCGCATCCGGGATGGCGCCGGCGAGGTCTTCTTCGAGCCCGGCGAGACCTACATCTGGGACCTGGCACGGGCCGCCGACGGCCGTCTCCTGGTGGCCACCGGGACCCGCGGTCGCCTGTACGCCGTGGACTCCGAAGGCGAGGCCGAGCTGCTCTACGACAGCGACGACATCCACCTCCGGGCCCTGAAGCTCTTGCCGGACGGGGACCTGCTGGTCGGGACGGCCGGCGAGGGGTTGATCCTGCGCCTGGATCCCTCCGGCCGGGCGCGGACGCTGTACGACGCCGCCCAACCCGAGGTGATCGGCTTCACGACCTCGCCCGACGGCGGCTGCTGGGCGGCGGTGCTGGCCTCCGAGGCCAGCCAGGTGAACCTCTCGGACTCCGAGAAGGACGACGCCGAGGGCGGCGACGACGAGGGGACGGAGGCGGAGGTCACCGTCGTCGAAGACGACATGGACGATCTGTTCGCCGCCTCCCGGCCCAAGGGGTTCCAGGGCGCCCGCTCGGAGATCCTGCGCATCGAGGAGAGCGGGAGGGTCCAGAGTGCCTGGAGCTTCGAGGAGGAGACGGTCTACGATCTCCTCTGGCACCGGGACCGCCTGTGGGTGGCGACCGGCCAGGAGGGCCAGCTCTACAGCTTCCGCGACGGCCGGATGGTGCTCGAGAAGGACGTCGACGAACGTCAGATCGTCGCGCTCCTGCCCGACGCTCCGGGGCCGGCGTTCGCCACCACCAACGCCGCCGCGCTGTACGTGGTCTCCGACCGCAGCGAGCGCCGGGGCACCTACACGAGCCCCGCCCTCGACGCCGGCTCGATCGCCCGCTTCGGCACGCTCATGTGGCGGGGCGAGACCCCGGGAGGCTCGCGGTTGTCGTTCTCGGTGCGCAGCGGCCTCTCCTCGGAGCCGGATGGCACCTGGTCGGACTGGACGCCGGCGAGCTCGGGCGCCGAGATCGACCTCCCGGGTCTGCCCCTGGGCCGCTACGCCCAGTGGCGGGTGGAGCTCGATGCCGACGACGGCCGCTCGCCCCTGCTCCAGGAGGTGATCCTCTCCTACCGCCAGGAGAACCTGGCGCCGAAGTTCGAGAGCGTCTCGGTCATGGAGCCCGGAGAGATCCTGGTGCCGTCGAACTACAACCCGAACCAGCAGGTCTTCGAGCCCGTCTCCCCCGACCGCCACGGCATCTTCACGACGCTGGAGCCCTCCTCGGCCAACCAGCTGCGCATGAAGCCGGTGTGGAAGACGGGGTGGCGGACCGTTCGCTGGGAGGCCGACGACCCCAATGACGACGAGCTTCGGTACGGCGTCGAGTTCCGGCCCGAGAGGAAGGACGCCCGCTGGCTGCCGCTGGTGAAGGACCTCGACGCGGATCACTACAGCTTCGACGCGACCGCCCTGCCGGACGGGGTGTACCGGTTCCGCGTGACCGCGAGCGACGACCGGGACAACCCGGAGGGCTTGGAGCTCACGGCCGACGAGGTGACGGAGGCCGTGGTGATCGACCACGGGTCGCCGCGGCTCGGTCGGATCACGCGCGACGGGGATCGTCTGCGGGTCGAGGTGAGCGACGCGTCGAGCCCGCTGCGTCAGGCGGAGTACGCGATCGACGCCGAGGGCTGGCAGCCGGCCGAGGCCGCGGATGGCCTGCTCGACTCCCGGTCCGAGACGCTGTCGCTGCCGGCGCCGGGAGACGGCAGTCTGCTCCTGCTGCGGCTGGTCGACGCCGCGTTCAACAGCGTCACCTTCGACCTGTCGGGGGGGGCGCGATGAAGGGTGGCGAGCGGGTGGCGGTCTGTGCCGGCAGCTTCGACCCGGTTCACAACGGCCACCTGGACATCTTCGCGAGATGCCGGTCGATCTTCGACCGGGTGGTGATCGCGGTCCTGCACAACGACGCGAAGAAGCCGTTGTTCACGGTGGACGAGCGGGTGGAGATGATCCGGGAGCAGGTGGAGAGGTACGAAGACTGCCGGGTGGAGGCGTTCTCGGGGCTGCTGGTGGACTTCATGGGCGAGGTCGGCGCGACGACGATCGTCCGCGGTCTGCGAGCCGTCTCGGACTTCGAGTACGAGTTCCAGATGGCGCTCATGAACCGGCGTCTCGACCTGGCCGTGGAGACGGTCTTCATGATGCCCAAGGAGGAGTACAGCTACCTCTCGAGCCGCCTGGTGAAGGAGGTCTTCTTCCTGGGCGGCGACCTCCGGGGCCTGGTGCCCCAAGCGGTCCTCGAACGGATGGCGGTCGAGCGGGAGGCCCGGGAGGAGGCGAAGCGATGAGCGACGCGGGACTTCGACGCTTCGTGGAGGCGATGCCCAAGGCGGAGCTGCACGTTCACCTGGAGGGATCGATCCAGCCGGAGACGCTCCTGCGTCTGGCGAAGAAGCGCCGGGTGGACCTGCCGGCAAACGACGTGGCGGGTCTCGAACGGTGGTTCGAGTTCCGGGACTTCCAGCACTTCGTGGAGATCTACCTGGCGTGCTCGAAGTGCCTGCGCCATCCGGAGGACTTCCAGGCGATCACCGACGACTTCCTGGAGGAGCAGGAGCGCCAGAACGTCCGCTACACGGAGGCCCACTTCACGATCGGCACCCACCTGATGAACGGGGTCTCGGGTTCCGAGGTGGCGGAGGCCCTGGCGGAGACCCTCGGGCGCTGGCAGCGTCGGGGGGTCGGCCTGCGGCTGATCCCGGACATCGTGCGCAACGCGGAGTTCAAGTGGGCGGACCGCACGGTGGAGTGGGCGCTCGACAACCAGGATCGAACCGTCGTGGCCCTCGGGCTCTCCGGCTTCGAGGACCGTCCGAACGAGCCCTTCCGCGAGCACTTCGCGGAGGCCCGGGCGGGTGGCCTGGGGCTCGTGGCCCACGCGGGGGAGCACGGCGGCCCCGAGTCCATCCGCTCGGTGCTCGAGGTGTGCGGCGCCGAGCGCATCGGCCACGGGGTGGCCGCTGCTCGGGACCCCGAGCTGATGGCGACCCTGGCGGAGCGCGGCGTGCCGCTGGAGGTCTGCCCGACATCGAACGTCTGCCTGGGCGTTGCGCCCGATCTCGCCTCTCACCCCTTCGGCGCGCTGTGGGACGCCGGGCTGGAGGTCACCGTCAACTCGGACGATCCGCCGCTCTTCAACACGACGCTGACCGGGGAGTACCTGGCGACGGCGGAGACCTGGAACCTCTCGGCCGAGGAGCTGGCCGGGTTGTCGTTGCGGGCGCTGCGCCGCTCGTTCCTGCCCGAGGAGCGTCGCAGGGCGATGGAGGCGGAGTTCGTGGAGAGCTTCGCGCGGCAGGGAGAGAAGCACCTCGACCGGGCGGTGGTGCCGGCGGCGGGCTCCAGGAAGAGCTGAAGGCCTCCGCGTGTCGTCCTGAGCGAGCGCGTAGCGAGAAGCCGAAGGAACCCGTGGGCGAGCGTTCGTTGCCCCCCCCCGTCGCCCTTGCCCCCCGTCGCCCCCCACGCTATCGTCTCGGGGGTGCCTCCGACGCTGCCCGTCGGCCGCGCCGGGCGGGCCTCCCTCAGGGATGAGCCTCCAATGATCCTACGCACTGTCGTGCGCGACTGCCTGCAGCTCAACTGGGCGCTCCCCGAGCGTGCGGTGCCCGCGGCGCCGGAGCCGTTGCGCTACGAGGTTCACGAGTGGGACGGCGAGCGCTGGGTGTTCGCCTCGGCGCTCCTCTTCCGTCACGAGCGCCTGCGACTCGAATCTCTGCCCGCGATCCGGCTCTCCTACCCGCAGTTCAACCTGCAGTTGTGCGTCACCGACGGCGACGGCCGCCCCGCAATGCTGTTCCGGTCGGTGCTGGTGCCCGCTTGGGTGGTGCCGGCCGCCCGCTGGATCGGTCGGCAGCCGGCCGCGTCCGCCCACTTCGCCTATCCCGCCCCGATCGAGCCGGAGGCCGACCCCGAATGGCGCTGGAGCGTCGACAGGGGGCGCAGGCTCCAGGTGGCGGCGCGGCCGGGAGCGCCGGCGCCAGCCGAGGGGCCGTGTATCGGCGGGTGGGAGGCCTGCGTGGGGTACTTCCGGAGTCGCCGACGGGGCTACGTCCGCACGCCGGGCGGTCTGCGGCGGCTCGAGACCTCCCAGCCCAAGACGGACGTCGTGCCGCTGGCCGTGGAGGTGGAGGAGCGGGACCTGCTGGACGACATCCTGTCCCTCTCCGACGGTGGCTGGCCGACGCTCCACTCGGCGTGGCTGTGCCCCGAGGTGCCGTACGTCTTCGAGATTCTGGCCGACCTCGAGCCGTCCCTGGTGCGGCGGGTCCCCGCGCCGGGGTAGGGGGTCCCGGGGCGCCTTGGCCTCCCCGCTCCGTAGCCGTCTCCCGGAAGCTGGGGCTGACGCCCTTTCGCCCCGGTGCACCTCGACGTTTCCTCTCCATCGTTCGCACGCTGACCTCACCCGGAACCGGACCTCCGGCTCCTTGCCCCTGTGTTACGATCTCGCCCCCATGAACACCCAAGATCCACGCCACCGGCGGCCCCAGACGATCGCCGTGATTCCCGGCGACGGCATCGGCCCCGAGGTCACCGTGGAGGCCATGAAGGTGCTCTCCGCGGCGGCCGAGAGGTGGGAGCTGCCGATCGAGACCGTGACCTTCCCCTGGAGCGCGGACCACTTCCTGGAGACCGGCGAGACCCTGCCGCCCGGGGCGCTCGACGACTTCCGGGACAACTACTCCGCCATCTTCATCGGCGCCTTCGGCGACCCGCGGGTGCCGGATATGCGCCACGCCAAGGACATCCTGCTCGGGACGCGTTTCGGCCTCGACCTGTACATCAACTTCAGGCCGGTCAAGGTGTACGACGAGCGTCTCTGTCCGCTGAAGGGCAAGACGCCGGAGCAGGTGGACTTCGTGGTCTTCCGGGAGAACACCGAGGGGGCGTACGTCGGCGCCGGCGGCCAGCTCAAGCGCGGCACGCCGGACGAGGTGGCGGTCCAGGAGGAGATCTACACCCGCAAGGGGGTAGAGAGGATCATCCGGGCGACCTTCGAATACGCCCGCGCGCACGGCCGCAAGAGCGTCTGCATGGCGGACAAGTCCAACGTGATGCGCTACGGCCACGAACTATGGCAGCGGGTGTTCGCCGAGGTGTCGCGGGAGTACGACGACATCGAGAGCTGGCACCTGTTCGTGGACGCCATGGTCATGCAGATGGTGCGCAAGCCGGAGCAATTCGACGTGATCGTCACGACGAACATGTTCGGCGACATCGTCACCGACCTCGGGGCCGGCCTCCAGGGCGGGCTCGGCGTCGCGGGTTCCGCGAACCTCCATCCCGGCCGCACGTCGATGTTCGAACCGGTCCACGGCTCCGCGCCCAAGTACGCCGGCAAGGGGGTGGCGAACCCCATGGGTGGCATCCTCTCGCTGGCGCTCCTGCTGGAGACGCTGGGCCACGACGAGGCGGCGGCGGCGGTGGAGGGGGCCGCGGCACGCTCCATCCGCGAGGGCTGGACGACCGCCGACCTGGGTGGTGATCTCTCGACCTCCGAGGTCGGGGACCGCCTGGCCCGGGCCGTCGCGGCAACCGTCTCCGCCGGCTGACGACACCCGCTGGGGAGCGTGCCCTCCGATCTTCCGAACTCGCGCCAGGCCAGGGACGGACCTACCCATGACGATGCAAGAGAGCGAGCTGATCTACGACTGGAACACCGCCGGTCAGGGCGACGTGCGTCCGGCCCGCGGCAAGGTGGAGCTGTGCGACGAGACCCTGCGGGACGGCCTGCAATCGGCCTCCGTGCGCTCGCCGTCACTCGAGGAACAGCTGCAGATCCTGCGCCGTATCAGCGAGCTGGGGATCGAGGCGGCCGACATCGGCCTGCCGGGGGCGGGGCCGCACGCCGTGGAACAGGTCGAGGCCCTGGCGCGGGAGATCGCCGAAGAGAAGCTCGCGGTCTCGCCCAACTGCGCGGCGCGCACGATGGAGGCGGACATCCAGCCGATCATCGACGTCTCGGAGCGCACCGGCGTGCTGATCGAGGCGGCCTGCTTCCTCGGCTCGAGCCCTATCCGCCAGTACACGGAGGGTTGGGACCTCGACCGCATGCTCGGTCTCACGGAGAAGGCGATCCGGTTCGCGGTTGGGCACGGTCTGCCGGTCATGTACGTGACCGAGGACACGAGTCGCGCACAACCCGACACGGTGCGAGCGCTCTACAATCTTGCGATCGAGCTCGGTGCCAAGCGCCTCTGTGTCTGTGATACCGCCGGTCACTCGTCACCCGCGGGCGCGCGCGCCGTCGTGAGCTTTGTGCGCTCGATCGTCGACGAGGCGGGCGTCGATGTCGGCATCGATTGGCACGGTCATCGAGATCGCGGTCTCGACATCGCGAATTGCATCGC
>CAJQNK010000221.1 GCA_905479655.1 uncultured bacterium | reverse complement strand
AACCGTAGGAGGCGGCCAGGCCAGCAGCGCTCGCCAGGGTGGCCAACGTGCAGCCCACGACGAGACGACCCCGCCAGCCGTCCCTGGCATCCAGCGCGATGATGGCGGGGGCGACGAGGTAGGCAAAGACGATGAGAACGCCAGCGACCTCGACCGAAAGGGTGATCACCAGACCGAAGAGGGCGTAGAACACGAAGTCCCAGAGGCGGACGCGCAGACCGGCGGCCTCGGCGGCCTCCGCATCCTCCGAGATGGCGATCATCCGCCGACGCAGCAGGTAGTGGACGACGGCGACGACGGCGTAGAGCCGCGCGAGCTTGCCCACGGTGCCCCAGGTGGCCCACAGGATGCTGCCGGCGAGCAGCTCCTTGATCGCCTCCTGCGGCACGCGGCTCTCCCGCAGGCGGCTGAAACTGAAGATGGCGGCTCCGAACAGGGCCGCGCCCAGGGAGTAGGCGAAGGAGGCCGCGGTGCCGTGCGGGTGACCGTCGACCAGGGCCAGCACGGCGCCCAGCGCGGCCATCTGCGCCAGGGCCAGGTCGACGAAGATGACGCCGCGCAGGAGCACGTGGAGCCCCAGATACGAGTGGATCAAGGCGATGACGACGCACGCCGCGAAGCGGTGGGAGGGGTTGTGCGACGACGGAGCTCGGGGGCCTGGGCGGCGCTCGACGGGGGGTCGGGAACGTATTCCCACTTGGACCTTCACCTCGTCGAGGGCATCACCGGCCCGGGCCCTTCCCGACTCGCGCCGGCTCGTCTCATGCGGTAACCTTTCCGCCGCGCCGGATCCCCAACCCCCGACGCGCTCAATCATGATGACATCGAACCGACGACACCCGTATCCTCTCGCCATCCTCGTGTTCCTCGCACCCTTCACCCTGCTGGTCGCGTGCGGCGGCGGCTCCGAATCCGCCACCGACACCCGTGCGCAGCCCGCTGCCGCCGAAGCGCCCCTTCTCTCCTCCGGCGGCCGGCCGGTGGGCGAGACACCGGCCGGCGGCGACGTGGAAGGCCGCCTGGTGTGGAACTTCCCCGACGGCTGGATCGAGGAGCCGCCCGCCAACAGCATGCGCATCACGCAGGCCACGGTCCCCGGTCCGGGCGGCGACGCCCAGCTCGCGGTCTTCTTCTTCGGACCCGGCGGCGGGGGCGGCACGGAGGCGAACATCCAGCGCTGGATCGGCCAGATGGAGGTCGAGGAGGGCACCGAGCCCACCCGCGACCGGTTCCGCAGCGGCCCCATGACCATCACCACCGTGGAGGTCGACGGCACCATCCTGCCCAGCGGCATGGGGATGGGGCCAACGGAGCCTCAGCCCGGATCGAGGCTCCACGGCGCCGTGGTGGAGGGTCCCGGCGGCCCCTGGTTCTTCAAGCTCACCGGGCCGGCGGAGACCCTGGACGCCCAGCGCGACGCGATGCTCGGGATGCTCGGCGCTCTTACGATCGAGTAAGGCCCCGAAACGCGGCTTCGGAATCATCTCCCGGGACCCGGCGAGGGTCGTGTCCTGGGATCTCGTCCCCCACTCGGCGGCCCACCGGGCCGCCCGACGCTAGCTGGCTCAGGTGAAGGCCCCGGGGCCGCAACCGCCGCCCGACGCGCCGAAGCCGCCGCCGCCGGAGCCCCCCGCGGTGCTCGCAAAGGTCGAGAGCTGTCGCGCGACCGCGTCGCCACCACAGTGGGGGCAGGTGAGACCGTCGGCTCCGTCCCCCATCCTCTGCAGCACTTCGAAGCGCTCGCCGCAGGCGTCACATCGGTATTCGTAGAGCGGCATTCTCGACTCCCGTTCTCTTCTCGTCATCGACCGGCGCCCCGAGATCGAAACGCCGATCACCCTGGGACAACAGCCGGGGCAGGGTCGAGATTCCCGGGCAGTATGATGGGGACGGAAGGAGCACTTCATGAACGATCTGGACCAGTTCGAGATCAAGAACGAGGGTGACGATCTCAACTCACCCTCCGAACCACCCTCCCGCAAGCTCTGGCCGCTCGTCGCCGTCGTGGTCGTCCTCGTCGCTGCGATCGCCGCCTACTTCCTCTGGTTCCGGGAGATCTCCGAGAGCCGACCGACCGCGGCGGACACCGGGGCGCAGGCGGAGCCGGCTCCCGAGCCCCAGGTCCAGGCGCCGACGGAGCCGGTGGAGCTCCCGCCCATCGCCGAGAGTGATCCCCTCGTCCGCGAGCTCCTCGGCGCGGTCGTGGACCATCCCCGCCTGGCCACCTGGTTGGCCCCCGAGAGCCTGGTGCGTCGTCTGACGGCGACCGTGGACAACCTGGCGCAGGGGGTCAGCCCGCGGCCCCACGTCGGGTCCCTGGCGCCCGCGGGGGGGTTCGAGGTCCAGCCGGCAGGCGAGGGCCTGGTCGTCGCGCCCGCGACCTGGCACCGTTACGACCCGCTCGTCTCCGCCTTCGTCGAGGCCGATCCCGACGACATCGTCACCGCCTACCGCACGCTGGAGCCGCTGTTCGACGAGGCCTACCGCGACCTGGGGTACCCGCAGCGGAGCTTCGACGCGACGCTCCGGCAGGCCCTGCGCCTCCTGGCGGACACTCCTGTGCCGGACGGCCCGGTGCCGGTCGAGGAGCGCCTGGAGAGCTACCACTTCGCGGACCCGGCGCTGGAGGCCCTGAGCCCCGCGCAGAAACACCTGCTGCGCCTGGGTCCGGAGAACGCACGCAAGGTGCAGGCTCAGATCCGGCGGGTCCTCGAGAGGCTGTAGGGGCGGCGGTAGCCGTCTCGATATACCGAGGCGGTCGCAGCCAGGCCTGATCTCACGCGAAGGCGCGAAGACGCTAGCCTGACCTTCTCACCGGATGTCGTTGCGAGAGGCCGTAGGTGCCTGGAGATGCAAGGCTTGCGACCGAGGGCGACGCAGTCGTACTGTCTGTACGTCGAGGAGCCCGACGGGAGCGTAACGCCGCAGATTCAGGCACATACGGTCTCGTAGTAGACAGTTGGTGAGAAGGTCAGGCTAG